>JBARWE010000110.1:0-27588 GCA_049646625.1 Xanthobacteraceae bacterium
GCTGTGCAGCGACCACGTCGAGGAGTCGAAGCCGGCGCCGTGCAGCATCACCACGGTGGGCTGCGCCGGGTCGAACTCGCGGCCGCCGCAGGCGACGAAGGTATCGATGCCGTTGACCTTGAGCTGCATGGTTCACACCTTCTGCGACATGCGGAGCGCCTGGCCGAGATCGTCGAGGATGTCCTGCGCCGCCTCGATGCCGACCGACAGCCGGATCAATTCCTCGCCGACGCCGGAGGCCTGCAATTCCTCGGCGCTCATTTGCTGGTGCGTGGTGCTGGCCGGGTGGATCACCAGCGTCTTGGCGTCGCCGACATTGGCGAGATGGCTGACGAGCCGCACCGCCTCGATGAACTTGCGACCCGCCTCGCGTCCACCCTTGATGCCGAACGAGACGATCGAACCGCCGCCGCGTGGCAGCAGCCGCTTGGCCAACGCATGGTCGGGGTGATCGGCGAGGTCGGGGTGCACCACCCAGGCGACCGCCTTGTTGCTTTTCAGAAAGGCGAGCACCGCATGGGTGTTGGCGATGTGGCGGTCCATGCGCGGGCCGAGCGTCTCGGTGCCTTGCAGAATCTGGAACGCATTGGTCGGCGACAGGCAGGCGCCGAAATCGCGCAGGCCCTCGGTGCGGGCGCGCATGATGAAGGCGTTCGGCCCGAACTCCTCGCTGAAGACGATGCCGTGATAGCCCGCGTAAGGCTCGGTCAGCACCGGAAACTTGCCCGATGCAGCCCAGTCGAAATGCCCGCCATCGACCACCACGCCGCCGATGGCGATGCCGTGGCCGCCGATCCACTTGGTGGTCGAGTTGACGACGATATCGGCGCCATGCGCAATCGGCCGGCTGAGATAGGGCGTGGCAAAAGTGTTGTCGATCATCAGCGGGATTTTCGCCGCGTGGGCGATTTCCGCCACGCGCGGGATGTCGAGCACTTCGAGGCCGGGGTTACCGATGGTCTCGCCGATCACCAGCCGCGTATTCGGCTGGATCGCGGCGGCGAGGTCATCATGCGCACGCGGCTTGACGAAGGTGGTGGTGATGCCGAAGCGCGGCAGCGTGTGGCGCAACAGGTTGATGGTGCCGCCGTAGAGCGAGGCCGAGGCGACGATATGCTCGCCGGCGCTGAGCAATGTCGCGATCGCCAGATGCGTCGCCGCCATGCCGCTTGCGGTGCAGACGGCGCCGACGCCGCCCTCCAGCGCCGCCAGCCGTTCCTCCAGCACCGCGATGGTCGGATTCGAGATGCGGGTATAGAGGTGGCCGGCACGTTCGAGATTGAACAGCGCGGCGGCGTGATCGGTGTCCTGAAACACATAGGACGTCGTCTGATAGATCGGCACCGCCCGCGCACCCGTGGCGGGATCGGGCTGCTGACCGGCATGCAGGCTCAGAGTCTCGAAGGCAGGCGGTTTGGGCGCGGGCATGGGGCACTCGGCAAAACGGACAATGCGCCGGCCGCAGCCGGCGCGCGACAGTAGACCCCGGTGGCCACACGCCGCAAGGAGCCTCGTGCCGTCCCCGCGCTCAGGCGCCCCGCGTCCCCTCGCCTTCAGCGTCGGCCCGCGCGAACACGCGGCTCGCCAGCACGTCGGCCGCCTCGATGGCGCTGAGATCGTCTGCCGTCACCGGACGCTGCATCTCCGCCACCAGCCGGTTGGCCTGCCGGAGCCGGATGCGGTCGAGCGCGTTGCGGATCGAGCGCGCGTTGGCGAACAGCGGCTGAAGTTTGCGCAAGGCGATGTAGCGCGCGAACGCCGCGCGCGCGGCGTCGCTGAAGACGTAATTCTGCCCGTCGAGCATCAGTTCGGCGATGGCCAACAGTTCGGCGTCGCTGTAGTCGGGAAAATCAATGTGATGGGCGATGCGCGAGCGGAAGCCAGGGTTGCTGGCATAAAACTGATCCATGCGCTCGCCGTAGCCGGCGAGGATCACCACCAGGTCGTCGCGCTGCGTCTCCATCACCTGCAACAGGATTTCGATGGCCTCCTGGCCGTAGTCGCGCTCGTTGTCGGGGCGATAGAGATAATACGCCTCGTCGATGAACAACACGCCGCCCATCGCCCTCTTCAGCACCTCCTTGGTCTTCGGCGCGGTGTGGCCGATATACTGCCCGACCAGTTCGTCGCGCGTCACCGACACCACATGGCCGCGCCGCACGAAGCCGAGCCGGTGCAGAATGCTGGCGATGCGCAAGGCCACCGTCGTCTTGCCGGTGCCGGGGTTGCCGGTGAACGACATATGCAGCGTCGGCGGCGCGGCGCTCAGGCCCAGGCGCGCGCGCACCCGCTCGATCAAAAGCAGCGAAGCGATCTCGCGAATGCGAGTCTTGACCGGCTTCAGCCCGATCAGGTCGCGGTCGAGTTGGCCGAGCACCTCGCCGATGCCGGCCTCCTCAAGCTCGCGACGCAGATCGACCGCCGACGCATCAACGGCGGGCATGTCAGCGGCAGGCTTGGCGATGGCGTCCATGGCCATCGCCTCACCCGGCCGTGTAGCGCTCGCCCTCAGGCCGGTCGCAGGCATAGGCGCGCGTGGTATAGCGGATGTTGCGGCCGGCCGCCTCCTGCCGCTCCAGCCGGAAGCCCGGCTCGTGCTTCGGCCGGTTGACGATGAAGGAAATCTTCACCGACTCCCAACCGTGGCTGGAATCGAAACCTGTCAGGCGGATGTAGCGGTCGCCATAGACGCGCCGGCATTCGGCCAGCTCCATCATGACGCCCGCGGCATCGCGCAGGTCGAACATCGGCAGGCCCCACATTTCCCAGAAGGTGTTGCGCGGGTGCGGATCGTCGGTGAACTCAAGGTTCACCGCAAATCCCCGATCGAGGCAGTACTGCACTTGCCTGGTGATCTGCTCGTCGGTGAGGTCGGGCAGGAACGAGAAGCAGCCCTGGGTGATACGCATGGTCGTTCTCCTTATGCCGACACGCTGGCGGACGGCACGAAGTCCGGCACGTCGGTGGATTCGTAGTTGAAGGTGACGTTCTTCCATACTTCCAGCGCCTGCTTGAGCGGCGTGCAGCGTTCAGCCGCCCTGGCGAGGATTTCCGGGCCTTCGTGAACGTAATCGCGGCCTTCGTTGCGGGCGAGGATCATCGCTTCCAGCGCGACGCGGTTAGCGGTGGCGCCAGCCTGGATGCCCATCGGATGGCCGATGGTGCCGCCACCGAATTGCAGCACCACGTCCTCGCCGAGCAGGTCGAGCAACTGGTGCATCTGCCCGGCATGGATGCCGCCCGACGCCACCGGCATCACCTTGTTGAGGCTTCCCCAGTGCTGGTCGAAGAAGATGCCGTGCTCCAGCCGCATCGGATTTTCGTCCTCGCGACAGATATCGTAATAGCCGCGCGTGGTGTTGGGGTCGCCTTCCAGCTTGCCGACCACGGTGCCGGCATGGATGTGATCGACGCCGGCAAGCCGCATCCATTTGGCGATGACGCGAAACGACACACCGTGCAGCTTCTGCCGCGTATAGGTCGAGTGGCCGGCGCGGTGCAGGTGCAGGATCATGTCGTTCCTGCGCGCCCACTTCGCCATCGACTGGATCGCGGTGTAGCCGATCACCAGGTCGATCATGACGACGACCGAACCAAGCTCCTTGGCGAACTCGGCGCGTTCGTACATCTCCTCCATGGTCGCGGCGGTGACGTTGAGATAGGTGCCCTTGATCTCGCCGGAGGCGGCCTGCGCGCGGTTGACCGCCTCCATGCAGTAGAGGAAGCGCTCGCGCCAGTGCATGAACGGCTGCGAGTTGATGTTCTCGTCGTCCTTGGTGAAGTCGAGGCCGCCCTTCAGCGCCTCGTAAACCACGCGGCCATAGTTGCGCCCCGACAGGCCGAGCTTCGGCTTGACGGTGGCGCCGAGCAGCGGCCGGCCGAACTTGTCGAGCCGCTCGCGCTCGACGACGATGCCGGTGGCCGGCCCCTGGAATGTCTTCACATAGGCGACCGGCAGCCGCATATCCTCAAGCCGCAAGCCTTTCAGCGGCTTGAAGCCGAACACGTTGCCGATGATCGAGGCCGTAAGGTTGGCGATCGAACCCGGCTCGAACAGGTCGAGGTCGTAGGCGATATAGGCAAAATACTGTCCCGGCGCGTTCGGCACCTCATCGACGCGGTAGCATTTCGCGCGATACTTCTCCGCCGCCGTCAGGCGGTCGGTCCACACCACCGTCCAGGTCGCGGTCGAGGATTCGCCGGCGACCGCCGCCGAGGCTTCGATGGGATCGACGCCGTCCTGCGGGGTAACGCGGAACAATGCGATGACGTCGGTGTCCTTCGGCACATAGTCAGGCTCGTAATAGCCCATCTTCTTGTATTCGAGCACGCCGGACTTGTAGCGTTCCTTGCCGTGGAGCGTGAGCGAGTGCGGATTCATGACTGTCTCCTTGACGTTCGGCCGGTGCATGTCGGCGGGAAAACGGGGCGTCATTCGGCGGCGCTGGCGAAGGCGCCGATTTTCGGGTCGAGAAATCCGGCGCGGTAGCGACGCGCCATCTCGGCGAGCGGCACCACCTTGATCTTCGCCCCGTGGCCGGCGGTGCCGAACTGCTCGAAGCGCTCGCGGCACAGCGCGCGCAGCGCATCCATCGCCGGCTTCATGAACTTGCGCGGATCGAACTCGGTTTTCGATTGCGCCGCCACCTTGCGGAACGCCGCCGCCATCGCGAGGCGGCAATCGGTGTCGATGTTGACCTTGCGCACGCCGTGTCTGATGCCGCGCACGATCTCCTCGACCGGCACGCCAAAGGTCTGCGGCATCTCGCCACCGTAAGCGTTGAAGGCATCCTGCAACGCCTGCGGCACCGAGGACGAGCCGTGCATGACGAGATGCGTATCGGGCAGCCGGCGATGGATCTCCTCCACCACATGCATGGCGAGGATGTCGCCGTCCGGCTTGCGCGAAAACTTGTAGGCGCCGTGCGAGGTTCCCATGGCGATCGCCAGCGCATCGACCCTGGTGGCGCGCACAAACGCCACCGCCTGCTCCGGGTCGGTCAGCAACTGGTCGTAGCCGACCTCGCCCTCGACGCCGTGACCGTCCTCCTGCTCACCGCCGCCGTGTTCGAGCGAGCCAAGCACGCCAAGCTCGCCCTCGACCGAGGCGCCGATCCAGTGCGCAAGATCGGACACGCGGCGGGTAATAGTGACGTTGTAGTCGTAGGAGGCCGGCGTCTTGCCGTCAGCTTCGAGCGAGCCGTCCATCATCACCGAGGTGAAGCCGTATTGCAGGGCGCTGGCGCAGGTCGCCTCCTCGTTGCCGTGGTCCTGATGCAGGCACAGCGGAATGTGCGGATGCATCGCCTCCAGCGCGTCGATCATCCTGGCCAGCATGATGTCGCCGGCGTAGCTGCGCGCGCCGCGTGAGGCTTGCAGGATGACCGGCGCATCGGCATCATCGGCCGCCTCCATGATAGCAAGCCCCTGCTCCATGTTGTTGATGTTGAAGGCGGGCACGCCGTAGCCGTATTCGGCGGCGTGATCGAGCAGTTGCCGAAGCGTGATGCGGGCCATGATCTATCCTCAGCATATCCTCGTTGGTCATCGGGCATGATCGGCGGTCGCGGTCATTGCACGCAGCCGCGGGCGTAGAAGCGGGCGATGGCGCGCTCGGCCGCCGCGACGACGGCCTCCGGGGTGATGTCGAAGCGGCGATAGAGGTCGTCGGCCGGCGCCGACGCGCCAAACCCGGTCATACCGACGAACTCGCCCGAGGAGGTGATGAGGCGCGGCCAGGTGCCCTCGACCGCAGCCTCCACGCCGACGCGCGGACCGAAGCCGAGCACTTCGGCGCGATAGACGGCATCCTGTTCGGTGAACAGTTCAACGCAGGGCATCGACACCACCGCGGCGTGAACGCCCTTTTCGGCCAACCGGCGCGCCGCTTCGATGGCAATCGCCACTTCCGAGCCGGTGGCGATCAGCGTGACGTCGCGCAGTTCGTCCGGCTCGACCGCGACATAGCCGCCGCGCGCCACCTTGTTGGCGCCGGCATCGTCGCGGAACGCCGGCAGCGCCTGCCGCGACAGGCACAGCACCGATGGCCGCCGCGCCTGGCTCAGCGCGCACTGCCACGCTTCCGCCGTTTCCATCGCATCGGCCGGGCGGAATACCAGGAGGTTGGGAATGACACGCAGCGCCGCCAGATGCTCGACCGGTTGATGCGTCGGGCCGTCCTCGCCAAGCCCGATGGAATCGTGGGTCATGACGTGGACGACGCGCACGCCCATCAACGCCGCGAGACGCAGCGCCGGCCGCGCATAATCGGAGAACACCAGAAACGTGCCGCCATAGGGAATGAAGCCGCCGTGCAGCGCGATGCCGTTCATCGCCGCCGCCATGGCGTGCTCGCGGATGCCGTAATGGATGTAGTGGCCCGCGAACGCACCGGGCTTCACCGGTTGCTGCGATTTGACCAGCGTCAGGTTCGAGTGCGTGAGATCGGCCGAGCCGCCGACCAGCACCGGCATGGCCGGGGCGATGGCCTCGATCACCCGCTGCGACGCCTGCCGGGTGGCAAGTTTCGGCTTCGCGGCGGCGAAGTCGACACGCAGACGCGCGAACGCCGCATCGGCCTCAGGGGGAAGTTCGCCGGCCAGCGCATCCATGAAGCGGCCGCGCAGATCGGCGCTCTTGCGCGACAACCGCTTGCTCCACTCGCGATGGCTGCAGCCGCCTTGCGCGCCGACCGCGCGCCACGCGGCCAGCACGGCCTCGGGAATCTCGAACGGCGCATGCGGCCAGCCGAGCGCGGCGCGTGTCGCGGCGATCTCGTCCGGCCCGAGCGGCGCGCCGTGCGCCTTCTCCGAGCCGGCGCGGTTCGGCGCGCCACGGCCGATGACGGTGCGGCACGCGATCAAGGACGGAGCACGGGAGACATGCGCCGCCTCGATCGCGGCCGCGATGGCCTCGGGGTCGTGGCCATCGATGGTGCGGACCGACCAGCCGGAGGCCGCGAAGCGCGCAAGCTGGTCGTCCGAACAGGACAGCGAGGTCGGGCCGTCGATCGAGATGCGGTTGTCGTCGAACAAGACGATCAGACGGTCGAGCTTGAGGTGCCCGGCCAGCGACACCGCCTCGTGGCTCAAGCCTTCCATCAGGCAGCCATCGCCGGCGATCACATAGGTGAAATGGTCCACCAGGTCGTCGCCGAAGCGCGCATTCAGCATGCGCTCGGCCAGCGCCATGCCGACCGCGGTGGCGATACCCTGCCCGAGCGGCCCGGTGGTGGTCTCGACGCCCGGCGTGTGGCCGTATTCGGGATGACCCGGCGCCAGCGATCCCCACTGGCGGAACGCCTTCAGCTCATCGAGCGTCATCGCCTCGAAGCCGGTGAGATAGAGCAGCGCATAGAGCAGCATCGAGCCGTGCCCGGCGGATAGCACGAAGCGGTCGCGGTCCGGCCATGCCGGATCCCTGGCGTCGAATTTCAGGTAGCGCGAGAACAAGACGGTCGCGACATCGGCCATACCCATCGGCATGCCGGGGTGGCCGGAGCCGGCTTTCTCCACCGCGTCGACGGCAAGAAAGCGGATGGCATTGGCCATGTCGTCATGCGTCACCGCGCATGTCGCGGCGGTTTCGCGGAGGGCGGAGGAATCGAGGGTCATGCGGCTCGCCTCTTGCGGTCGATCAGTTGCAGGATCAGCGGCGTCAGGATCAGTTGCATCGCGAGGTCGAGTTTCGAGCCGTGGATCACGATCGAATTGGCGCGCGACATAAAACTGTTCGGGATCATCGACAGCAGGTAGGGAAAATCGATGCCGCGCGGATTCTTCATGCGGATCACCACCATCGATTCGTCCGGTGTCGGGATCCAGCGCGCGATGAACGGGTTCGAGGTGTCCACCGTCGGCACGCGCTGGAAGTTGATGTCGGTCTCGGTGAACTGCGGGCAGATGTAATGGATGTAGTCGGGCATCCGCCGCAGGATGGTGTCGGTCACGGCTTCGGTGGAATAGCCGCGCGCGCTGCGGTCGCGGTGCAGCTTCTGAATCCATTCGAGGTTGATGACCGGCACCACGCCGATCTTGAGGTCGGCGTATTGCGCGACGTTGACCTTGTCGGTGACGACCGCGCCGTGCAGCCCTTCGTAGAACAAAAGGTCGGAATCGTTCGGCAGCGGCTCCCACGCGGTGAACGTGCCGGGCACGCCGCCATAGAGCGCGGCTTCCTCATCGTCATGGATATAGTGCCGCGTCGTGCCGCTACCGCTTTCGCCGTAGCTGCGGAACACCTGCTCCAGTTCCTCGAACAGGTTGGTCTCGGGGCTGAAATGGCTGAAATGCTTGTTGCCGCGCTTGGCCTGCTTGGCCATCAGGCTGCGCATCTCGGCGCGGTTGTAGCGGTGGAAGGCGTCGCCCTCGATATAGGCGGCGGTGACATTCTCACGGTGAAAGATCTGCTCGAAGGTGCGCTTCACCGAGCTGGTGCCGGCGCCGGAAGAGCCGGTGATCGAGATGATCGGGTGCTTTCTGGACATCGCCGCCTCGCCCGTCAGACGCGAAACAAGCCGCGATGCGCGAACAGCGGCGCACGCTCGACAGGCACCGCGGCGGACGAGGCAAACAGGTGCTCGACGCGCTGCACCTTGTCGCACGACCCCATGATCAGCGGCACGCGCTGGTGCAGGTCACGCGCGGCGAGATCGAGAATGCGGGCGCGCCCGGTCGAGGCCGCGCCACCCGCCTGCTCCATCAGGAACGCCATCGGGTGAGCCTCATAGACCAGGCGCAGGCGGCCCTCGCCATACCCCTCGCGCGCATCCGCCGGATAGAGGAAAATGCCGCCGCGCATCAGGATGCGGTAGGCTTCCGCCACCAGCGCGCCGATCCAGCGCATGTTGAAGTCGTGGCCGCGCAGGCCGTCGCGGCCGGCGACGCAGTCATCGATATAAGTGCGCACCGGCGCCTCCCAGTGCCGCGCGTTGGAAGCGTTGATGGCGTATTCCGGGGTGCCTTCGTCGATCCGCACCTGCGTCTGCGTCAGCCGGAACGCGCGCGCGGCGCGATCGAGCGTGAACACATCGACGCCGCTGCCCAGCGTCAGCACCAGCACGGTCCGCGGACCATAGACGACGAAGCCGGCGGCCAACTGCGCATGGCCCGGCTGGTGAAAGGCGGCGTTGATGTTGGCGGGCGTCGGCAGGATCGAAAAGATCGTGCCCATCGCCATGTTGGTGCTGATGTTGGCGGAGCCGTCGAGCGGATCGACGGCAACCGAGATCGGCGCCGACGCATCGCGGATTGTCGGCGTCTCCGCCTCCTCCGAGGCGATGGCGGCGATGGCGATCGGACGCAGCGCGTTGCGGATCAGGCGGTCGGCGCGCAGGTCGAGGTCCTTCTGCACATCGCCATCGCTGTTCTTGCCCCGTGCCTCGCCGGTGATACCGGCCAGCATGCCGTGCGCGGCCAGATCGGCGATATCGATCGCAGCCGCCGCCAGCGCTTCGATGGCACGGCCGACGCCGATACGCCGTGGATCGCTCCCCGCATAAGCCTCGATGGTTTGACGCAGTGTCGGACGCCTGGTCATGACGCCGCCTCCCCTTATGCCCTCCGGGTGATCGGGCCGTGACCGGCGCTTTCCCCATGAGTTGATCGGGAGGGAGGTTGACCGAGGCCGTTAAATAAGTAAAATTTCAATATTCTAGATCTGATAAAAGATTTTATTATATGGCCGGGTTGCGCGACGTTTCCATCCGGCAGTTGCGGGCGCTGGCGGCGGTGGCCGAGGGCGGCAGCGTCACGGCCGCCGCGAACCGGCTCAACCTGACCCAGCCGGCGGTGACGCTGCAGCTCCGCAAGCTGCAGGCGCTGGCTGGATTGCCGCTGGTGCAGCGCACTGCCGACGGCATGATCCTCACCGAGGCCGGGCGCGACATGCTGGCGCTGGCCGAGCGCATCGAGGCGGCGATCGCGGCCAGCGCGCTATCGCTGGAGATGATGGCGGGGAGGAGCGGCGGGCACGTCGCAATCGGTGCCGTCTCGACCGCAAAATATTTCGTGCCCTTCGCGATGGCGGCGTTCTCGCAAATCCATCCGAAGATCAACGTCAGCCTGTCGATCGGCAACCGCCAGGACATGCACCAGGCGCTGCGCGGCTACGACATCGACTTCGCGATCATGGGGCGTGCGCCGCCCGACGTCGAGGTCGAGACCCACCTGATCGGCGAGAACCCGCACATCATCGTCGCGCGCAAGGATCACTGGCTCGCCGGCGACTTCGGCCTGGCCGTGGCCGACCTCACCTACGAGACCTTCATTACCCGCGAGCAGGGGTCCGGCACCCGGCTGCTGATGGAGCAGTTGTTCGCGCGCGCCGAACTGGAGCCGAAAATCGGCATGGAGATGGACAGCAACGAGACCATCAAGCAGGCGGTGCTGGCCGGGCTGGGCGTCGCGTTCATTTCCGCGCATACGGTCGCGAACGAACTGGACGACGGCCGGCTGGTCGCGCTCGATGTCGCCGGCCTGCCGATCGTGCGGCAGTGGTCGGTCATCCGCCGCAAGGACAAGACGCTGCTGCCGCCGGCGCAGGCGATGCTCGATTTCCTCAAGGACGAAGGCGGCCGTTTCCTGCCGCGCCTGCCGACGAAAGCGCTGTAGGCAAGGCGCTGCGAGCCGGGCCGTGGCGCCATGCCGCTGTTGCGGGCCGTGCGGGTTTAATCTAGAGTTCGCCGTCCTCTATGACGACGCGGGAGAGACCGGGATTGCATCCGCAATGCCGGCGCCGATGGAGCAACCGCCCCGGAAACTCTCAGGCAAAAGGACCGCGACGTTAGGACGATCTGGAGAGAGGCGCCGCTCACGCGGCGCTCACCGAAGGAGAAACCCGCTTCCGGCCGGTCGGCCTCAAGCGGAGCAAGCTCTCAGGTACCCATGACAGATTGGGGCACCCCGTCGGATCGATCCGACGTTCGTGTGACTCTGACTGATGGGAGCTTGAGGACGCCATGCCTCACATTGCGATTATCGGCGCCGGCATCACCGGCGTAACGACGGCCTATGCCCTTTTGCAGCGTGGTTACGACGTCACCGTGATCGAGCGCCACCGCTACGCGGCGATGGAAACCTCGTTCGCTAATGGCGGCCAGCTTTCGGCCAGCAACGCCGAGGTCTGGAACAACCTGCCGACCCTCATCAAGGGCGTGCGCTGGATGTTTCGGAACGATGCGCCGCTGTTGATGAACCCATCACCAAGCTGGCACAAATATTCCTGGCTCGCCGAGTTCGCCTGGAATGTCCGCAACTATCGACAGAACACCATCGAGACGACACGGCTTGCGATCGCGGCCCGGCAGCATCTGTTCGCTATCGCCGAACGTGAGGGCATCGATTTCGATTTGGAACGCCGCGGCATTCTGCACGTCTATCACGACCGCGCCGGCTTCGAGGCCGGTCTGCGGGTCAACGCGCTGTTGCAGGAAGGCGGTCTCGACCGCCGCCCGGTCACGCCGCAGGAGATCCGCGCCATCGAGCCGACGCTGCATGGCGATTACTTCGGCGGATTTTTCACGCCGTCGGATTCCACCGGCGACATCCACAAGTTCACCCGCGGGCTTGCCGCAAGCTGCGCGCGGCAGGGCGCGAAATTCATCTACGGCAGCGAGGTGCAGACGATCACCGCGGCCGCTGGCGGCTTCCGCATCCGCTGCACGTCCGACACAGGACGCGAGCAGGACGCCGAAGATATCGCGGCCGACGGCGTGGTAATCTGCGCCGGCGTGATGAGCCGCCGCCTTGCCGCGATGCTGGGCGACCGGATCAACGTCTACCCGGTGAAAGGCTACTCGATCACCGTCCACCTCGACGACGCGGCCAGCCGCAACGCCGCGCCGTGGGTCAGCCTGCTCGACGAGGAAGCCAAGATCGTCACCAGCCGGCTCGGCGCCGACCGCTTCCGGGTCGCCGGCACCGCCGAGTTCAACAGCTACAACTGCGACATCCGCGCCGACCGCATCACACCGCTGACCGACTGGGTGCGGACCTGCTTTCCCGGTATCGAAACGTCGCGCGTGGTGCCGTGGGCGGGCCTTCGGCCAATGATGCCGAACATGATGCCGGTGGTGCGCGCCGGCCGCCGGCCGGGCGTCTTCTACAACACCGGCCACGGCCATCTCGGCTGGACGCTGTCGGCGGCGACCGCCGAAGCGCTGGCGCAGACCATCGCCGCAAGCCGTGTGCCGGCCGGCACGCGCACCTCCACCAGGCTGAAGCAGGCTGGCTGACGATCGCCCCTCCCTCCCCTGCTCGCCGGGGGAGGGTCGAGGGCGGCGCGTCAGACTTCCAGCGAAATATCCAGTTGCGAGGCGTCGGCCATCAACAGCGGGCAGCGCCCTTGATCGATGCTGGCAAAGATGGCGCGCGTGCTGCGGATGTCGCGCGACAGCGCGCGTTGCACCGCTGTGGCGTTCTTCTGCTTCAGCCCTTCGATGATGTCCTTGTGCGCCGCCGCGCCGTCACCTGTTGGAGTATTTCTTCAATTCCAGCCGCGCGATCTGGTTGCGGTGAACCTCATCGGGGCCGTCGGCGAGGCGCAGCAGCCGCGCCGTGGCATAGGCCGCCGCCAGGCCGAAATCGTTGCTGGTGCCGCCGCCGCCGTGAACCTGGATCGCCCAGTCGATGACCTGACACGCCATGTTGGGCACCGCGACCTTGATCATGGCGATCTCGGCCCTGGCCACCTTGTTGCCGACGGTATCCATGGCATGGGCGGCGTTCAGCGTCAGAAGCCGCGCCTGCTCGATCATGATCCGCGCTTCGGCGATGCGCTCCTGCGTTACCGTCTGCTCCGACACCGGCTTGCCGAACGCCACCCGGCTCGCCGCACGGCGGCACATTTTTTCCAGCGTGCGCTCGGCCAGGCCGATCAGGCGCATGCAGTGATGGATGCGGCCCGGCCCAAGCCGCCCTTGCGCGATCTCGAAGCCGCGCCCTTCGCCGAGCAGGATGTTGGAGACCGGCACGCGCACGTCGCGGAACACCACCTCGGAGGCGCGGTCCGGCACGCCATAGAAGCCGAATACCGGCAGTGGCCGCAGCACCTCGACGCCCGGCGTGTCCATCGGCACCAGCACCATGGACTGCTGCTTGTGCCGGTCCGGGTTGTCCGGATCGGTCTTGCCCATGAAGATGCAGATCTTGCAGCGCGGGTCGGTGGCATTGGTGGTGTACCACTTGCGGCCGTTGATGACGTAGTGGTCGCCATCGCGCACGATGCGGCTTTCGATATTGGTGGCGTCGCTGGAGGCGACCGCCGGCTCGGTCATGGCAAAGCACGAACGGATTTCACCGGCGAGCAGCGGCTTGAGCCAGCGCTCCTGATGAGCCTGCGTGCCATAGCGCGCCAGCACTTCCATGTTGCCGGTATCGGGCGCGGAGCAGTTGAACACCTCCGGCGCGAGATGCGACCGGCCCATAATCTCGCACAGCGGCGCGTAGTCCAGGTTGGTGAGGCCGGCGCCATGCTCGCTCTCGGGCAGGAACAGGTTCCAAAGGCCGTCCTCGCGCGCCTTCGGCTTCAGCTCCTCGACGGTCGGATAGACCTTCCAGGGCCCAAGCTCCTCGGCTTCCTTATAGAAGCGCTCCTCGTTGGGATAGATATGGCGGTCCATGAAAGACAACAGGCGGCGCTTCAGCGACGCGGTCTTCTCGGACTCGGGGTAAAGCATGGCGCGCCTTCTGAAAAAGCATGGCTGACTGCGTAACAGTCGTCTTGCAACACTAGTCTTGGCGGATCGCTCCGTACATGGCTTTTTTTCTTGTACCGCCGCAACCAATGCTTTCACGCAGGCTCGATGGGTTGCCCGATCCCGGCACCATCGCAGCCACTGAACTCGTTCAGCCCAATTCGTTGCGAACGACAGCCGCCGCTTCGCACATCGCCCGCAGCTTGTTGAAAGCGACGGCGCGCGGCAGGTATTTCATTCCGCAATCCGGCGCGGGCACAAGCCGTTCAGCCGCGATATTTCGGGCTGTCGCGGATGCGCGTCGCCACGGACTCCACCGTCTCGATCTTGGGACCTCCGAGGTCAAGCACGCCGGGATGGCGTTTCGGCTGCGCGGCCCCGGCCGAAAACCATCAAAGCATTTCATATATGACTTGACTCTTTCATATACAGAATTACGGTGCATCGGTAGCAGCTGAGCCGGAGCGATGACGACGGCAGCGAGACGCAGCAGTCCGTGCCGCGCGATGGCGAGCAGATATGCCGGCGACGCCAACACGACGGCGACGAGCAAGAGACCAGTCAATGACCGACGACACTCCTCACGACCCCCGCATGTTCGGCAAGTACGCGCTGCGCGCCGACAGCGGCGTCAACCCACCCCACTCACCGGCCTATCCCGTCGAATGGGGCTGCTCGCTTCGGACCGTGGAGATCGTCACTCGCATTGCTCCGCAAAAGGTCGCGGCCTTGCTCGCCGATACGCCGTTCGACATCGAAGGCGACCGCGTCGCATTCCGCTTCATGGTGTCGCCCGGACACACGCTGGCGATTCATGCCGGGCAGATGTTCGACCTGATGGTCACCGTTCCGGTCCGCTACAAGGGCCTGTTCACCGAGACACATATTTATATGTATTGCAGCGACCCGATGGGCATCTGCGCCGGGCGCGAGGTGTTCGGCTACACCAAGAAAGACGCGCATTATGCCTTCGACGAGCGGCCCGACGGCACTATCGCCGGCTGGGTCAGGCGGCGCGGCGTTGCACTCGCGGACTTCAGCTTCACACCCGATCCGCACGCGCCGCTGGTCCGCATCGTTGACGGCGCCGACCAGCCTGCCGGCGAAATCCATGTGCGCCGCATCCCGCACCCGGAGCGGCCGGGCATCGCCTACTCGGATATCGTCTATCGCCGCACGCCGCTCAAATACTCCGCGCCGATAACCGGCCGCGCGGCGCTGACGCTGCATCCTTCCGAATACGATCCCGTCGCCGATCTCGCCCCTGAGATCCTCGGCGCTCACTTCATGGTGTCGGACGTCTATGGCGGTGGCTTCGAGGTGGAAGACCGGCGCCTGATCGAACGGCTGACGCCCTGACGCATCACGCCATTCATCACCAAGGGCACGCCCGCCGTGCCGAATAACAGGGAGGACGATCGTGAGGACGACGCATTCATTGAATCGACGCCAACTCCTCGCCGGAGCGGGCGTCGCCGCGCTGGCGATGCCCGCGCTCGCCGGGCGGGCCGCCGCCGATACGCCGCTTCGCCTCGGCGTTCTGACCGATATGTCCAGCCTCTATGCCGATGTCACGGGGCCGGGTTCGCTGGTTGCCGCCAAGATGGCCGTCGATGATTTCCTCGCCACGCCCCACCAGATGAAGCGCACCATCGAGGTGATCAGCGGCGACCACCTGAACAAGGCCGACCTCGCCGTCAACATCGCGCGCGAATGGATCAACCGCAACAACGTCGATGTCATCATCGACGCGCCGAACTCATCGGTGGCGCTGGCGGCCCGCAACGTCGTCCAGCAGAGCAACAAGACGCTTCTGGTCTCCGGTGCCTCGTCGTCGGACCTGACCGGCAAGCAATGCTCGCCGAACCTTGTTCACTGGACCTACGATACATACGCGCTATCCACCGGCGCGGCGCGCGCCATCGTCGCCGAAGGCGGCAAGACCTGGTTCACGCTGACCGCCGACTACGCCTTCGGCCATGCGATGGAAGCCGACATCAAGAGCGCTGTTCAAAAGCTCGGCGGCTCGGTCATCGGCGGCGTGCGAACCCCGATCAACACGCAGGACTTTTCATCGTTCCTGTTGCAGGCCCAATCATCCAAGGCCCAGATCATCGCCCTGATCAACGCCGGCGGCGACACCATCAATTCCATCAAGCAGTCGGTCGAGTTCGGCATATCGCAAGGCAACCAGCGCGTCGTCGCCACCGTGCTCTATCTGAGCGACGTCCATTCGCTCGGCCTCAAGACCGCGCAAGGGTTACAGTTCACCGAATCGTTCTATTGGGATCTGAACGACGCGACGCGGGGCTGGTCGAAACGGTTCGCACCAAAGAACAACGGCCGCTACCCGACGGCGCTTCAGGCCGGGGTGTATGCCTCGACGCTTCATTACCTCAAGGCCGTCGATCAGCTCGGCGCCTCCGACGACGGCAAGGCCGTGGTCGAGGCGATGAAGAAGCTGCCGACCGACGACCCGCTGTTCGGCAAGGGCGAAATCCGCGCCGACGGCCGCAAGCTGCACAACATGTATCTGTTCGAGGTGAAGAAGCCCGAGGAATCGAGGTATCCTTGGGACTACTACAAGCTGATCAAAACGATCCCGCCGGCCGAGGCATGGCGCCCGTTGAGCGAGGGCGGCTGCAGCTTCATCAAGGCATGAACACCGACGCCCGCAGCGATCCGCCGGTGTCGGTCGTCACCGGCGGCGGCGGCGATATCGGCCGGGCGATTTCGCTGCGGCTCGCGCGCGTCAGCCGTGGCGTCGCGGTGATCGACATCGACCAAGATGCGGCAAACGAAACCGCGCGGCTTGTCGAGGCCATGGGCGTCGGTGCCCTCGCCATCGGTGCCGACGTTTCCAGTGCGTCCGATACCGCCCGTTATGTCGAGACCGTCGAGACCGGCCTCGGCCCGATCGGAATTTTCGCCAACAACGCCGGCATCGAAGGCGTCGTCGCTCCCCTGCACAAGTACCCTGACGAGGTGTTCGACCGCCTTTACCAAGTCAACGTCAGGGGCATGTTCCTCGGCCTGAAGCATGTGCTTGCCCGGATGCGGCAACGCGGGACCGGCGCCATCGTCAACACCGCATCGACCTCGGCCATTCGCGGGCGCGCGGGCCTTGCCGGCTACGTCGCCTCGAAGCACGCGGTGCTGGGGCTGACCCGCACGGCGGCGGCCGAGGTCGCCGGCACCGCGATCCGCGTCAATGCCGTGCTGCCGGGACCGATCGAGTCGCGCATGATCCGCGATCTCGACCATGGGGCGAGCATCGGCGCGTCAAGCCGCGATCGCACCGGCGCCGCCGGCCACGGGCAGCCGCAGCACGTCGCCGACGTGGTGGCGTTCCTTGCTTCCGACGAAGCCGCGCACGTCAATGGCGCCGCGTGGGTGGTCGATGGCGGGATGACCGTTCCTTGAGCGCCGGTGACACGCCCGGCCTGTCCTCAATCGGCGCGCGGCGCCCCGATCTTTTCGGACACCAGCGCTGCGGCCTTCTTGACCTCCGTTGCGATCCGGGCCGTTTCGGCGGTCGAAATCTTTTCCTGCCTGACGAGCGGCACGGTGACAGCGGCGACCGCGCGTCCCGACGATTCGATGATCGGGCAGCTATAGGCCAAGATCCGCGTATAGCCGTCGTCGTTGGAGAAGTTGCCGCCCTCGGCCGAAATCCGGTCGAGCGCGGCGAGCGCCGCCTTGCTGGTTACGCCATCGTTGCGTGCGATGACCTCCGCCAGCTCGCGGCGCCGATCGCCAAGCTGGTAGGCCGCGAGAACCTTCGCCGAGGGATATTGCTGGGTCAGCGGGAACACCGCGCCGACCTTGACCGACCATCCCATCAGCCATTCCGGCTCGATACGGGCGATCACCATGAACTGTTCGCCGTGCAGCACCGTAAGGTGGCACGACAACTGAACGCGGCGCGCCAACTGCTCCATGATCGGTAGCGCCGCCTGCAACAGGCGTTCGGTGGGCGGAAACTGCGACGCGATCCGAAACAGTTTCAGGGTCAGCGCGTATTCGGAGGTCAGCGGATCCCGCGTGACGTATCCGCGGCGCTCGAGCACGCCGAGCATGCGGAAGATTTCGCTGACGGACCGCCCAACCCGATCCGCAAGCTGCTTCTGGCTCAGGCCACGAGATTCCGAAGCCAACGCCTCCAGCAGATCAAGCCCTTTTTCAAGCGCGGGCGCGCCAGGTTGAGCCGGTGACTTGGTTCGATCCATTTGCCAATAAGATAAAGAACCGGTGGGCCGGCGCAATCATAGGCGCTATTTCGACAGCCGGCTAGAGCACTGCTTCTGATTTCATCAGAAGCGACGCTCCCGGTTATTCTGACGCATCTTCTTTACGAAAGCGCCTCAGCCCGCTGAAGGCGCGGCCATCCCGGCTTCGGCCTTGTACCAGTCGAGAATCTCGGCGCCGGTCCACATCACCACGCCCTCGTGGCCGAGGATATAGTCGTAAAGCGCTTCGAGATACTTGATCCGGTGCGGCACGCCGGTGAGATAGGGATGGATCGAGATCGCCATCACGCGCGGAATCTCCGCCCCTTCCATATAGAGGCGGTCGAACTGGTCGCGGCCGCGCCGCAGAATCTCGTCGGAGGGCATGCGCTGCACCGCCGTCATCACCACGTCGTTGATCTCGACGGTGTAAGGCACCGAGACGATGCTGCCGGCGCGCGTGTTGAGGCTGACCGGCTGGTCGTCCAGCACCCAGTCGGCGACATATTCGATGCCGGCTTCGGCCAACAGATCGAGCGTCTCATCGGTTTCAGTCAAACCGGGGCTTTCCCAGCCACGCGGCGGCTTGCCGGTGAACGCCTTGATGGCCGCGACGGTGGCGGCAATCGCCGCCTTCTGGTCGTCGGTGCGGTGCATCGGCTGCTGCACGAAGCCGTGCCCCATGAAATCCCAGCCGGCGTCGAGCGCCGCCTGGCAGACCTTCGGATAGAGTTCGCAGCATGAGCCGTTGAGTGCGAAGGTTGCCTTGAGGCCGCGCGACGACAACGCATCGAGAAAGCGCCAGAAGCCGACCCGCATGCCGTATTCGTGCCAGGCCCAGTTCGGCAGGTCCGGCAGCATCGGCTGGCCCATCGGCGGCGGCAGCACGGTACGCGGCATGGCGAAGCCGGGACGCCAGTTCTCGATATTGACGATGGTCCATACGGCGAGGCGCGCGCCGCCCGGCAACCGCAGGCGCGGCCGCTGATGGATCGGCTGATAGTCCAGCCGGCCGCGCAATGAATGTCCCACAGAATTCTCGCTCACCGTCTACCTCCACGTCATGCCGGACGACTCTATCGTCGGCCGGCGCGATATTCCCGCTTTCAGACCTTCGCCGCAATCGTCTCCATTTCGACCACCCATTCCGGCCGTGCAAGCTGGCGCACCACCACCCAGGTCGACGGCGGCACATGGCCGGGCTTGAGATATTTTTCGCGATGCGGCTTGAGAAATTTTATTCCCGAAGGATCGGTCGTATAGACGTTGAGCCGGACGATATCTTCCGGCCCCATGCCGGCCTCGGCGAGAATGGCGAGCGTGTTCCGCCAGATCTGCTCGTGCTGCGCCTCGAAACCTTCTGGCAGCGTGCCGTCCGGCCGCATCCCGACCTGGCCCGCGGTATAAAGCCAGCGCGCATTCGGCGGCACCTCGACGCTGTGGCTGTAGAGCGCCGCCGGCGGCGCGATGGTGCTCGGATTGTTCGTCTTCAGCATGGCCCCGTCCTTATCTTCCCGGCTCGTCGATGGCAGCCGCTCCAAATGAGGAAGCCCGGAGTAACCCGGGCTTCCCACTCGATGATTACTTGATCGCCAGCGGATTGATCGGCGAACCGGTGCCGCCGGTGATCACCAGCGGCGGGCCGCAGAACATGAACTCGTAGACACCATCGGCGGCGCAATCCTCGGCCAGTTCCTTGACGAAGAAGATCTCGCCCATGGTCAGGCCCATCGCCGGGATCACCACCCAGTGCCACGGCTGCGCCACTTCCGGCGTCTCGTTCGGCCGGACCTCGACACCCCAGGTGTCGGAGCAGATCGCCGCGATTTCCTTCTCGTGGCACCAGTAGCAGTTCTCGAACCTGACGCCCGGCGCATCGCCACCGGCATAGCCGCCCCAGGCACCGCTCTTCAGGCAGCGCTCCATGTGGCCGGTGCGGATGATAACGAAATCGCCCTTGCCGATCGTGACGCCTTGCTTGGCCGCCACCGCATCCAGCTCGTCGTTGGAGATGCCGTAACCATCGTCAAGCGACTCGACCCCCTTGTAGCGGGCGACGTCGAGCAGCACGCCACGGCCGACCATGCGGTCGCGCGTATGTTCGATGCCGAGCCGGTGCACGCCGCGGCTGTCGACGTGCTTGGCGTCGTGGCCGTTGTACATCTTGTCCTTGTAGAAGACGTGGCCGAGCGAATCCCAATGGGTCGCCGACTGCACCGGCATGTTGATAGCATCGTCAGCGTAGCGCATGTTGGCGACGTCGTCCTGCACGCCAGCGATGGCATCAGTGCCGGTCGCCAGCATGGTGTGGATCGGATTCCAGCGCCCGCCGAACAGGCCGCTCTGCGGGCCGGTGGGGCCGAGCGGAATGCCCATGCCGAACACCTTGCCCTTCTTCACCAGCGTGGCGGCGCGCGCGACCAGGTCGGGCGTGACGAAGTTCAGGGTGCCGATCTGGTCATCCTTGCCCCAACGTCCCCAGTTCGACAGCTTGCTGTGTGCCTCGGCAATCGCTTCCCGGCTTACTTTGATCTGCATCGTTCTCTCCGAATTGAACAAGTTGAAATGTGCGAGCCTCGGACCCTGGTTCAACGGCGCTGAACAAAGGTCGGGGATTCATCCTTTCGTTCGGGTGTGGTCATCCGAAACCGGCCTTCCGCCTATCGCAGCTATCGCACTAGCTGATCCCGAGATAGAGCCGGCGCACCACGTCGCTGTTTCGGAGATCCTCGACGCTGTCGGCGGCAAACGCCACCTGGCCGTGAACAAGGACATAGCCGCGATTGGCGATCCGCGCCGCCTGCTCGAAGTTCTGTTCGGCCATCACCACCGTCAGGCCGAGCGCGGTCTTCAACTCGGCGATCTTGTCGATCATGCGAGCCACGAGAATGGGCGCAAGACCGACCGACGGCTCGTCGACCAGCAGGATTTTCGGGCTTGCCATCAGGGCGCGCGCCAACGCCAGCATCTGCTGCTCGCCGCCGCTCATCGAGCCGGCCAACTGAGTGCGCCGTTCCTTCAGCCGTGGAAACGTCTCGAAGCAGAAATCCATGTTGGCCGCGATGCGCTCACGCGCGAACTGACGGAAGGCCCCAAGCGTCAGGTTTTCCTCCACCGTGAGGCGCGGAAACAGCCGGCGCCCCTCGGGGACCAGCGAGATGCCGAGATCGACGATCTCCTCGGTGGACAGGCCGATCAGGTTGTGACGCTCGCCGTCGATCTCGGCGACGATCGATCCTTGCGTCGGCACCACCTGCCCGGTGATGCAACGCATCAGGGTCGTCTTGCCGTTGCCGTTAGTGCCAAGCAGCACGACAGTCTCGCCGTCGCCCACCCGCACGCTGACATCGGACAGAACCGTGACCGACCCGTAGCCGGCGCTGACATTCTCGATCGAGAGACTATTGCCCAAGATATGCCCTCACCACTTCAGGATGCTGCATCACGTCCTGCGGATCGCCATCGGCAATCTTGCTGCCGGCCACGATCACCACGACCCGTTGCGAGAAGCGCATGACTGCGCGCATGATGTGCTCGATGAGAATGATGCCGATGCCCTTGTTGTTCAGCTGCATCAAGAGGTCGAGGATTTCGTCCACCTCCGAATCGGACAGGCCCGCCATCGCTTCGTCGGCGATCAGCACCTCCGGCTGCGCCGCCAGCGCCCGGCCGAGTTCGAGCTTGCGCAACTCGACCTGGCTCAGGTTCTTCGGGCTTGACGCTGACTTGGCCAACAACCCGACCCGATCCAGCGTCTCATCGGCCTTCGCCTCAAGCTCCGCCTGGTTGGACAGACCCGACACAAAGGCGAGCGGCACCTCGATGTTCTGGCGCACGGTGAGGCCGCGGAACGGGCGGGGGATCTGAAAACTCCTCGCCAGCCCCAGCCGGGCACGCTGCCAGGCCGCCATCCGGGTGATGTCGTCGCCCTTGAACGTGACGGTCCCCTCCTCCGGCTGCAACGCACCCGTCAGGCAGTTGACGAACGTGCTTTTGCCGGAACCATTGGGACCGATCAGACCGACGCGCTCGCCGCTGGCAAGAGCGAAGTCAACCTCCTTCAGAGCAACGAAGCCGCCAAAACGCTTGGTCAGGCCGCGCGATGCCAGCACGGGTGCGTTGCTCATCGGCGCTTCTCCCGCAGATCCTTGACAAACCCGATGATGCCGTTCGGCGCCACCGTAATGAACACCACCAGCACAACGCCGACGATCAACAGGTTGAGGGCGGAGGAGATCGTCACCGTGGCGATCTGCTGGAACGTGCCGAGCAGCAGCGCGCCGATGACCGGGCCGAGCCACGTCGCGGTGCCGCCGATCAACGGCATGGCGATCGCGTTGACGGCAATCGACAGGCTGAAAGCGGTCGGCGGATCGACATAGGTGACGAAGAACGGAAACGGCGCGCCGGCCGCCCCCAACAGCGCGCCGCTGATGGTGGTGGCGATCAGCTTCATCCGCAGCGAGGGAACGCCGGCGCACTCCGCCGCCATCTCGTCGTCCTTGAGCGCGGCAAGGCCGCGACCGAGCCACGAGTTCTCGATCGCCCGTGCAATCAGTATCGAGCCGATGGCAAGCACCAGCATCACGACGAACAGGTAGCGTTCGTAACTGGAGAACAGGATGACGTCCTGCGGACGCATCACATAGACGCCGCGCGAGCCGCCGACGAACGACCAGTTGACCACGATGGTGTTGAGCACCACCGCGAGCGCCAGCGTCGCGATCGAGAAGAACACCCCGCGCAGCCGCAACGTGAGGTAGCCCATGCCGAGGCCGAGCAGGCCGGCCGCCGCTGCGGCGATGACGATCGTCACCATGAGCGGCCACTGCACCGTCTTGTTGATGATGACGCTGGTGTAGACGCCGGTGGCGAAGAACGCCGCGACGCCGAAGTTCACATAGCCGGCATAGCCGCCGAGGATGTTCCAGGCCGTCGCCAGCGCGACAAACTGCAACACGGTGTAGGCGGCGAGGAACGCATAGGTCGAGTCAATCTGATCCAGCACGAAATACAGGATCGCGCTGCAGGCGACGCTGGCCAGCAGGACCAGCGGGAAGCCCATGGAGGCCCCGCGCGTCTTGACGCCGGGCGCTGTGGTGAGTGAGGAGGTCATCGTCCGAAAATCCCGACAGGCCGCACAGCAAGCGTGATGAGGAGCAGGCCGAAGGCAATCGCCGGCGACCACGAAGGACCAAGAAACGTCGAGGTCAGGCTCTCGGACACCCCGAGGATCATCGACGCCACGATCGTTCCCGGCAAGCTCGTCATGCCGCCGAGCACGGTGATGCAGAACACCCGGCCGATGAAGTCACGGCCGAACGACGGCTCGATCGGCTGGATGATGATCAACAGCGCACCGGCGAGAATGGCGGTAGCGATCGACAGCCCGAACGCGACCTCCTTGACCTTGACCGGGCTGCCACCGACCAGGCGCAGCGCCAGCGGATCCTGCGCCACCGCGAGGATCGCCTTGCCGATGAAGGTGCGCGAGAGGAAAGCGATGATCAGCAGCACCAGCCCAAGGCCGACGATCAGCGGGATCAGCAGACGCATCGGGATCGAGATGAAGCCGATATCGATGGTCGAACCGATATAAGGGGCTTCGACGAAGCGATAGTCGACGCCGAAGATCAAGAGCAGCGCGACCTCGATGATGAACAACAGGCCAAAGAAGAACGCCAGTCCCTGCAGCGATTCCTCGCCTCTTTTCTCAAACGCCACATTATAGAAGCGGTAGAGCAGCCGCCCTAGATAGTAGGCCGGGATCATCGCCACCGCGCAGGCCACGAGCGGATCGATCCCGAACTGGGTGTTGAAGAAATAGGCAATGAACCCACCCGTCATGATGAATGCCGGATGGGCGATGTTGACGATATCGAGCATGCCAAAAACGATGGTGATGCCGACCGCGATCGCACAGTAGAAGCCGCCGAGCAGAATGCCGGAGACGATGGCGTTCGAAAAAAGATCAAGACTAAACGTCATATGTCACCCCAGCCATTCCGGCATCAGCGCCGGCGCCTGCAAGCAGGTTGGGACAAGATGAATCGAGGCAAGACGCCAGACCCCGGCTCCGACCGTAGCGATGGTCGGAGCCGGGCAGTCTCTAGCGCTTGACGGACTCGAACGGCACAACGAGATCGCCGGACTTGAACTGCGGCGGATCAAGAATGACCTGCTTGCCAGGCTGCTTGAACTGCTCGACGTCGTTACCGGAAATGCCGCGATACTGGACCAACAGAATCCGCGGCTTGGCCCACTCGCCGCGATCGCCGAACTTGATGTCACCGACCACCGTGGAGAACGAGTTCGCGCGGATGTAGTCGGCAATCTTCTTGTCGTCGAGCGACTTGACCCCGTTGACCGCCGCTTCGAGGATCTGCATCTCGGCGTAGGCGAACGGCGGAATGTAAAGGCCGAGCGGGTCGACGCCGGCCTTCTCGGCACGTCCCTGATACTTCTTCAGGAACTCGACGACGCCGGGGAAGTTCATCGTCGGCTCGGGCGTATAGAGATCGTAGCAGACAACGTTGTTGAGCAGCGGGCCGAGCTGCTGCTTCAGCGCCGCGAACTGCAAGCCGATCATGCCGCCACCGACCATGGTGGCGTCGAGACCGACCTCGTGGATGGCGCGGATCATGCCGGCGGAGTCCGGCGGGTAGGAGCCGATGAACACCAGATCCGGCTTGGTCGCCTTGATAGCGCGAACGATCGAGCCGAAGTCCATCGTGTTCGGCGGATAGCTGCGATCGTAGACGATCTTGATGCCGGCCTTCTTGGCGTTCTCACGCGCACCTTCCAGGCACAGCACGCCGAACTCGGCGTCGGCGCCGACCAGCGCCACGGTCTTCGGCTTCGGATTCAGATTCTGAGCGAGATTGAAGTAGCCGCGCGAGAACTCGAACTTCGCCTCCGGGCCGTTCGGCTGCATCTGGAAATAGCGGTCGTAACGGAACTGATCATTGGCGGCGAGCGCAAACAGCGACAGGAACACCTTGCCCTTCTGCATGACGACCGGCATCGCCGCAGCCGTCGGCACCGTCGCATAGCCGGAGATCACGAGATCGACCTTGTCGATGTCGAGCAGCTTGGTGTAGATCGCGGGCACGGTCGCGGGGTTCGACTGGTCGTCGTAGTTCACCAGTTCGACCTTGCGCCCGAGCAGACCGCCGCGCGCGTTCACCTCTTCCGCCCAGATCTGATAGGCCAGAAGCGCGGCCTTGCCGCCGCCTGCCAGTCCGCCCGTCAACGCCATGCCGAAACCGATCTTGATCGGAGCGGCTTGCGCAAACGCCGGCGTAGCCATGGTTGCAACCGCGGACCCGGCAAGCGCCAAGGTCTGACGGCGAGTCAACTTCGTCATCTTCACCCTCCCTTTGCTGAACTGAACGTCTTCGATCCTATCGGTCATCTTGCCGGCGGCTCGTCATGCCGCCCGGCCTGCAACAAGCAGCCACCGCCGGCAAATGCCGCGCGGGGCAAGGCTGCTCACGCATTAAAAGTTCACTTTATCAGCACCCTTGAGCGCTAGAATCTCACGCGCCTCGTCGGGCGTGGCGACTTCCAGGCCCATGCCCTCGATGACCGAACGAACCAGGCGAACCTGCTCGGCGTTCGAGGTGGCGAGCTTGCCCGGCCCCGCCCACAGCGAATCCTCCAGCCCGACCCGGACATTGCCGCCCATCGATGCGGACATCGCGGCAATCCGCATCTGCGTGGCGCCGGCGCCGAGCACCGACCAGCGATACTGATCGCCGAACAGCCGGTCGGCGGTCCGCTTCATATGCACCACGTCCTCGACGTGAGTGCCGATGCCGCCGAGAATGCCGAACACCGACTGAACGAACAGCGGCGGCTTGACCAGACCACGATCGAGGAAATGCTTCAGATTATAGAGGTGCGCGATGTCGTAGCATTCGAACTCGAAGCGCGTGTCGTTATTGTAGCAAGTCTTGAGAATGTACTCGATGTCCTTGAACGAGTTGCGGAATACCAGGTCGCGAGTCGATTCAAGAAACTCCGGCTCCCACGAATGCTTGAAATCCTTGTAGCGGTCGAGCAGGTGGAACAGGCCGAAATTGATCGACCCCATGTTGAGCGAAGCCACCTCCGGCTTGAAATGCTCGGCCGGCCTGACCCGCTCCTCGACCCGCATGAACGGGCTGCCGCCGGTAGTGATGTTGATGGCGGCGCCGGTCTGCTGCTTGATCCGCGACAAAAAACGGCCGAACGCTTCCGGCGTCTGGTCGGGTTTTCCGTTCTCGGGATTGCGCGCATGCAGGTGCAGCACCGCGGCGCCGGCCTCCGCCGCCGCCAGCGCTTCGGCCACGATCTCATCCGGCGTAATGGGAAGATGCGGTGACATCGAAGGAGTGTGAATGGCTCCCGTTACCGCGCAGGTAATCACGACTTTACGTTTGGCCGCCATCGACATCCCCCTAGAATACGTCGCCCGAAACCGGCCGCACGACAGGCGCAGCCATCACCTTATTGATCATCTTTTCAGTAGTGAAATCGCTTGTCAAGCCGCATTCATCCGGCAATCCAGCCCATTTTCCTATTTTGCCGTATCGGGAATTGGGGCATTAAAAGTCACACCGAACGATTATGCACGCAAGGTGACGAATTGACGTTGAGTCTCGCCAATCGCGCACGCAAGGTGATAGAGACGGCTATGTCGAAAAAACAAACACCGAGCCAGGCGAAGGCGGAAACCGGCACCCGGAAAACCGCCACGCCGCGAAAGCGCGTGCGGCTTTTGCCGCAGGCACGCGAGCGGATGATTCTCGATGCGGCGATCGACTTCTTCGCCGAGGAAGGGTTCGGCGCCCAGACGCGCGGCCTTGCGGATCGCCTCGGCGTCTCGCAGTCGCTGATCTATCGTTACTTCGGCTCGAAGGAAGAACTTATCGAGCGGGTCTATGAAAAGACCTTCCTGTCGCGATGGAATCCGTCATGGGAGGACACCATCGCCGACAAGAGCCGGCCGTTGCGCGAGCGGCTGAAGGATTTTCTGCGCTCCTACCTGATCGCGGTCGACGACAGGACCTGGATTCGCATCGCCATGCATTCCAGCCTCGAAGGCAGCAACCTGACGAAACGCTATATCCAAGGCCCGGTGACGCAGCTTCTCGGGCAGATCGCGGTTGAATTGCGCGGCACGGACGGGGCGGCCGACAAGGCACCATGCGACCTGGAGATCGAGCTTGCCTGGCACCTTCATTCGACGGTCATTTACTACCTGATCCGCAAGCACATCCACGAAACGCCGGTCAGCCTCGATATTGACGGCATCACATCGACCATCGTCGATAATTTTCTCGACGGCGTCAGACGCGAGAAATACCGCACACTATGCGGGCCGCAGAAGAAAGTCGCTGCCGCCAAGACGGCGGCACCCCGCCGACAACATGCGACGAGCGGAAGGTAGCTGCCCTACCGGGCTTATCGCGCCCCATCCGCCACCTGTGCGAGACGACCAGGCGCGATCTGGCGGGGTACGCCGCCGCCTCCGGCCGCGGCGCACTCTTATGCGACTTACGCCGCGACCACCTGCTGACGCTGCTCGCCCAGCCCCTCGATGCCGAGCGTCATGACGTCGCCGACATTGAGATAGACCGGCGGCTTCATGCCCATGCCGACGCCGGGCGGCGTGCCGGTGGT
>JBARWE010000111.1:0-24172 GCA_049646625.1 Xanthobacteraceae bacterium
CTGCCGCAGGTCGTCATCACCGGCGATACCGACCCCGGTGTGCGCGGCGCGCTGGCGGTGCTGAGCGCGCAGGAAGCGCTGCGCGAGATCAGCCGCGCCCCCGGCGGCGTCGCGCTGGTGCCGGCCAACGCCTACCGGAATTCCACGGTCGCCAATACCGTCAAGGAGATTCTCGACTATGTGCCGGGTGTGTTTGCGCAGCCGAAATGGGGCGACGACACGCGGCTGTCGATCCGCGGCTCCAGCCTGTCGCGCAACTTCCACCTGCGCGGCGTGCAGCTTTACATGGACGGCATTCCGATCAACACCGCCGACGGCTACGGCGACTTTCAGGAAATCGATCCGACCGCCTACAAGTACACGGAGGTCTATAAGGGGGCCAACGCGCTGCGTTTCGGCGCCAATTCGCTGGGCGGTGCCATCAACTTCGTGACCCGCACCGGGCGCGACCCGTTTCCCAACGGCGCCTCGCTCGATATCGGCGCCTTCGGCTTCGCCCGTCTGCAGGCCAATGCCGGCGGCGTCAACGGGCCGTGGGATGGTTTCGTCACCGCCTCGGGCCAGACCGCGCAGGGTTTTCGCGAGCATAGCGATGGCCGCTCGCTGCGGCTCAGCGCCAATGTCGGCTATCAGATCTCGCCCGACTTCGAGACGCGCTTCTACGTCAACGCCAACAGCGTGCGTCAGCGCATTCCCGGCACGGTGACGCGGCAGATGGCGCTGACGACGCCGTGGCTGCCGGCGCCGAACAACGTCGCGCTCGATCAGCAACGCAACATCGACACCGTGCGCGTAGCCAACAAGACCACCATCCGCTTCGAGGATACCAAGGTGGAGTTCGGCGCCTTCGCCATCGACCGCCACCTGATGCACCCGATCTTCCAGTGGCTCGACTACCGCTATAACGACTACGGCGGGTTTGCCCGCCTCACCGACGACCGCCATATCGGGGCGTTCCGCAACCGGCTGGTGGCTGGCGTCAATGTGCTGAACGGCCGCATCGACAACAAGCAGTATGCCAATGTCGGCGGCCGCAAGGGCGCGCTGATGTCGTCGTCGCTCGACCGCTCGACCAACACCGCGGTCTATGTAGAGGACTCGTTCTACTTTGTGCCGAACGTCGCCGTGGTCGCCGGCACGCAGTTTCTGCATGCGACGCGCGACCGCGCCGACCGCTTCCTGAGTAACGGCGACCAGTCGGGCCGCACCGCGTTCGACCTGTGGTCGCCGAAGGCGGGCCTGTTGTGGCAGGTCGATCCGGGCTGGCAGGTGTTCGCCAACGTGTCGCGCAGCGCTGAGGTGCCGAGCTTCGGCGAAGGTTCGGCGGTCGCCAGCATCGACTGGACCAGAATCAGGCCGCAGCGCGCCACCACTTACGAGGTCGGCACCCGTATGCAGCGGCCGGACCTCACCTGGGAGGTGACGCTCTACCGCGCCAACATCCGCGATGAACTGCAATGCCTCTATAGCTCGTCCGGTACCTGCCAGGTGACCAATGCGGAGCGCACGGTTCATCAGGGCATCGAGGCCGGCGTCGGCGCGGCGGTGGTCAAGGGGCTGTTCGTGCCGGGCGAGGCGCCCGACAAGCTGTGGCTCAACGTGGCCTACACTTTCAACGACTTCCGCTTCGACGGCGATCCGGTGTTCGGAAACAACTTGCTGCCCGGCGCGCCGCGCCACTTCGTTCGTGCCGAACTCCTCTACAAACACCCGACCGGCTTCTATGTCGGGCCGAATATCGAATGGGTGCCGCAGGCGTATTATGTCGATAGCGCCAACACGCTGATGACGCAGGCTTACGCCATTGTCGGCCTGAAGGCGGGGTTCGACAATGGCGGGCCGTTCTCGGCCTATGTCGAGGCACGCAATCTCGCCAACACCGCCTATATCGCCAGCGCTTCGATTCTCGATCGTGCCACGCCGGGTGCGATGCTGTTCGAGCCGGGCGTGGGGCGTGCGGTCTATGCCGGTGTCAAATATCGCTGGTGAGCCGTCTTTTTTCTCCCTCCGCTTGCGGGGGGAGGTTAGGGTGGGAGCGCGGGCGACTCGCCCGCAAGGCGGATTTAGCGATGACCTTTCCCGCTTCCGTTCCGGTGTTCGACGGCCACAACGATGTGCTGCTGCGGCTGCATCTCAGCGGTGGCGGCGACCCGGTTCAGGCATTTCTTGATGGCCTCGATGGCAGGGGCCATCTCGATCTGCCGCGGGCGCGCGCGGCCGGCTTTGCCGGCGGCATGTTCGCGATCTTCGTGCCGTCGGCGGCGCAGGCGGCTGCTGCTGTTGCGGCGGCGCGCAGCAAGCCCGGCGAGGGAACGCAGAATCTCGGCCCCGGTGCGCACGAGCCGGAGGAGGTCGGCCATACCGAGGCGCAGGCGGCGACGCTGGCGATGGCGTCGCTGCTGGTGCGCCTTGCGCGTTCCTCCGGCGATGCGGTGCGGATCTGCCGCAGCGTCGCCGACATTCGTGCCGCGATGGCGGCGGGCGCGTTGGCAAGCGTGCTGCACATCGAGGGCGCCGAAGCAATCGATGCTGATCTCGCCATGCTCGACGTGCTGCATCAGGCGGGCTTGCGCTCGCTCGGCCCGGTGTGGAGCCGGCCGAATATTTTCGGCTTCGGGGTGCCGTTCCGCTTTCCGTCCTCGCCGGATATCGGTCCCGGCCTGACCGAAGGCGGCAAGCGGCTCATTGCCGCCTGCAATGAACTGCGCGTCCTGATCGATCTATCGCATCTCAACGAGGCCGGCTTCTGGGATGTGGCGCGGCTGAGCACCGCGCCGCTGGTGGCGACGCATTCCAATGCGCATGCGATCTCTCCCGCCTCGCGCAACCTGACCGACAAACAGCTCGCGGCGATCCGCGACAGCGGCGGACTGGTCGGCGTCAACTATGCGGTGAGCTTTCTGCGGCCGGATGGGCTACGCAATGCCGATACGCCGCTCGACGTGGTGGTCGACCATCTGGTCTACATGGTCGAGCGCCTTGGCGAGGACGGTGTCGCGCTCGGCTCGGATTTCGACGGCGCACTGATTGCCGCCAGCATGGGTTCCGTGTCAGGGCTGCCGGCGCTGATCGCCGCGATGCGCCGGCGCGGCTTTGGCGACGGATTGATCGAAAAGATTTGTCACCGCAACTGGCTCGGCGTGCTGGAACGCACCTGGGGCGCATAGCGTTTTCCATCGCAAGCGCCTCGCCGCCACTCTTGCGCATCCGGCGCGATTTGCGTTTGGTGGCGGCCGACGAATCGCAAATCCATGCCATCGCGAGGTGCTGATGACCGCTGAACCTGGCCGACTGCCTGACCGTCTCTCGACCGATCCGCGCAGCCCCTTCTATGATGCGGACGTGCTGGCGCGCGATATCGGCGTGCGCTTTCGCGGGGTGGAGAAAAACAACGTTGAGGAATATTGCGTCAGCGAGGGCTGGGTGCGGGTCGCCGCCGGCAACGCCAGGGATCGCTTCGGCAATCCGGTGACGATCAAGCTCAGCGGAACGGTCGAGCCGTATTTCCGCGACGAGAGATAGAAGGATTAATTTTCTGCTGTCATACCCGCGCTTGTCGCGGGCATCCACGTCTTTATGTGGATTCAGTCAAGCAAGACGTGGATGGCCGGGACGAACCGGCCATGACGAAAACGGATCACTTGATGAGGCTCTAGCCTAATAATGAGGCGGCGGTGGTTCGCTCTGTGGCGGCCCGGCCGGGCGGCTTTCAGCTTCGCGCAGGCGGTCGTCGAGCTGCCCGAACAGCCGCGTCAGACGATCGATCTCGCGCCACTGCGCGGTGATGGTGGCGTTCAGCGTTTCGATGGTCTCGTCCTGGTAGGCAAGGCGGATTTCGAGGCGCTCAAGGCGCGCGGTCAGGGTATCGTCTGTCATGGTTGTCCGCGTTTGTAGTGGGGCAGGGCGCCCGCATTGGCTACGATATCAACAACCGGCTTTCAATCACGGCAAAAAAAGCATTACGCTTAAGGCCCAATGGCGTCGTTGGGGCGGTCTTCGCGGGGCGATAGGGCGATGAAGGCGGTGCTGCAATTCAATGCCGGCCAGCGGCTGCGGGCAAGGCTTGCGGAGGTTGCGCTCCCGCGCATCACAGTTGTCGGCGAGCAGGACGAGGAGCGCTTCCTCGCGGAGATGCGCGACGCCGATGTGCTGCTGCATGTCCTCAAACCGATCACGGCCGCAGCCATCAGGGTCGCGCCGAAGCTCAGGCTGATCCAGAAGATCGGCGTCGGCGTCAATACCATCGACCTTGAGGCGGCGCAGGAGGCCGGCGTTGCCGTCGCCAATATGCCGGGCACCAACACGCAAGCCGTCGCCGAGCATACGCTGGCCCTGATGCTTGCGGTGCTGCGCCGCGTCGGCGTGCTCGACGCCGCGACCCGCATGGCGCGCGGCTGGAACGTGGCGCCGGAGGTGCCGGAATCGAGCGGCGAGATCGCCGGCCGCATCATCGGGCTGGTCGGCTTCGGCGCCATCCCGCAACGGCTCGCCCCCGTGCTCAAGGCGCTCGGCGCGGAGGTGATCTTCTATAACCGTTCGCAGCGCAGCAGTGCGCAGGCGCGGCAGGTATCGCTTGGCGAACTCATCAGCACCGCCGATATCGTATCGCTGCATCTGCCGGCAACGCCGGAGACGCGGCATCTGATCGATGCCGAGGCGCTCAGTCGCATGAAGCCGGGTGCGATCCTGATCAATACCGCGCGCGGTGAACTGGTGGACGAGGCGGCGCTCGCGGCAAAACTGCGCAGCGGCCATCTTGCTGGTGCCGGGCTGGACGTGTTCGAGGACGAGCCGGTGCGTGATCCGCGCCCCTTGATGCTGTGCTCCGGCGCGGTGCTGACCCCGCACATCGCCTGGCTGACGCCCGAGACCATCACCCGCAGCCTCGATGTGATCGCCGAGAACTGCCGCCGACTCGGCAGCGGCGAGCCGCTGCTGCACGAGGTGGTGCCCGCCCCGGTCGCGCCCGTGCCGGGGTCTGCGCCCCTGCCCCTTCCATAAATACCTGATAAAAAACGTAGATCATTGCCTCTGCCGTACTGGTGCGGTGCAGCATGTTGACTTTGGTCAAGTGAGTGTTTACTCACGCACCCCCATGAATGCGCCGCTGAGACCGCATCGTATTGCTGCCGACCTGCGGCGGGAGCAGATCCTGTCCGCAGCGCGACGCTGTTTCGCGCGACACGGCTTTGCCGGTACGACGACGAAAAGCGTCGCGGCCGCGGCGGCAGTGTCGGAGGGGCTGCTGTTCAAGCACTTCCCTTCGAAATCGGCGCTTTATGCCGCGATCCTCACTGAATCCTGCGAGACCGACCCTGGCCTGCGCCGGCTGCTCGATCTGCCGCCGTCGACCCCGACACTGGTGACGCTGGTGCGTGAAATGGTCCGCCATTTTCTCGGCGTCGTGCATGCGCCCGAGCGCGAGGAAGTGCAGCGCTTGCGTCTGGCGGTGGCAAGCCATCTCGATGACGGCGAGTTCGCCCGGCTGCTTTACGACAAGATCGGGCAGGCGGTCGGCCCGCTGTTTACGGTCTCGCTGGAGCATGCGATTGCGGCCGGCGACGCCGTTCGCGTCGGGAAGGCGCCGCTGAATCTGTTCTGGTTCGCCCACCATGCCGTTCACATGGTGACCCTGACCAGCCTGCCCCCGGTGCCCACGCTCGCTTACGACGGGGGTGGGACGTTGGAACACCAGCTCTCTGAATTCATTCTCCGCGGGATCGGCCTGAACGAGATGGCAATCGCCCGCCATCTCGGCGAAGGCCCGTGCCGGCAAGCCTTGTGCGCAGAAGAAAGTGCATGACATGACCATTTCTCCCCTGGACGACGAGGCGGAACGCAAGGCCCGGCATGAGGCGCGGGCGGAACCGGCGGCGGCCCCGGCTCGCCGCAAGCCGGTGCGGACCACGCGCTGGTTCATCATTGTCGGAGTGCTGCTGGCGCTGCTGGTTGGCGGCATCTGGGGCTTCAACGCCTTCCGCAATCACATGATCGCACAGTTCTTCGCCACCCATAAGTCGCCGCCGGTGACGGTGGCGGCGGCCGAGGCCAAACAGGAGGTGCTGCCGAACCTGCTGACCGCGGTTGGCGAGCTTGCCGCCGTGCATCAGGTCAACGTGACCACCGACGTCAACGGCCGCGTCACCCAGGTGCTGTTCGAGGCCGGTGCCCCGGTCAAGAAGGGCGACCCGCTGGTGCAACTGTTCGACGAACCTGACCGCGCCGATCTCGCCAGCTTCAAGGCGCAGGCGCTGGCCGCCCAGCTTGCGCTCGACCGCGCCAAGCAGCTTGCCTCGCGCCAGTTCGGGCCGCAGGCGACCGTCGATCAGGCGCAGGCCACATACGATCAGGCCAATGCCGGCATCGCCAAGACCGAGGCGATCATTTCGCAGAAGCTGGTCCGTGCGCCATTCGACGGCGTGCTCGGCGTGCGCCATGTCGAGGTCGGCCAGTTTCTCACCGCCGGCTCGCAGATCGTGACGCTCACCGACCTGTCGAAGCTGTTCGCCAATTTTACCGTGACCGAGAAGGACTCCGGCACGCTGAAGGTTGGCCAGACCGTGCGCGTGGTGGTTGACGCCTATCCGGGCCGCAGGTTCGAGGGCAAGATTACCACCATCGAGCCGCAGATTTCGACCGATACCCGCTCGATCCGGGTTCAGGCGACGATCGACAATCCCGGCCAGATTCTCAAGCCCGGCATGTTCGCCACCACCACCGTGGTGCTGCCCGACAGCCCGGCGGTGGTGACGGTGCCGGAGACGGCGGTGGACTACACGCTCTATGGCGACAGCGTGTATCTCATCAAGGAAAAGAAGGAAGACGACGGCACGACGACGCTGACCGCGGAGCGCAGCTTCGTCGAGACCGGCGAGCGCATCGGGGGCCGCGCGGTGATCCGGCGCGGTGTCGAGCCGGGCCAGCGCGTCGTCGCGGTCGGCCAGCTCAAGCTGCAATCGGGCGCGGCGGTTGCGATCTCGACCGATCCGCTGCCGCCGATCCCCGCCAAGCCGCCGCGCAACTGATCCGACCCGGAGCGCCCGCTCATGTCACTGACTGACATCTTCATCAAGCGCCCCGTACTGTCGGTGGTCGTCAGCGCGCTGATCCTGCTGCTCGGCCTGCGCGCCGCGGTCGATCTGCCGGTGCGGCAGTATCCGAAACTGTCAAACACGGTAATCACCGTCACCACCGCCTATCCGGGTGCCTCGCCGGAATTGATGCAGGGCTTCATCACCACGCCGCTTGAGCAGGCGGTGGCCTCGGCCGAGGGCGTCGACTACATCAAGTCGTCGTCGGTGCAGGGCGTCTCGAAGATTCAGGTGTTCGTCAAGCTCAACGTCGATCCCAACCAGGCGATGACCGAGGTGCTGTCCAAGGTCAACTCGGTGAAGTATCTGATCCCGCGCGAGGCCAACGATCCGGTCATTCTCAAGTCGACCGGCGAGACCACCGCGGTGATGTATCTCGGCTTCTCCTCAAGCGAACTGTCAGGCTCCGCGATCTCCGACTATCTGACGCGCGTGGTGCAGCCGGTACTCTCGACCGTCGATGGCGTCGCCTCCGCCGACATTCTCGGCGGGCAGACCTTCTCGATGCGGGTGTGGCTTGATCCGGTGCGCATGGCCGGGCGCGGCGTCTCGCCGGCCGATGTCGCCGCCGCGATTCAGGCCAACAACTATCAGGCCGCCGCGGGCCAGGTGAAGGGCTACTACATCGTCTCCAACGTCTCGACCAACACCGATCTGCAGGACGTCAACCAGTTCAAGCGGATGATCGTCAAGGCGAAAGATGGCGGCTTCGTACGCATGGAGGATGTCGCCGAGGTGGAACTGGCGGCGCAGAGCACCGATGCCAGCGTCGCTTTCAACAATCAGGATGCGGTGTTCATCGGCATCCAGGCGACGCCGGAGGGCAACCCGCTCAATATCGTCAAGGGGGTGCGGGCGCTGTTCCCGAATATCGAGCGCAATCTGCCGCCGGCGCTCAACATGAAGGTCGCCTACGACTCCACCAAGTTCATCCAGTCGTCGATCGACGAGGTGGTGAAGACGCTGACCGAGGCCGTGCTGATCGTCATCGTGGTGATCTTCCTGTTCCTCGGCTCGCTGCGCTCGGTGGTGATTCCGGTCGTCACCATCCCGCTGTCGCTGATCGGCGTGTGCAGCCTGATGCTGGCAGCCGGCTTCAGCATCAACCTGCTGACACTGCTGGCGATGGTGCTGGCGATCGGTCTCGTCGTCGACGATGCCATCGTCGTGGTCGAGAACATCCACCGCCATCTGGAGGAGGGAATGCCGCCGGTTCAGGCGGCGCTGAAAGGCGCCCACGAGATTGTCGGCCCGGTGATCTCGATGACGATCACGCTTGCCGCCGTCTATGCCCCGATCGGTTTTCTCGGCGGGCTGACCGGCGCGCTGTTCCGCGAGTTCGCCTTTACCCTTGCAGGTGCGGTGATCGTCTCCGGCGTGATCGCGCTGACATTGTCGCCGATGATGTGCTCGGTGCTGCTCAAGAGCGGCGAGGAGGGCTGGTTCGCCCGCAAGGTCAATGAGGTGTTCGGCGCGATCACGCGCGGCTACGGCCGTCTGCTCGACCGCTCGCTGGATTATCGTCCCGTCACCATGCTGTTCGCGGTGACGATCCTCGGGCTGGTTGGCTTCATGTATGCCAACACCTCGAAGGAACTGGCACCGGAGGAGGATCAGGGCATCCTGTTCTCGGTGCTGAAGTCGCCGAAATACGCCAATATCGACTACGCCAATTTCTACGGCGAAAAGGTCGATGCGGCGTTCGCGAAGTTTCCCGAGACCGATCTGCGCTTCGTCATCAACGGCTTCGACGGCGTCAACAACGGCATTGCGGCGATGCTGCTGAAGCCGTGGGACGAACGCAAGCGCACGGCCATGGCGCTCAAGCAGCCGGTACAGGATGAACTGAACAAGGTCGAAGGCTCGACGGTGTTCGCCTTCAACCTGCCGTCGTTGCCCGGCAGCGCCGGCGGATTGCCGGTGCAGATGGTGATCTATTCGACCGCGAGTTTCCGCGCCGTCTATGAGGAGATGAACAAGATCAAGGACGCCGCCCGCAAGAGCGGCATGTTCATCGCCGTCGACAGCGATCTCGATTTCAATCAGCCGGTGGTGCGGGTCAGCATCGACCGCTCCAAGGCGAGCGACCTCGGCCTTACCATGCAGCAGATCGGTGGTACGCTGGCGACGCTGCTCGGGGGCAACTACGTCAACCGCTTCAATCTCGAAGGCCGCTCCTACCAGGTGATCCCGCAGGTGCCGCGCAGCGATCGCCTGACGCCGGAAGCGCTGAACGGTTATTATCTTTCGACGCCGGCCGGGTTGCAGGTGCCGCTGTCGACGGTGATATCGATCGAGACCGCGACCGACCCCAACGCGCTGTCGCACTACAATCAGCTCAATGCCGCGATCTTCCAGGCGGTGCCGATGCCGGGTGTGACCATGGGCGCGGCGGTGGACTTTCTTGAAAAGGCTGCCAAGGAATTGCCGTCGGGCTTCAGCCACGACTATCTCGCCGATTCCCGACAGTATGTGACGGAAGGCAACCAGCTTGCGGTGACGTTCGGCTTTGCGCTGATCATCATCTTCCTGGTGCTGGCGGCGCAGTTCGAGAGCCTGCGCGACCCGCTGGTGATCCTCATCAGCGTGCCGATGGCGGTGTCGGGGGCGTTGATGCCGCTGTTCTTCGGGGCGGCGACGATCAACATCTACACCCAGGTCGGGTTGCTCACGCTGGTTGGCCTGATCAGCAAGCACGGCATCCTGATGGTGGAGTTCGCCAACGAGTTGCAGCTCAACGAGCGGCTCGATCGCCGCACGGCGATTGCGCGCGCGGCGCGGGTGCGGCTCCGGCCGATCCTGATGACCACGGCGGCGATGGTCGCGGGTCTGCTGCCGCTGCTGACCGCCACCGGGGCCGGCGCGGCGAGCCGCTTCTCGATCGGCCTCGTGGTGGTCGCCGGCATGCTGATCGGCACGCTGTTCACGCTGTTCGTGCTGCCGGCGGTGTATTGCGCCATCGCCACCGACCACCAGGCGGCGGCGGGGTCGGCGCGCGCGCGCCAGATCGCCGAGTTCGAGACCAGCGGTCGCGGCGCCTGAGCCAGGCGGCGCCGTTCAGTTCGGGGGAGGGGCGTCGTGCGAGCCGTGCTGGTCGATGGAACGGACGAGTTCGAGACGATCGTGCGCCGGCTGTCGCGTCCGGACGATCCGCCCGTCACGGTCAATCTCGCTCCGCGCATCAGGCCCGATGAGTTGCCTGACGTGCTGGGCGATGCCGCCATCGCCCTGATCGACCACACTGCGCTGCCGGCTGCCGTGGCGCGCCGCTGTCGGGCGCTCAAGCATGTGGTGTTTCTCGGCACCGGCGCGCGCAGCTACATGAACCCGGAAGAACTGGCCGCGCTCGGGATCACCGTCCACACCATAAAGGGCTATGGCGATACCGCCGTTGCCGAGTGTGCGGTGGCGCTGATGGCGGCGGCGGCGCGCGACCTCGCCCGCATGGACCGGGCCATTCGCGCCGGCACCTGGCTCAGGCAGGAGGGGATGCAGCTCACCGGCAAGACGCTGGGGCTGATCGGCTTCGGCAGCATCGCCGCGGAGGTGGCGCGGCTGGCGACCGGCATCGGCATGACCGTGCTGGCCTGGAACCGGACGCCACGGGTTCATGCGAATGTTGCGTTCGTCCCGATCGAGCGGCTGTTGGCCGACAGCCACGTCGTCTCGCTGCACCTGTTGCTCAATGATGAGACGCGCGGGTTTCTGTCGGCGGAGCGGATTGCGGCGCTGCGGCCGGGGGCGATCCTGATCAACACCGCGCGGGGCGCGCTGGTCGACGAGGCGGCGCTGATCACCACGCTGGATGCCGGGCGTCTGCGCCATGCCGCGATGGATGTGTTTGCGGTCGAGCCGCTGCCGGCGGATCATCCGTTCCTGCGCATGCCGAACGTGACGCTGTCGGCGCATGCGGCGTTCCTCACGCCGGAGGCGAGCGACAACCTGCTCGCCGCCGCGCTCGATCATTGCCGCCGTATCGCTGCCGGCGCACCGTAGGTCGGCGTCGCGATCCTCAGTGGATCGTCTCGGGTTCGCAGCGCTGTGGTGATGATGGCGGCGGGGCTGGTAGAGGATCGGGTGCCGCAAACGCCGGGTCGAGCGCTGCATCCGGCGCCGTGTTGGGCGCGTCCGGCAGGGTTGGCGGCATGCCGAGATGACGACGGCACGATTCCGTGACTTCCGCGGACGGGGCGGGCGCTTGGGCCAGCGCTCCCAACGCGGCAACGAGGCCGGAGAGCCAGATGTCGGGCACTCTGTGAAGCCGGCCCATATCGGTCATTGGAGTACCTCCATAGAGTCGGACGTTCGATGTCCCTGTCATATGGGAAGACAATGCGGCCATAACTAGGTCTCGGCAGCGGGGTGCAAGGTTCGATGCCAGGGCGATCGGCGGGCGGCGGCACCGTGGCGGCCCGCATGGCTGTCCAGCACAAATGTTCTACCGGGGGCGGGGTGTTCAGGATAAGGAGCGGCGTATGACCGCCGCAGCAGCAGATACTTTCTTCGACGACCGCCGGGCGCGTGCCAATGTCGCGCGCCTGTCCGTGGCGCAAGCGCTGGCCGGCGCCAATGCCGCGGTGATCTACGCCACCGGCTCGATCGTCGGCGCCACGCTGGCGCCGATGCAGTTCGCGACCGTGCCGCTGTCGTCATATGTCGTCGGTCTTGCCTGCGCCACGTTGCCGGCCGGCATGATGTCGCGCGCCTATGGCCGCCGCGTGACCTTCATCGTCGGGGCCGGGCTTGGCGCCCTGTGCGGGCTTCTGGCGGCCGCGGGCATCGTCTACGGCTCGTTCGCGTTGTTCTGCTTCGCCACCTTCCTCGGCGGTGCCTATGGCGCCGTGACCCAGACCTACCGTTTCGCCGCCGCCGATGGCGCCAGCCCCGGCTTCCGCCCCAAGGCGGTGTCGTGGGTGATGGCGGGCGGGGTGTTCGCCGGTGTGCTCGGCCCGCAGCTCGTCGAATGGACGATGGACTATTTCCCGCCCTACCTGTTCGCGGTCAGCTTTGTCGCACAAGCCGTCGTCGCGCTGGTGGCGATGGCGGTGCTGGCCACTGTCGATGCGCCCAAGCCGCTTGTGCACGATCTTGGCGGTGGCCGTCCGATCGGCGTCATCGCGCGCCAGCCGCGTTTCATCGCCGCGGCGATCTGCGGCGTCGTTTCCTACGCCATGATGAACCTCGTGATGACGTCGGCGCCGCTCGCCATGAAGATGTGCGGGCTGTCGGTCAGCGATTCCAATTTCGGCATCCAGTGGCATGTCGTGGCGATGTACGGACCGAGCTTCTTCACCGGTAGCCTGATCCTGCGCTTCGGCGCCGGCCGGGTGGTCGCGGCGGGGCTGTTGCTGCTGGCGCTGGCGGCGGCGATCGGGCTTTCCGGCATCACCACGCTGCATTTCTGGGGCGGCCTGATCGCGCTTGGCCTTGGCTGGAATTTTGGCTTCGTCGGGGCCACCGCGCTGGTGCTGGACACCCATCGGCCCAATGAACGCACCCGCGTGCAGTCGTTCAACGACTTTCTGGTGTTCGGCACGATGGCGATCACGTCGTTCGGCTCGGGCCAACTGCTGGCCGATTTCGGCTGGAGCACCGTGAATGTGCTGGTGTTTCCGCCGGTCGCGATCGGTCTTCTGGCGCTGCTCTATGACGGTTACGCGCGGCGGCGCGAGGCGGCCACACCGCGCTAGGTCGTTCACCGTTCTACGGAAAAACGCTAGTCGGTGAAGGTGATGTCGGCTGCGAATTGCGGCTCGCGGACCGCCTGCCCGGCAAACGGCGTTGCATCTTCGTACCACGAGCGCGGCGCCGCTGTGACCTGTGCAGGCGAGGGATGAGGCGCCCCGAGCAGCCGGCGCAACGGCGGACGGGCGGTGCCTCTATTGTCGGCGCCGCCGGCATAGAGCTTCAGCCGGTGGCCGTCCGGGTCTCGGACATAGACGACGAGCGGGCTGGCGGCGTCGCGGCTGTCCGGGCCGCGCTCGATATGCCTCTGCCAGCCGCCGGCTTTCATGTCCTCGCACAGGCGTAGAATGTCCGCCGCCGCCGGCATGCGGTAGGCGAAGTGATGCAGTCGCGGCCCGGAGCCGCTGATGAAAGCGATGTCGTAGGCGGTGTCCTTGCGCTGCATCCAGGCGGCGGCGAGCCGGCCGTTGCCCCGGTCATCTTCAGCGTACTCGGCGGGGCGGAACCCGAGCCGTGCATAAAAGTCGACCGAGTCCTGCACTTCCGGCACCACGATGTTGAAATGCGCAAAGCTTTGCGGATGGCCGCCGCCGGCGCGATCGTCCCGGCGCGGGTGTGAGGGGCGCTGCTCGATCATCGCGTAAAGGCCGATCCGCACGCCGAACGGGTCGGTCAGCACCAGCGTGCGGCCCTGAAACGCCTGCTCGGCAAAGGCGTGCGGCAGCTTGTTATCGGCGCAGAACGCTGCCGCCTTGTCGAGGTCGCCTTCGTCCGCGACCTTGAAGGCAATCCGGGCGCAGCCGGGCATCGCTGCCCGGCGCAGCACCAGCGAGTGGTGCTGGCTCTCGTCGCTGCCGCGAAAATAGACCGCGCTGTCGTCGACATCCTCGAAATGCAGCCCGATCACCTCCTGGTAGAAGGCGCGGTTGATGCCAAGATCGGTGACGTCGAGGACTACATGGCTGCAGCGCATGATGTTGAAGGGCGGGTCGACGACATCGTGGGGCACCGGCATGGCGGCTTTCCGTGGTTTCAGGAGGCGCGGCCGCGCCGGTCCCTGATCGACCGACCGCTGCGGCGGGAAGCGTGGATCGATATTGGCCAGACCCCGACCGCATATCCCTGCCGCCGCCATGAAACCAGCCCGATCCCGCAACAGGGAGCCGCGACCTCGCGTCGCGCCCGCAAGCTGGCGCGGACGGCCTTGGGTCAGGTCGGGGCCATGCTTCGCTTAATGACGTTTTAGCGGCGCTCGGCCTTGTCCTTTTCATTCTGCGCCACGATGGCGGCGCGCGCCGCCTTCCAGTCGGTGTCGCTCCAGGTGCGCAATTCGTAGAAATTGCCCCCGGTGGCCAGCGCCTGGGCACCGTCCATGGCGATGGTTTCGCCATTGATCCAGTCGCAGCCGCCCGAGATCAGGAAAGTGGCGAGGTTCTGCAACTCCTCCAGCGTGCCGACCCGGCCCATCGGGTTGGCGGCCTTGGTGCGCGCGCCCGGTTCCTCGCCGGGATTGAGACGCTTGCTCATGCCTTCGGTCGGAATTTCGCCAGGCGCGATCGTATTGAGGCGGATGCCGTAGCGGCCCCATTCGGCGGCAAGCGACATGGTCATGGCGTGGATCGCCGCCTTGCTCATCGCCGACGGCACCACGAACGGGCCGCCGTTGCGCACCCAGGTTACGGTGATCGACACGACGTTGCCGCGATGGCCGCCGGCGATCCAGCGCCGCCCGACCGCGTGGGTGACATAGAAGGTGCCGTGCATCACCGTGCCCGCGACCGCATCGAAGCCGCGCGACGAGATGTCCTGCGTGCGGGCGATGAAGTTGCCGGCGGCGTTATTGACCAGATCGGTGAGCGGGCCGGAGGCAAAAATATTCTCGACCATCGCGTCGACGGCGGCGGCGTCGCGAATGTCGGCACCGTGGCTTTCGACATGGCCACCGTGAATTGCCATCAACTCGGTCGCGGTTTCGTCGCAGACGCTTTTGCGGCGACCGCAGATATGCACTTCCGCTCCGAGGCTGAGAAACTGCGCAGCCATCGCCTTGCCAAGCCCGGTGCCGCCGCCGGTGACGAGAATGCGTCGGCCCGCGAGGAGCTGGGGAACGAACATCTGCAACTGTCTTCTCCGCAGCGTTATATACATTAGTTAGTTGATTGATTAAAACAGGCGCCGTTTCACCTGTCAAAGGTCGCGCCGCAAGGAGAACTGCATGAGCGAGCGCATCGCGGTTACGATTTCGGAAGGCGTCGCCGATGTCCGGCTGGCGCGGCCGGACAAGATGAATGCGCTCGACATCGCGATGTTCGAGGCGCTGGTGGACACCACGGCGCGGCTTGCGTCCGAGAAGGGCTTGCGGGCGGTGGTGCTGTCCGGCGAGGGGCGGGCCTTTTGCGCCGGCCTCGACATGGGACGCTTCGCTGCAATGAAGGAGACCGGCGGCGCCGGCCTGCCGGGAGGCGCGGAGCGCGACCTCACCCGGCGGACCCATGGCGAGGCCAATTTCCCGCAGCAGGCGGTCTGGGGCTGGCGGCAGCTTCCGGTGCCGGTGATTGCCGCGGTGCATGGCGTTGCCTTTGGCGGCGGCTTCCAGCTCGCGCTCGGCGCCGACATGCGCTTTCTCAGCCCTGACGCGCGCATGTCGATCATGGAGGTCAAGTGGGGACTGGTGCCCGACATGGCCGGCACGCCGATCCTGGCGCGGCTGGTGCGCGACGATATCCTGCGCGACCTCACCTATACCGGCCGGGTGTTCTCGGCCGAGGAGGCGTTGAGCTACGGCCTCGCCACCCGCATCGTCGACAATCCGCATGCCGCGGCGATGGAGACCGCGCGTGAGATCGCGAACAGGAGTCCCGATGCCATCCGCGCGGCCAAGCGGCTGTTCAACGCGCTTGGCGGCGATCCGGGGCCGGCGCTGATGGCCGAAAGCGTCGAACAGCAGAAGCTGATCGGCTCACCCAACCAGCGCGAGGCGGTGAGCGCCAATATCGACAAGCGGCCGCCGCGCTTCACCGACCTCTGAGCCGGCGCGGCGCAGCACGACTTTATCTCACCGCTCGTTGGTGAAGATGATCGTGCCCGAAGCCGCGAACATGCCGCCGACGCCGTGGCAGACGGAAATCTTCGCGCCCGGCACTTGCGCCGGCGCGATGCCGCGCATCTGCCGCACGCTCTCCTGCAGCGCGTACATGCCGTACATGCCCGAATGCATGTAGCTCAAACCGCCGCCGTTGGTGTTGAGCGGCAGCTTGCCGCCGGGCCGCGTGTGGCCGCCGGCGATGAACTGGCCGGTCTCCTCGTGCGGCATGAAGCCGAGATCGCCCAGGCCGAACAGCGGCAGGTGAGCGAAGGCATCGTAGATCATCAGGTGGTCGACATCCTTGTGCGTGATGCCGGCCTCGCGAAACGCGGCAGGCCCGGCGACGCGGAAGGCACGCGAGGAGGTGAACGTTTCCATCTGGCTCACCATCGGCGTCTCGACGCTCTCGCCGGTGCCGAGGATGTAGACCGGCTTGTGCGGAAAATCCTTCGCCCGGTCGGCGCCGGTCAAAATCAGCGCGCCGCCGCCGTCGCTGACGAGGCAGCATTGCAGCAGTCGCAACGGGTAGGCGATCATCCGCGAGTTGAGCACGTCGTCAACGGTGATCGGCGCCTTCATGGTGGCGCGCGGATTCCTCGCCGCCCACTCGCGCTGCATCACCGCGACCATCGCCAGTTGCTCGTGGGTGATGCCGTGGGTCTTCATGTAGCGCAGCACGGGAATCGGAAACAGCGTCGGCGGCCCCCACGCGCCGTAGGGTTGCTCGAACTGGCCGTTGAGGCTGTCCGGGGCGACGAAGCGCGGCTGCTTGCCGATCATCGACTTGCCGCTTTCGGCATGAGTGATCAGCACAGTCTTGCACAGCCCGGCCTCGATCGCGGCGGCGGCGTGGCGCACATGCAGCATGAACGAACAGCCGCCGACCGAGGTGCCATCCACCCAGGTCGGCGTGATGCCGAGATAGTGCGCGATCTGCTGCGGCGTCTCGACAGCGGTGGCTATGCCGTCGATATCTGCGAGTTTCAGCCCTGCGTCGGCGATGGCGTTGAGCGCGGCGTCGGCGTGCAACTGGATCTGCGACATATCGGGGATGACGCCGAGTTTCGTGGTTTCCGCCGCGCCGACCACGGCGACCTGGTTTCTGCGCATCGCGCTTACCCTTTCGCCGGCGCCGGCCGGAACACCGGCAGGGTGATCGCTTCGTCGAGCGGCGCGAAAGCGACCTCCAGCGCCATGTCGAGCTGAAGTGCCTCCGGTGTCTGCGGACAGTCGATGATGTTGGTCATCATCCGCGGCCCCTCGGCCAGTTCGACCACGGCGATGGCGTAAGGAGCGGTGAAGCCCGGCGCGGCGCGGTGGTTGATGACGTAGCTGTAGAGCGTCGCCTTGCCGCTTGCCTTGACGACGCCGACCCGGCGCGAGCCGCAGGCCGGGCAGAATGGCCGCGGCGGGAAGTAGGTCTTGCTGCAATCGTCGCAACACTGCAGCAAGAGTTCGCCGCGCTTGGCGCCATCCCAGTAGTGTTGCGTTTCCGGCGTCGGCACCGGGCGGGCGCGGGCGGCATCGGCCATGGGCATTTGCTCCGTATGGATCGTGCCGCGATCCTATGGGGTTGCGGCAAACACGGTCCAGCCGCTTCTCGTCCGCGCCGCGCGGGTGTTGGCTATGGCGTTCGCCATGTTGCGAAAATTCCGCCGCCAATGGCGGCCTGTGGCGCGCCGCACTGTTGCGAATATGGACAGCGGGCGGATTTTTCTGTCATCTGTATGGTTGGGTCGCGTGCTCCGCCTGACCTCCCGCCGTCTGTCATCTTCAGGACATGCCGTTATGGTCGCCATTCCCGCCGAGAAGCTGATCGCGTTCGTCACCGACGTCTTTGCCCAGGCCGGGTCGTCGCAGGCCGAGGCGCGCCGCATTGCCGGTTATCTCGTCACCGCAAATCTTTGCGGCCACGACAGTCACGGCGTCATCCGTGTCACCTCCTATCTGCGCTGGCTGGCGCAGGGCCACCTGAAGCCGGACCAGAGCGTCGAGGTGCTGGTCGATACGCCATCGCTCGCCGTGGTCGACGGGCGCTCCGGTTACGGCCAGACCGTGGGGCCGCAGGCCGTCGCCATCGGCATCAGGAAGTGCAAGGAGAGTGGCCTTGCCGCCGTAGCGCTGCGCAACGCCGGCCATATCGGCCGCATCGGCGACTGGGCCGAGGCGGCGGCGGCGGAAGGGCTGATCTCGATCCACTTCGTCAATGCCGCCGGCTCGGTGCTGGTGGCGCCGTTCGGCGGCGTCGAGCGGAAGTTCTCGACGGCGCCGTATTGCGTCGGCATCCCGCGCCCCGGACAGCCGCCGATCGTGCTCGACTTCGCCACTTCGGTTGTCGCCGAAGGCAAGGTGATGGTGGCGAGCCGTGGCGGCAAGCCGGTGCCGGCGGGGGCGCTGGTCGCCGCCGACGGCCATTTGAGCGAAGACCCGGCCGAACTTTACGGGCCTTACAGCCCGGATGGGCCGCGCGATCACAGCAAGGGCACCGGCGCGATCCGCGCCTTCGGCGAGCACAAGGGGTCCGGCCTCGCGCTGATCTGCGAATTGCTTGGCGGCGCTTTGACCGGCAACGGGGCGACGCGCCACAACCGTCCGATGACCAACGGCATGCTGGCGATCTACATCGATCCGGCGCGGGTCGATCCGGCGCAGGTCTTCGACGGCGAGGTGGCGCGCTACGTCGCCGATGTGAAAAGCTCGCGCACCGTTGCCGGCGTCGATGAAGTGCTGATACCGGGCGAGCCGGAGCAGCGCACCCGCGCCGAGCGCGGCAGGAACGGCATCCCGCTGCCGGACGACACCTGGGCGGCGATTGCCGCCGCGGCGCGCACGGTCGGCATCAGCGAGGAGCGTATCAGGCAGGTTACGGCGTGAAACGGGCCGCAGTCATCAAGGGAGAACGAACAACATGACGAACAACGTCAAGAAGCTCTGGGCGTCGGGCAAGGTGGTGGTCAACGGCTGGCTGGCGATCCCGTCGGGCTTTTCCGCGGAAGTGATGGCGCAATGCGGCTTCGACAGCGTCACGGTGGATATGCAGCACGGCGTGCAGGACTATCAATCCATGGTCGCCTGCTTTCAGGCGATGCACGGCCACCCGGTGACGCCGATGGTGCGGGTGCCGTGGAACGAGCCGGGCATCATCGGCAAGGTGCTCGATGGTGGCGCCTACGGCGTGATCTGCCCGATGATCAACACGCAGGAGGAGGCGGAGAAGTTCGTCGCCGCCTGCAAGTATCCGCCGCGCGGGACGCGCAGCAACGGACCGATCCGGGCCGGCCTTTACGGCACCGCCGGCACCTATCAGGCGACTGCCAATGACGAGACGTTGTGCATTCCGATGCTGGAGACGCGCACCGCGATCGCCAACATGGAGGCGATCCTCGATGTCGAAGGCATTGCCGGTGTTTATGTCGGCCCCTCCGATCTCGGTTACTCCTACGGCCTGGTGCCGAAGCTCGATCGCGATGAGCCGGAAATCCTGAAGATCTACGACAAGCTGATCAAGGAGTGCGACAAGCGCGGCATCGCGCCCGGCATCCATTGCTCCGGCGCCGAGGGCGCGGTGCGTAACATCAAGCTCGGGTTCAAGCTGGTGACGCTGCTGAACGACTGCGGCCTGATGGCGACATTCGCAAAGATGTCGGTGGCGCAGACCCGCAAGGGGGCGGAGGGCAGGGCGTAGGGACGTTTCAGCCGCTCCTGCCGGAGGGCCGGGCGGCTCAATAGCCGAACTGCTCGCTGATGATGCGTTCTTCCAGGCTGTGGCCGGGATCGAACAGCATGCGCATGGCGATGCTCTTGTCGGACGCCACCTCGACGCGGGCGATATCGCGGGCCTCGTCATGGTCGGCGACCGCGGCGACCGGCCGCTTGGCATGTTCCAGCACGTCGATGGTGACGCGGGCGCTGTCCGGCAGCAACGCGCCGCGCCAGCGTCGTGGCCGGAACGGGCAGATCGGGGTCAGCGCCAGCAGCGCGGCGTTGATCGGCAGGATCGGCCCTTGCGCCGACAGGTTATAGGCGGTCGAGCCGGCCGGCGTCGCCACCATCACGCCGTCGGCGATCAGTTCGGGCATTCGCTCGCGGCCGTCGATCAGGATGCGCAGCCGGGCCGCCTGATGCGTCTGGCGGAACAGGGCGACTTCGTTGATGGCATGATGGACGTGGACGTTGCCACGGACGTCGGTGGCGCGCATCAGCAGCGGGTTGATGACCGTGACCTGCGCCGCCTCCAGCCGCTCGCGCAAGCCGCCCGCGGAAAACTCATTCATCAGGAAGCCAACGGTGCCGCGGTGCATGCCGTAAATCGGCCGGTTGGAGTGCATGTTGTCATGCAGCGTCTGCAACATCAGGCCGTCGCCGCCGAGCGCGACGATGACGTCGGCCTCCTGCGGGGCGCAATTGCCGTGCAGCGCGGTGAATTGCGCGAGCGCGCGCTGCGCCTCCGGCCCTGAGCTGGCGACGAAGGCGACCCGTTCGAACTTCAAGGCTTTGCTCATGATCGCGGACGAATTCCTGCCTGGCTCAAGCGCGCTCCTGTCTATACGCGCCGGGCCGGTGCTGTCGAGCGGCGCGCCGTTACCCGGCCCCGCCGCCGGCGCAGATGCCGCCGTCGATGGTGACGATGACGCCGCTGGTGTAGCCGGAGCGGTCCGAGGCGAGGAAGGCGACGCTGTCGGCGATTTCGCGCGGGTGCGCGGCGCGGCCGCGTGGGAAGCGGCGCAACACGTCCTCGACGCGGGTTTCGTCGCCGAACTGGGCGAGCGCCCGGCGGCGGGTCAGCGCCTTGATGCGATCGGTCGCGACCGGCCCCGGATTGATGCCGACGACGCGGATGCCGTCTTTCAGGCTGGTGCCGCCAAGCGCGCGGGTGAAGGCCATCAGCGCCGCGTTGCCGGCGCTGCCGGCGATGTAGTTGGCCTCGAAGCGCTCGCCGGCCGCGCCGATGATGTTGAGAATGACGCCATCGCCGCGGGTTTTCATCTGCGCGTAAAGCAGCCGGGCGAGGTTGATGTAGCCATACACCTTGAGGTCCCAGGCGCGACGCCACGTCGCCTCGTCAACGGTGTCGAGCGCGCCGCTCGGGACGTCGCCGGCGTTATTGACAAGGATATCGCTGTCGGCTGCCGCCGTCGCGAGCCGCTCCAGCGCGCCGGCCTCGCGCAGGTCGGCGCTGTGCACGGCGACATCGACGCCATGCGCGGCGCTGAGCCGCGCCGCGAGCGCTTGCATCGCCGCGGTATTGCGCGCCGCGAGGTGCAGGTTGCAGCCTTCCTCGGCGAGCGCTTCGGCCACCGCGGCGCCGATGCCCTTGGAGGCGCCGGTAATGAGCGCGCGCTTGCCGCGCAGATGCAGGTCCATGACGGGACATCCTTATTGTTGATCGAGAGGCATGAGGCGCTCGGCCTCGGCAAGATCGTCGGCGGTGTTGACGTTGAAGAACGGATCGAGTGGCGTGGCCGGCCACGCCACCACGGCGGCGCTGTGACGAGCGACGAAATCATGAGCCTTGCGCATGTCCTCGGCCGTCAGCGCATGGCGCAGCGGTTCGCGTAACGTCAGGCTCCACAGTCCGATCACCGGGTGGCTTCGGCCGTTCGAAGCGGCGATGGCGAGGGGCGCGCGATGCGCCTGCGCGGCGGCATAGAGCCGCGCGGCAAGATTGTCGGGCAGGAACGGGCAGTCGCCCGGCGCGCTCAAAAGCCAGCCGATGTCGGGGTGGTTGGTCGCGCACCAGTCGAGTGCGGCGAGCACGCCGCCGAGCGGCCCCGGCTGGCCCGGCACGGTGTCGGCGACCACCGGCAGCGCCAGCCCCGCGAAGCGCGACGGATCGCCGTTGGCGTTCAGCAACAGCGCGGTGCATTGTGGCTTGAGGCGCGCCGCCACGCGCTCAAGAATGCTGCGGCCGCCGATCGTGCGCAGCGGCTTGTCGCCGCCGCCCAGGCGCGTGGCGCGTCCGCCGGCGAGGATCGCGCCGAGCGTTGCCGGGCGCGGTGTCGTGCTGTGGTTGGCCGTGATCATCGTGCTACAATTTACATATCGGATATTGCGCACGGTTTGCGGGCAGGGGCAACGGAGTGGATATGAAGATCATCGGGCTTGCGGGATGGAGCGGCGCCGGCAAGACCACGCTGGTGAAGCGGCTGATCCCGTATTGGCGCGAACGCGGGCTGAGCGTCTCCACCATCAAGCACGCCCACCACAAGTTCGATCTCGACAAACCCGGCAAGGATAGCTGGATTCACCGCGAGGCCGGCGCACAGGAGGTGCTGGTGTGTGCCGAACGGCGCTGGGTGTTGATGCACGAACTGCGTGACGCGGCAATGCCGCCGCTGCCCGAACTGCTCGCCAGGATGGCGGTGGTCGATCTCGTTGTGGTCGAGGGCTTTCGCGCCGCGCCTTACCGCAAGATCGAGGTGCATCGGGAAGCGCTCGGCAAGCCGTGGCTCTATCCCGACGACGACCATATCGTCGGGCTTGCCACCGATGCCGTGGTCGAGGCCGGGTTGCCGGCGGCGCATCTCGACGATGTGCCGGGGATCGCGGCGATGATGGAGCAGGCGGCCATGCCGGTTGAGGATCTGCCGGCCGACTTGCAAGCCGACTTGCGGGCCGCGCGGCCGGCTTGACGCTGCCGTGGCCCGCCGCCATGTTGCGGCGCATGATCACCACCGTCCTCGATCTGACCGGGCTGAAATGCCCGCTGCCGGCGCTCAAGACCGGCCGCGCGCTGTCAGCTTTGGCGCCCGGCGGCCGGCTGGAGGTGCATTGCACCGATCCGATGGCGGCGATCGATATTCCGCATCTGGTGCAGGAGCGCGGTGCCGTGCTGGCGCATGCCGGGCAGGACGGATCGCGGCTGGTGTTTTTGATCGAGAAGGCAGCATGAGCCACGCCCCCGTGCGGCGGCGCGCGGCGGTGATCGCCGCGTTGGCGCTCGCGGTGGTGGCGCTGGCGCTCGCCTCGCTCGGCGTCGGCCCGGTGCGGCTCTCGCCGCTCGAAATCGTGGCAGCGCTGTTCGGGGCCGGCGACGAGATCACCCAGATCATCGTGCGCGACATCCGGCTGCCGCGTACCGTGCTGGCGCTGGCGGTCGGCGGCATTCTCGGGCTGTCGGGCGCGGCGCTGCAAGGCCTGCTGCGCAATCCGCTGGCGTCGCCCTCGCTGTTTGGCGCGCCGCAGGCGGCGGCGCTCGGCGCGGTGCTGGTAATCGTGCTCGGCGCCGCCGACGTTCGCTCCTGGCTGTTGCCGGCGGCGGCGATCGCGATGGCGTTCGTGTCGGTGTTCGCGCTGCTGGCGGTCGCCGGCCGCAATGCCGGACTGTTGATCCTGATCCTCGCCGGGCTGGCGATCTCCAGTCTCGCCGGGGCGCTGACGGCGCTGGCGATGAACCTGTCGTCGAACCCGTTCGCCTCGCTTGAAGTGGCGTTCTGGCTGCTCGGCTCGCTGGAGGACCGCAGCGTGCGTCACGTCGCGCTGGCGCTGCCGTTCATCGCGGCAGGCGCGGTGCTGCTGATGAGCCGGCGCGGCGCGTTCCGCGTGCTGACGCTCGGCGAGGAGGCGGCTGCGAGCCTCGGTATCGATGTCGGCCGGTTGCGGCTGTTGGTCATTCTCGGGGTGGCGCTGGGCGTCGGCGGCGCGGTGGCGGTGACGGGCACCATCGCCTTCATCGGGCTGGTCGCGCCGCATCTGATGCGGCCCCTGGTCGGCCACGATCCGGGCCGGCTGCTCGCGCCGAGCGCGCTGGCCGGCGCGGCGCTGTTGACCGCGTCCGACATCGCGGTGCGGTTGATCCCGTCGGCCACCAACATCAAGGTGGGCGTGCTGACCGCGATCATCGGCGTGCCGTTCTTCCTTTACCTGATCGTGCGTGAGCGCCGCGCTCTTGGCGGGGGCGTGATATGATCACGCCTGTTTTTCTTGAAGCGGACGCGGTAGGCGCGCGGCTTGGCGGCCGCGATGTGCTGGGCGAGATCACGTTCGGGCTGCCGCGTGGGCATTTCGTCGCGCTGGTCGGGCCGAATGGGGCCGGCAAGACCACGCTGTTGCGCGCGCTGGCCGGACTGATTGGCTGCACGGGGACGGTGCGGGTCGGCGGCGCGCCGCTGGCAACGTTGACGGTGCGTGAGCGCGCCCGGCGCTTCGCCTATCTGCCGCAGGGCCACGCCGTGCACTGGCCATTGCCGGCGCGCGATATCGTCGCGCTCGGGCGCTATCCGCACGGTTCGGCCGACCCGGCGCGGCTGCCGCAGAAGGATGCCGCCGCCGTCTCGCGTGCCATGGCCGCGGCCGACGTCGCGGCATTTGC
>JBARWE010000112.1:0-1755 GCA_049646625.1 Xanthobacteraceae bacterium
GTTTGCCGGCGAGGGCTTCATCACGCCGATGGCGGCGGTTGCCGGCGCGGTGGCTGAGGAGGTCCTGGACGCGATGATCGCGGCCGCGCCGCTCACGCGCGCCTATGTCAACAACGGCGGCGACATCGCGCTGCATCTTGCGCCGGGGCAGGAGTTCACCGTTGGCCTGATCGACCGCCCGGACCGCCCGTCGCTGATCGGCCGGACAAGAATTACGGCGCGGCAGCCGAGCCGCGGCATCGCCACCAGCGGCCGCCACGGTCGCAGCTTCTCGCTCGGCATCGCCGATGCGGTGACGGTGCTGGCGAAAACCGCGGCGATGGCCGACGCCGCAGCCACCGTGATCGCCAATGCCGTCGATCTGCCGGGCCACGCCGGCATCGTCCGCGTTCCGGCGTGCGACATCCAGCCCGACAGCGATCTTGGAGAACGTCCGGTGACGCGCGACGTGGCGCAGCTTGCGCCCGACGACATCGCCAAAGCGCTCGCCGCCGGCACTGAGCGCGCCCGCGCCCTGCTGGCGCGCGGCCTGATCGACGGCGCGGCACTCAGCCTGCAAGGCGAAACAACGGTCGTGACACTCACGCCGGCGCAGCAATAGTCACGCCGCGGCCTGCGCACGCAGCGTCGCCAGCACCTCGTCCGGCCGCTCGACCATCATCATGTGCCCGGCACCGCGCAGCACCACGGTGCGTGCCCGCGGCAGCGCCGCCGCCAGCGCCCGCCCGGCTTTGGCAGGCGTCATCATGTCGCGCTCGCCGAGAACGAGCGTGACCGGCGCGGCGACGCGGGCGGCAGCGGCCAGCGCATCGCCATAGGCGTTGCAGGCGTTGAGATCGTTGAACAGCACGCCGGGCGGCGCATTCTGCAGCACGCGCTCGGCGCCGCCATGCATCCATAAGCCCGGCGCGGTGTTGCCGCCCAGCCCGGCGCGGAAGCCAAGGCCCCAGATCGACACCATATCGATGGCGGCGGCATCGTTCGCTTCCGCCGCTTTCAGAAGCTCCGGTCCGACCGTCATCGCCGCCGCGGTACCGATCAGGCTGACCGCCGTGACCTTCGCCGGGTGACGCGCGGCGGCATCGAGCGCCACCAGCGATCCCATCGAGTGACCGACCAGCCAGGCGGCCGAGCCACCCGCCGCTTCGACCAACGCCACCACCCAGTCGGCCATCGCGGCGATGCTCGGCAGCGCTTCACCACCCGACAAGCCGTGACCCGGCAAATCCGGCGCCAGCACGCCATACCCATGATGGGCGAACCAGCGCGTCTGCAACGCCCACACCGAATGATCCATGCCTGCGCCGTGCAGAAACACGATTGTCGGCAGCGTGGGATCGAACGGGCGGCCGCCGGTCGCTGCGAACACCTCATGGCCGTTGACGGACAGACGCATGATTCGAGCCTTTTGGTTCAAGCCTTTTGCGAAAAGCGCAGCGCCTGCGCCAGATCGTCGATGATGTCCTGCGCCGCCTCGATGCCGACCGACAGCCGGATCAGTTCCTCGCCGACGCCGGACGCCTGCAATTCCTCGACGCTCATCTGCTGGTGCGTGGTGCTGGCCGGATGGATCACCAGCGTCTTGGCGTTGCCGACGTTGGCGAGGTGGCTGACGAGCCGCACCGCCTCGATGAACTTACGTCCCGCTTCGCGCCCGCCCTTGATACCGAACGAGACGATCGAGCCGCCGCCGCGCGGCAGCAGCCGCCTGGCCAGCACATGATCGGGATGATCGGCGAGGTCGGGATGCACCAC
>JBARWE010000113.1:0-3870 GCA_049646625.1 Xanthobacteraceae bacterium
GGCCGGCCGGCACCAGACTTAGTCGCGCAGCAACTCGTTGATGCTGGTCTTGGACCGGGTGCGCTCATCGACGCGCTTGACGATGACGGCGCAGGCAGTGGACGGACCCGTGCTGCCATCCGGCAGCGGCTTGCCCGGCAGCGCGCCCGGCACCACCACGGAATAGGCCGGCACCTCGCCGACGAATACTTCGCCGGTGGCGCGATCGACGATCTTGGTCGAGGCGCCGAGGAATACCCCCATCGACAGCACGGCGCCCTGCCGCACCACCACGCCCTCGGCCACTTCCGAGCGGGCGCCGATGAAGCAGTCGTCCTCGATGATGACGGGACCGGCCTGCAGCGGCTCCAGCACGCCGCCGATGCCGACCCCACCGGAGATATGCACGTTCTTGCCGATCTGCGCGCAGGAGCCGACCGTCACCCAGGTATCGACCATGGTGCCGGAATCGACATAGGCGCCGAGATTGACGAAGGACGGCATCAACACGACGTTCTTGGCGATAAACGCCGAGCGGCGCACCACCGCGCCGGGCACCGCCCGAAAGCCGGCCTCGCGGAAGCGGGCCTCGTCCCAGCCGGCGAATTTCGAAGGCACCTTGTCCCACCAGTTGGCGCCGCCGGGGCCGCCGCCGATCACCGCCATGTCGTTGAGGCGGAACGACAGCAATACGGCCTTCTTCAGCCATTGATGGACCTGCCACTGGCCGTCGGCGCCGCGCGAGGCAACCCGTGCCTCGCCGCGGTCGAGCAGATCGAGCGCTTTCACCACCGCATCCCGCACCGGGCCGCGCGTTACGGGGCTAACCTTCTCGCGGTCGTCGAAAGCGGCGTTGATGGTGGATTCGAGCGCGGCGAACGACATGGATGTCCCCCTGAACGACAATCGGAAAGAAGGCCCGCGTTGTCCGGGTTCGGCCGCGTGGAGTCAAGCGGTCAACCGACCCGATCCGCTACCGCAACCGGCTGAGAAAACCGCCGAGATCGTCGGTGACGTGATCGACATGCGCGGCTTCCCGCCCCTCCATCTCCCAGTCCTCGCGCACCACCGGCGCCGAGCTGTCCGGCACCACCAGCACCGTGGTCATGCCGAGGCCGTGCGGCACTTCGAGGTTGCGGGCAAGATCCTCGAACATCGCCGCACGCGCCGGATCGACCGCATGCCGGGCAAGAAACCGCTGATAGGTGCGCGGCGACGGTTTTGGCTCAAGCTCGGCGGCGACGATGTCGAACACGTCCTCGAAATGTGCGGCGATGCCGAGCCGGTCGAGCACCTTGCCGGCGTGGGCGCAGGAGCCGTTGGTCAGCACCAGCTTGCGGCCGGGTAGCCGCTCCAGCGCCGCGCCGAGTGCCGGGTTCGGCTCAAGCGGCGAATGATCGATCTGGTGGACATAAGCAAGAAACTCATCGGCCGAAATGCCGTACTCGGTCATCATGCCGCGCATCGTCGTGCCGTAGCGGCGGTAAAAGTCCTTCTGGATGCGGAACGCCTCGTCCTCCGGCACCTTGAGAAAGCCAGCGACGAAATCGCGGATGCGGCCGTCCACCTGCTGCCACAGGTTGACGTGATGCGGATAGAGCGTGTTGTCGAGGTCGAACACCCAGGTCTCGACCGCAGCGAAGGAACGCGGCTGTGCGGGATCATGCGGCGTGGTCATCGTCCTCGTCCTGTCAGCGCGGCAGCGTGAAACGCAGCGTCTTTCCGCTGCCGGGTGTGATGTCGGTTGGGGCAAAGCCGGTTGCGGCAAGCCCGCGGGCGGCACAATCACCCTGCTCGGCAATCTCGAACGTCGCATCGCGCGTACACAACAGGCGCGGCCCACCCCAGTTGAGCGGTCTGGTGCCGACCATCACCGCACGCCCGCTGCCATCCACGGCTTCGGCGAAACTATAGATCTGCCGTGGCTGGCCGGATATATCCGGTTGCAGACAACTGCCGGCCTCCACGCCGTACCAGCCGCGGCTCGTCACCGCACGGCCATCGTCGATGCCGACCGCCGCCATGACCTTGTAGGGCGTGTCGTTACACCACGTCAGCCCACGCGCCGACGGCGCTTGCACCGCCTTCATCATGACGGCGAAAAAGTCCGGCGCGTTTGCCGCCTCCGGCGGCAACCCCTGCGCCTTGAGGAATGCGGCCAGCGCGCCTTGCGTCTTCGGCCCGTCGACACCGTCGATCGGCGCGGCGTCGAAGCCACCGATCAGCAACAGGCGCTGGATGCCGGCCCGGCGCGCCTGCTCGTCGTCGTAATCGCTGTCCTCGGCGAGATAGGCAACCGGCACGCCATCCTCGCCCGGCGACGGCTTGATCTCGGTGAACGGCGCGGGCGTCTGCCCCGCCCGGCAGTCGCGCGCGGCGGCGATGGTGAAATCGCCGCTTGAGACGCACAGGCGATCAGTGCCGGCCTGCGCCGGCGGCGTACCGTAAAGAGCCGGCGTACGGGCATGCAGCAACAGCCGCCCGGCCGGCATATCGCCTTGCAGCACGACGCGGCATTGCGCCGGGTCGAGGCGGAACCAGCCGCGCGTCGCGGTCGCGCCGTCCGCATCGACGGCGATTGCCGCATCGACCACATAGCTCATGCGGTTGCACAGCTTGAGATCGGCCCGCGCCGGCGCGGCCACGAGGCCGGCGGTCAGCGCCGCCACGACGGCGAAAAGGCGGCGCGCCGTCCTCACTTGTGGATCAGCGTGCCGGTGCCCTGATTGGTGAACAGTTCGAGCAGCACGGCATGCGGCGTCTTGCCGTCGATGATGACGACGCCCTCGACGCCTGCCTCCAGCGCGTAGATGCAGGTCTCCACCTTGGGGATCATGCCGCCGGAAATGGTGCCATCGGCAATCAGCTTACGCGCCTCCTGCACCGAAAGGTCGGGGATCAGGGCCTTCGACTTGTCGAGCACGCCGGGCACGTCGGTGAGCAGCAACAGCCGCTTGGCACGCAGCGCGCCGGCCACCGCGCCGGCGAAGGTGTCGGCGTTGACATTGAAGGTCTGGCCGCTGTCGGAGGTGGCGAGCGGCGCCAGCACCGGAATGAGGTCGTGGCCGATCAACTGGTTGAGCAGCGTCAGGTCGACCTTCTCCGGTTCGCCGACGAAACCGAGATCGACAATCTTCTCGATATTGGAGCCGGGGTCGATCATGGTGCGCGTCACCTTGCTGGCGCGTACCATATTGCCGTCCTTGCCGCACAGGCCGACCGCCTTGCCGCCGGCCTCGTTGATGTAGCCGACGAGCTGCTTGTTGATCGAACCGGCCAGCACCATCTCGACGATCTCGATGGTGGCGGCGTCGGTGATGCGCAGGCCCGCGGCAAACTCCGACTTGATGCCGAGCCGCTGCAACATGGTGGCAATCTGCGGCCCGCCGCCGTGCACCACCACCGGGTTGATCGCGGTTTGCTCCAGCAGCACGATGTCGCGCGCAAACTGCCGCGCCACCTCTTCCGCGCCCATGGCATGACCGCCGTATTTGATGACGATGGTTTCGTCATCGTATTTCTGCATGTGCGGCAGCGCCTCGGACAGGATCCGGGCCTGATCGTCGGGCGTGATATCGGCGGGGTCGGTCATTGCGTCAAACTCGTCGTCGGGCTGATCTTCGGAACCTTGGGCAGGCGCCTGTCGCTAGCACGTTGCCGCCGCGCCGTCATGACAAAACCATCAAAGCCGGCGGGGCCACGCGGCGGCGAGCGCAAGCATGAGCCAGCCCGCGATCGCCAGCGTGCCGCCGGTTGGCGCCGCCATCGGAAACAGGCTCACGCCCCAGAACTGCCGCGATGCCAGTTCGCTGGCGAACAAAGTTGCGCCGGCGATCAGAACGAACGCGGCGGCAAGCCCCCCTCCCCGCCGCGCGATGCCCCGCTCGGCGG
>JBARWE010000114.1:0-6952 GCA_049646625.1 Xanthobacteraceae bacterium
GCCCGATGGTGACGGTGGCGATGTCGACGCCGCGCGTCGCCGTCACCCAGGTCGCGCCAAGCCCGATCCCGCCGGCGAGCGCGAAGGCCAGCAAGGTCATCAGGATCAGCCGCACGGCAGTCGTGCCTCGGTCATGGGTAAATCGCGCCTCAGTCGTTGTGCGCGAGGCGGCCGCGGTCGCCGGTGGAGCTGGGCTTGTCCGCGCTGGGCTTGTCCGCGCTGGTCTTGGCGGCGCTGGTCTTGGCGGCGCGGCTGGCCTGCTCAAGCATCTTCTCAATGCGGATCAGCACATCGGCGCCACGCCGCGTCAGCACCGGCGGCGGTCCGGCTGCCGGCTCCTCGCCTTCCGCCGCGTGCGCGGCCACCGCCGCCTGCGGCAGCTTCCGGCCCGGCCCGACGCCGGGGATCTCCTTGATCTCCACGCCTTGATGGGCCGCTACCATGATGTCGTGCCATGTCTGCGCCGGCAGCGAGCCGCCGGTCATGCGGTTGGTCGGGGAATAGTCGTCGTTGCCGTACCACACCGCGCAAGTGAAGTTGCCGGTATAGCCGACGAACCACGCATCGCGATAGGCGTTGGTGGTGCCGGTCTTGCCGGCGGCGGGGATGCCGTCAAGCTGGGCGCGCCGCGCGGTGCCCTCAGAGACGACGTGGCTCATCATCTCGGCCATGTCGGCGGCGACCGAGGCGGGGATTGCCTGCACCGGCTTTCTGCCGTCGCGGTCGAAGCGCCACACCAGATCGCCCATGCCGGTGCGCACTTCGAGGATGGCGTGCGGCGTCACCGCGTTGCCCTTGTTGGGGAAGGTGGCATAGGCGACCGCGTGTTCGAGCACCGTCACCTCGTCGGCGCCGATCGGCAGCGAGGGGGTATCCGGCAGCGGCGTGACGATGCCGAACTTGTGCGCCGTCTCGACGATCATCTGCCGGCCCTTCTTGGCGCTGGCCCAGACGTTGCGCGGGTTGCCGCCGATGGCGATCGACAGCTTGACCGGAATGACGTTGATCGAGCGCGTCAATGCCGTGGTCAGCGTGATCGAGCCGGAATAGGAGCGGCCGTAGTTCTGCGGGCACCAGTTGCCGAGGCAGACCGGGCCGTCGACCACGATCGAGGTCGGCTTGAAACCGTGCATCAGGGCGGTGGCGTAAACGTAGGGCTTGAACGAGGAGCCGGGCTGGCGCATCGCGTCGGTGGCGCGGTTGAACTGGCTGGTGCCGTAGTCGCGGCCGCCGACCATCGCGCGCACGCCGCCGTCGAGGTCGGCGACCACGGTGGCGGCTTGGGTTGCGTGATAGTCGCGGCCGAACTGGCGCAACTGGTTCTCGATGGTTTCTTCGGCTGCGCGTTGCACGTTCATGTCGACGGTGGTGCGCACCACGAACACGCGCTCGGTGTAGGAGCGAGGAAAAGTGTCGACCAGCTTGCGCATCTCGTCGAAGGCCCAGTCGAGAAAATAGTTCGGCGAGTTTTCGTCGCGGCGATCGACCACGCTGGCCGGATTGCGCCGCGCGCCGAACACCTGGCCTTCGGTCATGAAGCCGGCCTCGACCAGATTGTCGAGCACGACGTTGGCGCGGGCGCGCGCCGCCGGCAGGTTGATGTGCGGCGCAAAGCGCGTCGGCGCCTTGAACAGGCCGGCGAGCATGGCGGCTTCCGCCAGCGTCACGTCGCGCACCGACTTGTTGAAGTAGAAATGTGCCGCGCCGTCGGCGCCGAAGGTACCGCCGCCCATGTAGGCGCGGTCGAGATAAAGTTTCAGGATTTCGTTCTTGGTCAGCCGCGATTCCAGCCACAGCGCCAGGAACGCTTCGTTGATCTTGCGTTCCAGCGTGCGTTCGTTGGTGAGAAACAGGTTCTTGGCGAGCTGCTGGGTGATCGAGGAGCCGCCCTGACGCACGCCACCGGCCTGCGCGTTGGTGACCAGCGCGCGGAAGGTGCCGGCAATGTCGATGCCGAAATGGTCGTAGAAGCGGCGGTCCTCGGTGGCGAGCGTCGCCTTGATCAGGTTGTCGGGAAAGTCTTCCAGCGGAATGGCGTCGTTGTGCTTGATGCCGCGGCTGCCGATCGGGTTGCCGTAACGGTCCAGAAAAGTCACCGCGAGGTCGGCTTTCTTCAGCCAGTTCTCGTCGGCGGTTTCGCGGAACGCCGGCTGCGCCAGCGCCAGCAGCACGACAAGGCCGCCCAGTCCCATGGTCGCCGCCTCCGACAGCGGCTCGATGATGACCCAGCGCTTCCAGCGGCCGACATGGAAGCGGTCCATGAAGGCGGAAAACCGCTCATAGGCTTCGCGCAGGCCGGCGGCGCTCGAAAACAGCGAGGAATCGATGCGTGCGTCGAGGTCCAGCAGAAAGTGCCGCAGGCGCTGTTTCCGGTCGGGGCGCGGAGAAGGTGACACCAACTATCTCACAATCGTAGCGGTAAAATCGCGTCGGCGCTCTGCCGTTTGTCATGCGGCAATGTTGCGGCAATCCCGTGACGGCCAGTCGCCGCGGGATTCACCGTTCTGCCCGGCTGATCCGGGCATGCTCCGTTTGAAAATAGATGGTCCGCCGGGTCAAGCCCGGCAATGACGGCTTGAGGTGTTTTATCAAAGACTTCGCCGGCGAAATGGTCCAAAAGGCGTAAGGTCGGTGGCGACGGCGGGCATGACCCGCCCGACGCAAGGGACGACGATGCCGAAAGATTCCGGGCCAATCCCGAAGCCCAAGGAAAAATTCTGGAAAACCAAGACGTTGGAAGAGATGTCCGACGCCGAGTGGGAAAGCCTGTGCGATGGCTGCGGGCGCTGCTGTCTGGAGAAGCTGGAGGACGAGGACACCGGGCGCATCTATTACACCCACGTCGCCTGCCGTCTGTTCGATGCTGGCCGCTGCACCTGTCGCGACTATGCCAATCGCTCAGCCGAGGTGCCCGATTGCGTGCGGCTGACGCCGGAGAACGTGCGGACGCTGAAGTGGCTGCCGCCCAGTTGCGCCTATCGCCTCGTCGCCGAGGGTCGCGACCTTTACTGGTGGCATCCGCTGGTCTCGGGCGATCCGAATACCGTGCATGAGGCCGGCGTGTCGGTGCGCGGCCGCGTCGTCGGCACCGAGGCCGAGATTCCCGTCGAGGAGCTGGAGCACCATATCGTGCGCTGGCCGCGGCTGTTGCCGAAGCGGGCACGGCGGCCGAAGCCGTCGCCGCAGACCCCGCGCAGGTTCAAAACGGCGTTGCCGGAACGATGAAACACACCCATGCGCGGGCATGGCTGTCGCCCGCCGGCCGCGCCGGCTAATGTCGCCGGCTCCGTGACGCGCCGACTGCAAGCCGAAGCCAAGCCCCCAAGCCAAGCCCCAAGCAAAGCCCCAAGCCAAGCCCGAAGCAAAGCTCGAAGCCAAACCGAACGCATGAGCCGTTTTGAACCCGATCCGGCCGAAGGGGGGCCGTTGCCCGGCAACGGACCGGCCGGCCCTGCGCCACCGCCGCAGGCGGAGGCCGGAGCGCCGCCGCACGCGCCGCTGGCGCCGGGCGATGTCCGCACCATTCTGGCCAGCCTGATGGTGACAATGTTTCTGGCGGCGCTCGACCAGACCATCGTGGCGACCGCCTTGCCGACCATCGGGCGGCAGTTTCATGACGTCTCGCAACTGTCGTGGGTGATCACCGCCTACCTGTTGTCGTCGACGGCGGTGGCGCCGCTGTTCGGCACGCTCAGCGATATCTACGGTCGCCGCGCCATGCTGGTGGCATCGCTGACGCTGTTCCTCGCCGGATCGGTGCTGTGCGCGCTGGCGCCGAACTTGGTGGTGCTGATTCTGGCGCGCGGCCTGCAGGGGCTGGGCGGCGGCGGCATCCTGCCGCTGGTGCAGACGGTGATCGCCGACGTGGTGACGCCGCGCGAACGCGGCCAGTACCAGGCCTATTTCAGTTCCGTGTGGATGGCGGCGGGGATCGGCGGCCCCATCCTCGGCGGGGTGTTCGCCGAGCATCTGCACTGGTCGATGATCTTCTGGATCAATGTGCCGCTCGGGCTATTGTCGCTTGCCGTGCTGCTGCCGAAGATGCGGCTGATCCCGGTCTATCATCGCCGCCGCCGGGTCGACTGGCTTGGCGGCATGCTGCTGATGGTCGCGGCCGTGGTGTTCCTGCTGGTGCTGACATGGGGCGGCCAGCGGCTGCCATGGGGGTCGCCCGCCATCATGATGATGACCGGCGCGGCGCTGGCGCTCGCGGTATCGTTCGTCGTGCATGCGCGGCGCGCGCCGGAGCCGTTTCTGCCGCTGCCGCTGCTCGGCGGCTCGGTGGTGCCTTATGCCATCGTCGCCGGCGGTTGCGCCGTCGGCACCTCGATCGGGCTGATCGTGGCGCTGCCGCTGTACTACGACGCCGTCTATCGGCTGAGTGCCAGCGAGGCCGGGCTTGCGCTCATTCCGCTGGTCGCCGTGTCGGTGCTGGGGGCGGCGAGCGCCGGCCGCGCGATGGCACGTCTCAGGCACTACAAGTGGACCGCGATCGGCGGCAATCTGACCGCGACGTTGGTCATGGGCGCGCTGGCGCTGGCCGCGCCGCCGCCGCTTTGGCTGCTGCTCGCGGCGCTGTCGCTGTTCGCCTTCGGCCTTGGCACGACCTTCCCGGTCAGCGTGGTCGCGATCCAGAACGCGGTGGCGCGCCATCAGGTCGGCACTGCGACCGGCGCGATGAATTTCTTCCGCTCGCTGATGGCGTCATTCGCCGTGGCGGCGTTTTCGTCGATCCTTCTGGCGGCGCTCGGCGGCGGCATCTCGTTCGAGGGCGAGCAGTTGGCGGCCGCGCCGCTGATCGCCGCCGAGGATATGGCGGCGGCATTCCGTTTCGTGTTCGCCGCCGCCGCGGTGCTGACCATGGCGGCGGCGCTCTGCCTTGTCGTGATGGAGGAGCGCCCCCTCACCGGGCCGTCGGATCGGCCCGTCGCCCCGGCCGAGTAGGGCGCTCCGTCATTCCAACGGGCTACTGACAGGCGTGGCGCCGGCCGTCATAGCCGAGATAGGTGCCGCTCGCCGGATCGTAGGAGCGGAAGCGCTGCGCGCAGGAATTGCCGTCCATCGATGCGTTGGCTTCGCGGACCATGCCGGCGCGGAACGGCGCGGTGGCAATGGCGCCGGCCGTATGCACGGCCGTATCGGCGATGCCGACGGCGCCGCCGACGACATTGGCCGCGATATCGGCGGGCAGGAAGCCGGTGCGGTGATAGCGATAGCCGCGGGCGTCAACGTCCGGCGCGTAAGCGTAGCTGTCGGTGGCCATCGGGCCGGCATAGGCATAACCGCCGCCATAGGCATAGCTGGCGGCGCCACCATACGGCGGGCTGTTGGGCTGGGCGTCGGTCGTGCCGGGGTTTTGCAGATTGTAGACGCCATCGGGGCTATAGGGCGGAGCAACCTGCGCCAGCGCCGGCGTTGCGATCATCGCAGCAAGGGCTGCGGCTGCGCCCAGGATTCTCAGTCGGGTCATGTTTGTCTCCGGTTGATTTGGAAGCGTACCTGTTCCGGCACGCACGGATCTCGGCAGTCCGCTGCGGGCGCGCGCCATGGCGGATCGCCGCGAGGCGATCGTCCTGGTTGGGCCTTGCTGGTTGAGCCGCGGCAGCCGATGAGCCTTGGCAACGGTATGCATCGGCCGTCGTTCCACGCCGGTGCGAGATCCCATTCAAACGCGCGTGAAGTGGCATATAGGAAAATAATCCTTGACAGCGTGACGCTGCCGCTGTAGGGTCCGGCCATGCTCGACAAATGGGCCTGACGGCGTCAGCCGCCGACTGTGCGAGCCTTGCTTTCTCCTCATTGTGATTTCCCGGAACGATGCCGACGGGCTGCCGTTGGTTTCGTATTGGAGTCTTGCATCGTCCCGCGTGACGATCCGGCCGATGAGGATGAGCATGATGGAACGCGACAACGGGCAAATCGTCGAGACCGCGCGCGAGGCGCGGCAGGGCGAGCGTGGCCCCTCGATCATGGCGGTGCTGGTCGTGAGCACGACTCTTGCGACCATTGTGCTCGCCATCATCTGGTTCGTGTTTTTTCTGACGTAAACAGCGTCGTCGATTTGCTCTGAAACGCTTTTCTCGTGATTGCCGCGCATGGCCCGTCGAACACGGGCGTGAACGCATTTCGCCGATTGGTTCAATAAAAAGCCGAAACGCATGTCTGTCCGTCGATCCGTTTTAGCTGGTGCTGCGGGGAAGGCTGCAAGGAAAGCTGCAAAGAAAAAGGTAACGACGAAAAAGGCGGCGGCGACGAAAGCGGGCAACGAGTCCGCGAGCGGGAATGGCGAAGTGGCCACCAGCGGAACGAATGACGCGGTGGCGAAACCAGTTGTCGTCAAAAGCTACACACGCGCGCGCACCCCTCGCAAGCGCTCGGCGGTGGAGCGGCTCAACGATCGCCCGCCGCCGAGCGCTGACCCGTTGCCACCCCCATCTTCGCCGGGCCTTGAACTGATTGTCCGCGTCAGCCGCGCCATCGAGCACGAGCTGATGCAGATCGAACGTATCGTCGGCGGCCGTCATGTGCCGGTCAAGCAGCGCAGCGAGGCCGAACGCCGCGCCCGGACGCTGGCCTCGCTGGCGCGCACGCTCAACGAGGTGAAGCGTCTGCGCGCCGAGGAAGAAAAGCCGAAAGCCGCCGATGACGATGCCGTGCCCCGCGACCTCGACGAATTCCGCCGCGAGCTTTCGCGACGCCTGGCGCTCATGGACGCCGCAGCAGCGCCGCTATCTGCTGGCGGGGATGAACGAAAGTGAGCTGGATTTTCTTAGCGCCTGCTGGGACGTTTTTGCACACGATCATCAGCGCCCGCCGCCGCTGGCGGACAACGGCGCGGCCTGGCTGACGTGGCTGCTGATCGGCGGCCGCGGCGCCGGCAAGACGCGCGCCGGCGCTGAATGGGTGCGGGCGCAGGCGCTCGGCCTGCCGCCGTTCGCGGACAGGGCGGTCG
>JBARWE010000115.1:0-3878 GCA_049646625.1 Xanthobacteraceae bacterium
CGCGCCGCCGGCCCGTTCGCGCTGGTGCTTGTCGCCATGCTGGCCTGCGCCGGCGCGGCCCGTGCCGCGACCGCCCCCGAAAGTTTCACGCTCGACAACGGGCTGAAGGTGGTGGTGATCCCCGATCACCGCACGCCGGTCGTCACCCAGATGATCTGGTACAAGGTCGGCTCGGCCGACGAGACGCCGGGACAGTCGGGGCTTGCGCATTTTCTCGAACACCTGATGTTCAAGGGCACCGCGCGCCACCCCGAGGGCGAGTTCTCCAAGACGGTGTCGCGCATCGGCGGCAACGAGAACGCCTTCACCTCCTACGACTATACCGGCTACTTCCAGCGCGTGCCGCGCGACCAGCTTGCCACCATCATGGGTTTCGAGGCCGACCGCATGACCGGCCTGGTGCTCAAGGACGAGAACGTGCTGCCAGAGCGCAACGTCGTGCTCGAAGAATACAACATGCGGGTTGCCAACAACCCGGCGGCGCGGCTCGGCGAGCAGGTCGCGGCGGCGCTCTATCTCAATCATCCCTATGGCCGCCCGGTGATCGGCTGGCGTCACGAGATCGAGAAGCTCGACCGCGAGGCGGCGCTGGCCTTCTACCGCCGCTTCTACGCCCCCAATAACGCGACGCTGGTGATCGCCGGCGACGTCGAGGCGGCCGAGGTGCGCGAGCTGGCGCAGAAGACCTTCGGCCCCATCGCCGCCGTGCCGACGATTGCGCAGCGGCGTATCCGTCCGCAGGAGCCGGAGCCGGCCGGGCCACGCACCGTCACCGTCGCCGACGACAGGGTCGCACAGCCGAGCATGATGCGCCAGTATCTGGCGCCGGCCGGACCGGGCGCGGCAAAGGCCGAGCGCGCGGCGCTCAACGTCCTGGCGCAAGTGCTCGGCGGCGGCAGCAACTCGCTGTTGTACCGCGCGCTGGTGGTTGATCAGGGCCTCGCGGTCAGCGCCTATGCCTGGTACCAGGGCACGGCGGTCGATGCCTCGCAGTTCGGCGTCTCGGCAACGCCCAAACCCGGCGTCGATTTTCCCCGCCTCGAAGCAGCGCTCGACAAGGTGATCGCGGACGTGGCCGACAACGGCATCGCGACCGACGACCTTGAGGACGCCAAGACCCAGTTGATCGCCGAAACCATCTACGCGCAGGACAGCCAGGCGAAGCTGGCGCGCTGGTACGGCGCGGCGCTGACCGTCGGCCTGTCGCTCGACGACGTGCGCCAGTTGCCCGAGACGATCCGGGCGGTCACCGCCGAAGAGGTACGCGCCGCCGCACGCAACTACCTGACCAAAATCCGCTCGGTGACGGGCTATCTGGTCAAGGATACCGCCCCCCGCACGGAGAAACGCTCGTGAGGGCCGCTCGCCGCCTCGCCCGGTTCGCGCTCGCCGGCGCGGTTGCGCTCGCGCTGACCGCCGCCACTGGTGCGGCGCAGGCGATGACGAAAATCCAGCGCGTGGTCACGCCCGGCGGGCTGCAAGCCTGGCTGGTGCAGGATGCCACGGTGCCACTGGTCGCGATGGCGTTCGCCTTCCGCGGCGGCGCGGCGCAGGATCCGGCCGACAAGCCGGGGCTGGCCAGCATGACCGCCAACCTGCTCGACGAGGGCGCCGGCGACCTCGATTCCAAGGCGTTCCACGCCCGGCTTGAACGCCGCGCCATCGAGATGAACTTTTCCGTCTCGCGCGACCGCCTGCAAGGGCAGCTCCGCATGCTCAACGAGCACCGCGACGAGGCGTTCGGCCTGTTGAAGCTCGCGGTGACGGCGCCGCGCTTCGATGCCGAGCCGGTCGAGCGCATCCGCGCCCAGATGCTGTCCGGGCTGCGCCGCGAAAGCACCGAACCCAACGCACTGGCCGGCCGCGCCTTCTGGGCAGCGGCCTTCCCCAACCATCCTTACGGGCGGCCGACCAACGGCACGCTGGAGAGCCTGCCGACCATCACCGCGCCCGACCTTGCCGGCTACGCCCGGCGCGTGCTGGCGCGCGACAACCTGACCATCGCCGTGGTTGGCGACATCGATGCGGCAACTCTGGCGCGCCTACTCGACGACACCTTCGGGGCGCTACCGGCGAAAGCCGAGCTGACGCCGGTTGCCGATGTCGCCGCCACCCAACCGCCGAAGCAGGTCGCGGTGGCCCTCGACGTGCCGCAGACGGTGATGCTGTTCGGCGGCCCGGGCCTGAAGCGCAACGATCCCGATTTCATGGCAGCCTACATCGCCAACCACATCCTCGGCGGCGGCTCGATGTCGTCGCGGCTCTATTACGAGGTGCGCGAGAAGCAGGGGCTGGCCTATTCGGTGTCGCAGTCACTGATCTGGCTCAACCATTCCGGCGTGTTCGCCGGCTCGACCGCGACCCGCGCCGACCGCGCCGCCGCGACGCTTGAGACGGTGCAGGCGGAAATCCGCCGCATGGCCGAGCACGGCCCGACCGCGGAGGAACTGGACAAGGCCAAGTCCTACCTCAACGGCTCACAGATGCTGGCGCTCGACACCTCGACCAAGCTCGCCGCCGCGCTGGTACAGTACCAGCTCGACGGGCTTGGTATCGATTACCTGGAGAAGCGCCCTGGGATCATCAACGCGGTGACGCTGGAGGATACCCGCCGCGCCGCCAAGCGGCTGTGGAGCCACGGCCTGATCGCCGTCACCGTCGGCCGGGCGCAGCAAGCCGCCTCCGACAAGGCCGGCGCGCCTGCAAAACCGCACGCCGATTGACGGCGCCGCGCCGGACGTGATCTGTCTCGGCGATGCCGCCGACCGTACCCGCCATCGCCATTCCCGACGACGCGCTCGCCGTCTCGTTCGTGCGCGCCTCCGGTCCCGGCGGGCAGAACGTCAACAAGCTGGCCACCGCCGCGCAACTGCGCTGCGACACCCGGCGTCTCGACCTGCCCAATGACGTCGCGGCACGGCTGCGCGCCCTTGCCGGCAGCCGCATGACCGGCGACGGCGTCATCGTCATCCATGCCCAGCGCTTCCGCACCCAGGAGCGCAACCGGCAGGACGCGCTCGACCGGCTGATGGCGCTGTTGCGGCGTGCCACCGAGCGCCCGGCGCCGCGGCGGCCGACCAAGCCGACTTATGCCTCCAAGTTGCGCCGGCTGGAGGGCAAGAAGCGCCGCGGCACGATCAAGGCCGGGCGCGGCGGGCGCGGCTTCGAGGACTGAAGCGGGCCGCCCGCCACACCGCCGATGCGCTATGATGGCGCTTTCTGCACGAGTCGCTCAGCCCTATGCCCGTTCGCCAGTTGCCCGAAACCATCGTCAACCGCATCGCCGCCGGCGAGGTGGTCGAGCGGCCGGCCAGCGTCGTCAAGGAACTGGTGGAGAACGCCATCGACGCCGGCGCCCGCGCCATCGACGTGTTCACCGACGGCGGCGGACGCCGCCGCATCACCGTCACCGACGACGGCCACGGCATGCGCCGCGACGACCTCGCGCTCGCGGTCGAGCGCCACGCCACCTCCAAGCTCGACGACGAGGATCTGCTCAGCATCCGCACCCTCGGCTTCCGCGGCGAGGCGCTGCCCTCGATCGGCGCGGTGGCGCGGCTTGCGATCACGACGCGCCACACCGCCGAGCCGCACGCCTGGACCATCACGGTCGAGGGCGGCGCCAAGTCGGAGGTGGCGCCGGCCGCGCTCGCCGGCGGCACGCGCGTCGACATCCGAGACCTGTTTTACGCAACGCCGGCGCGGCTGAAATTCCTCAAGACCGACCGCACCGAGGCCGACGCGGTGCGCGAGGCGGTGCGCCGGCTGGCGATGGCGCGGCCCGACATCGCCTTCACGCTGGCCGGCGAGGAGCGCGCGCCGGTGACATGGGCGGCGGCGCTGCCCGATGCCCATGGCCGGCTCGCGCGGCTCGGCGA
>JBARWE010000116.1:0-4135 GCA_049646625.1 Xanthobacteraceae bacterium
AGATCACGTTCGCAGCCATTCGGCCCTTGCCGTAGAGCAGCGGAATCACCGCGCCGTAGCTCGACGACTGCACGCGCAGATCCTGCATACGTGCGCCATAAACGGTCTGGCTGGCCGTACCGCCGAACAGCTGCTGATCGACCATCCCGCCGACATAGCCGCCAACCAGACCTCCAATCGCACCGCCGAGGCCGGGCAGCAACATATTGCCAAGCACATAACCACCGACCGTGAGGACGATTTTGGCCATGATCAATCCGCGATCCCAGGCACCCGGAACGCATGGCGGAGTTTTGCCCGCCACCATGACGAGAAACCGTGCTCGACCACCTTGCCGGCCTCGCGGTAGCAGTGGATCAGCCCGTCGCCTGGCGCGACATAGGCACAGTGGTGCGCCGGACCCTTGCCGGCGCCGAACAGCAGGATGTCGCCGGGCAGCACGTCGGTCACGTCGATTTCGTGGGCGTGTGCCTTGAAGCCGAGATACATGCGCGGCTCGGCGCGGTAGAGGTGCCAGGTCTCCGGATAGTCGAGTGGGATCGTCACCTCGCCGACGAATGGCAGCGCGACGCCGCGCACGAAGCCGATGCAGTCGCAACCAACCCCCTTAAGAGATGCCTGATGGTGCCAGGGCGTGCCGAGCCAGCTCCGCGCCTCGGCGATCACTGCATCTCGGGTGAACATCGGCATGAGGCAATCAGGATCAGTAAGAAGTGGCCTTCGCGAGCACGGATCTTCGGTGCTGTCCGGGACCGCGTCAGCGGTCATCACCCGCGCACCGGATAGGAGAAGACCTTGTCGTTGCCCGGAATGTGCGGCTCGCCGCGGAAGTTCAAAATATTGCCGAAACGGGCATAACAGGTCTCTGGGGTCTTATCGCAGCCGGCGACCAGCCGGACCTGGTCACCGACCGTGATCGGTCGCGGCATCGGTGTGAACAGCTGGATCGATTGGCCGTTGTGCTGAAGCACTTCGGTCGCCGCACCCGCGTTTGCGCCGGTCAGGAAGGTACAGATGCCGAAGATGTAGAAGCCGGTCGGCCGTGCCGTCGGGACCGTGAAGGTGTCGTCACTGGATACAGCGCTGATGACGAGTTCGTCTGTCAGCGGAGCCAGCATGACCTTGCACTCGACGCTGCCCAGATTGGTACGACAGAGTCGTGAATAGAGCTTGCCCGCAACCTGCTGAAGGCGATTCGCGATGCCGCGAATCTCCGCCGAGAAACGATTGTCGGCGCGCTTGATCTCGCCAAGCGAGCCGCGACGAAGGAGCACGCGACCTTGCGACAGGTCGGCCCAGTTGACGAGAAAGATGTCGATCCTGGCGCCGTCGAACAGACCGGCGGAGAGGTCCTCTGCCTTGAGCGCGTCATCATCGAGAAACCCGTCCACATCGAGGTTGTCGACGGACAGATCGGCGCCGGATTTAATCGCGCTCGGCAAGAAGCCGGTTGCAGCTACATAAGTCAGGCCATCAATGACGAGGTTGCTATCGTGATCGGTGAAGCCGCGCGTCCAGCCGTCAGTCCGCTCCAGGCGCCAGCACGTTGCAAGCGTCGTCACCTCGCCGGCAAGATGTGTGGCGAGCGCGGCAGATATGATCTTCATGAATCAGGCCTTGATTTCGATTAAAGCGATCGAGGAAACCTGCTGGATGTGATAGGCGACCGCGACCACCGGCAGATGATCGGTGTTAAAGCGGACCGGCACGTCAAACAGGAAGTCTGCATAAGGCTGTGTCGCGGGCGCAAGGTCGAACGTAATCAGCCCGGTCAGGTAGTCGACATCGACCGATATCGGGCTGCCGCCGACGCGAACGACTACGGTGCCAGCCTCGGGCTTGGTGATGACGCGCTGATCCGCCGAAGGCCCCGAGGCGTATTGCTTGGTCAGCTGCCAAATCAGCGGATCGGTGGTCGGCGCGAGCGGCTGGGCTTCGGCTTCAAAATCGTTCCAGTCGCGAAAGCGGAAGCCATAGGCTCGGCCCTTGCGGGCGCGAAAGAAGGCGATGACCTCAGCCATCTGCTCGCGGGTACGAATGCCGGTCGAGATGTCGTATTTGGCACGCGCCGCCGACCAGTTGACGTTGCGCTGCTCGAAGCCGGAAGCGACCGCAATGATGTCGGTCGAGAACTCGGGGCCACCAGTCGCTCCGCGTGCGACAGCATCCGGAAACCGTATATCGTGAAATCCGCTCACAGGTTGCGCTCCGCGCGCCGCAGCGCGGCCGCCATATCGGCGGTGATCTGGCTCTGGGCCCGCCGGAACGAGGCAGCGTCCGGCGTCGTCACCGCAAAATTGAGGACGATCGGAGCCTTCGCGTCGCGTTCATAGGCGGCGGCTTCGCTACGGTTGAGCACTCGCTCACCGCGCTGCAGGATTGCGGGCACCTCGTCGGATTTAAGGAATGTGCCGTCATGGAAGCGGGGTGCGTTGTGGAAAGCGGCCGCCGAGACGAGGCGCAACGGTGCCGCACCACCGACAATGCCGCCAAAATGATAGATCGGCGAACCGAACAATTTTGCGGTCGCCGCAACCGGGCCGACCCCACCACCGCCGCCGAACAGACCGCCAAATAAACCGCCGAACAGGCCGCCGGCATTGTTCAACGTCGGCGCGTTGCCGCCGAACAGAAGATTTTTGAGCGGGTTCAGCACCGCGAGCTTGAGAATTTCCTTTTCGATGTCGGCGAGTGCAGCCCGTCCGGCCTCCGCCCAGGACTTCCAGTCGAGCTTGCCTTGCGCGAGCAGATCGGCAAAGCGGTTCATCGAGGACTCGAACACGCTTTGCCAGCCCTGGGTGAGTTCGCGGGCACGGTCAAGCTGGGCGTTGAGCGCGGCCTGGCGTTCGGCGTTGGCGAGGATGATCTGCCCCTCGACGCTCGCCGCCGACAGACCCTGGCGGCGCAGATCCTGCTCGGCCTTGAGCCGCGCGATGAATTTATCCTTTTCCTCGACACTTCGGCCGACAAAGGCGATCTCGGCCTGCGTCTGCTCGATTGCAAAACGCTGGTCGCGTGCCGTGTCGCGCAGGACCTTTGCTGCCTCCGCCAGCACCCGGTTGCGGGCTTGCTCAATCGTGAGCGCGGCCTGCTCGGGCGTCACTGTCTGGCCGATCAGCTCGATGCGGGCGCGCTCGGCCTCCAATGCCGCACGCCGCGCCGGCCCGATGGCGGTGACAAGTTCGATCTCGATCTGCTGCAGGCGGAGTTTACGCGCCTGCGGATCGACGAACTTGGCATTTTCGCCAGAATAAGTCGCGAGCGCCTGTGTGACACGACGATAGGCGTCTTCGACATTCTGCAGATTATCGACATTTTTTGCCGCAAGCGGGTCTTCGAGCAATTTACCCAACGAGCCACGCAGCACCTCCAGCTGGCGGATCGTCTCGGTGCCGGGGATGATGTCGCGCACCGCCTCGCCGACTTTCAGCGAGAGAGCGCGCGCCTCCTCTTCGATGCGGCCAACATCGGCCTGGTGCCTTGCATCTACAATGCGAGCACGAAGATCATCGGCTTGTCGCCGAAGCTCCGCCAAGACCCGCGATGGCGCACTATTCGAGCCGCGCGACAGCGCCGCGATACGCTGCTCGATTCGGGCGAGCTGCTCCTCGGATGTGCCGCCGCCAGCGGCGCGGTCGATGGCCCGACCAACGGCGTCATAGGCGTCCGAGGCCGAGCGCTTGACCGCATCCCAGGCACGGCCAAGCGCGGTCGTCGCCTGCTCGGCATTAGCAAGGCTACTGCGCATCGCCTCCAGCAGCACGCGCTGTGCGCTGGTGCGGTCGTTCTGTTCGGCAAGACGCCGGATATAGGCGCGCGTTCGGTCATCGAGAAAGCCGAGCTGCGTGTTGAGCTGATCTGCCCCGCGCACCGGGTCGGCGAAGGCCTCGGCGAGGGACTTGACCGCCGCGTCGACATCGCTGCCGACGGTGACGGCATAGTTTTTGGCGACCGCGATCAGGCCGGTAAAGTGGTCCTGGCCGATCCGCCCGGTGCGCAGGAACGCCGTCTCCATCTCGCGTGCAGCGGCAACCGACACCTTGCCGGCGGCGGCACCGACCTGCGCGATACGATTGAGGTCGGCGACCGTGGCGCCAGCCGCGCGACCGGCGCCGGCAAGCCCGACTTCCAGCTG
>JBARWE010000117.1:0-8523 GCA_049646625.1 Xanthobacteraceae bacterium
GCGCCGGGACCGCCAAGCGCCGTGCGCCGCGCGCCGAGGAACGACAGCATAGCGCCGAACCGACTATCGCGGCGCCGGCATCGCATGCGCCGGCCCGCGCCGGTCACAAGGACAAGCCGCCGGTCGAGAATGGGGGCGTGGCCGCCAAGGACGAGGCGAAGGACGTCAAGGACGCCGCCGTGGCGCCAACCGGGACGCCTGACAAGCCGGCTGTAACGGAAGCGCCCGCTGTGGCCGCGCCGCAAGAGGCCGGCAAGGCGGAGGAAGCTGCCAAACCGGGCGATGACAAGTCGAGCCATGACACCTCGAGCCATGACACCTCGAGCGATAACAAGCCGGATGATCGTAAGCCGGCAGCATCCGAGGCAAAGCCCGTTGCGGCTGAGGCCGACAAGCCCGCGCCGCCGCGGCCCGATCCGGTACCGCAGGTGACGCCGGCGCCCGACACGAGCGCCAGTTCGGCGCCGACCGCTGGTGGCGACAAGCCGGCGGCCACCGAAGGGGACAAGGCACCCGCCGCTGACGCGGCCGCGAAGCCGGTGGACGCCGCGCCGCCGGCCGACACCACAACGGTCCCGACCGCGAGCGCGCCGGCGGAGCCGAAAGCCTCATCCGAGTCCCGGTAACGACAGACGGCGGCAAACGCTGTCGCCCGTAACCCTCGTTTCCATAAAATCCCTCCCCGGACCGACGGGGAGGGACGAGAGGAAATTACTTGTCGTCGGCCGGAGCCTCGGCCTCGCCGCGTTCGTCGAGCGGCTCGGCATCGGGATCGAAGAACTCGCCGGCGGCGGCCAGTGCCTCGGCGGCGGCGTCCTGATCTTCCTGCCGGCTGTTGACGTCCTCGCCACGGTTGATGCGCTCGGCCTCGTCGGCGCTGCGCGCCACCGTCACGGTGATGCCGACCTCGACCTCCGGGTGCACGGCGATCGACACGCCATGCTGGCCGATGGTCTTGATCGGGTGGTCGAGCAACACCTGCTGGCGGTGTACGCTAACGCCGTCGTCAGCGAGGCTCGCCATGATGTCGCGCACCGACACCGAGCCGTAGAGCTGGCCGCCTTCCGATGCCTGGCGGATGATCACGATGTTGCGGCCGTCGATCTTCTCGGCGACCTTGGCGGCCTCCGTCTTGGCGACGAGATTGCGCGCTTCGAGATCGGCCTTCATGCCGTCGAACCGGGCGCGGTTTTCCTCGGTCGCCCGCAGCGCCTTGTTGTTGGGCAGCAGGAAATTGCGGGCGAAGCCGTCGCGTACGCGCACGACGTCGCCCATCTGGCCGAGCTTGGCGACGCGCTCAAGTAGAATGACTTCCATGTGTCTCTCCGTTGGTCGGTGTTTGGGGGTGGTTCGGTCGAATGAGATGCGTCAGCCGGGCGGTGCCGGCGGTGGCGAATGGCGCAGGCGATAGCGCTGGCGCAGGCCCGCCACCGCGTCGGTCAGGCCAAGGCCGATCGCAAGGATTGCCGGCCAGCCGAACAGCGCGACGCTGCCATAGGCCAACGATAGCCACAGCACGCGGCTGCCGACTTGCGATGTCAGAACGTGCAGCGTGGCGAAGCCGACCAGTGCGTAGGCTGCCAGCAGCACCGCGGCGACCGCTTGCGCCAGAATGCCGAGGAGGCCGCCGGTGAAACCGAGCGCCACCGCAAGCGCCAGCGCCGCCAGCGTCATCGGCGGCAGTTCGAGGCCGCGCAGGTCGGGCCACGACCGCGTCAGGCGTCCCGAGGTGCGGGCGATGCGCCCGCCAAGCCACAGGTTCAGCGTCAGCGTCATCATCGCGATGGTGGCGCCGGCCGCCGGTGCCAGTGCCACCAAGGCATCGAGCACGCGCTCGGTGTCGGCGGCGATCTCCTGATCGGGGGAAAGCCCCATCATGCGCGTCAGGCCGCGTTTGAGGGTGGCTGTGATGGTCGCCTCGTCGGCGCCGAGCGTGACCAGCGCGGCGAGCGTGGTCAGCACCGCAAAGCCTGCCGCCCACAGCACCAGCCGGCCGACCGGATACCACTCGATGACGGGCGCGGCTGCGGCGGATGCGGGTACGGCGTCGAGCGACCGGCCGAGCAGCGCCAGCCGCGACAGCCACCACGCCGGCAGCGCGATGCTCAGCCCGAAAGCCGCGATGTAGGAGAAGCCGAACGATGCGCCGATACCGATGCAGCCGATCACGCCACCGATCAGCGCCGCGGCCGGCCCCCAGCCGAGGCCGGCTACCATGAGGGGCAGTGGCGCGAGGTAAAACAGCACGAGCGAAAACAGTGCCCCGGACGCGATCGAGGCGAACATCAGCGCGGCGGCGCCGCCGGCGGCCAGTGCGATCAGCAAGGATGTCATCGCCATCAGCTGTCCCGCTCCTTTCGAGCGGTTAGAGGCACTACTGCGGGCGCCCCAACCATCCAGCCCGGCACGACCCGGACTGTCTTGATGAAAACGGGGGGCGGGTGCGACCTGCCCCCCGCGTGTCGGTCTTAACTTTTATGCGATCAGCGGATCACATAAGGCAGCAGTCCGAGGAAACGGGCGCGCTTGATGGCACGGGCCAGTTCACGCTGCTTCTTGGCGGACACTGCGGTGATGCGGCTCGGCACGATCTTGCCGCGCTCGGAGATGTAGCGCATCAGCAGTTTGGAGTCCTTGTAGTCGATCTTCGGCGCGTTGGCGCCCGTGAACGGGCACGTCTTGCGGCGACGGAAGAAGGGGCGGCGGGCGCCTGCGTCAGCCATGGCTGTTACTCCTCTGTGGTCGCTTCGGAAGAGGCGGCTTCGTCACGCGGGCGGCGCGGGCCGCGCTCGCCACGGAAACCACGCTCGTCGCGGTCGCGATCGGACTTGCGCATCATCGCGGAGGGGCCTTCCTCCAGTTCATCGACGCGCACCGTGAGGTAGCGGATGATGTCCTCGTTGATGCGCTCCTGCCGCTCGATCTCGGCGACCGCGGTAGCCGGCGCATCGATGTTGAAGAAAATGAAGTGCGCCTTGCGATTCTTGTTGATGCGGTAGGTGAGGGAGCGCACGCCCCAGTTCTCGGTCTTCGTGACCTTGCCGCCCTGCTGCTCGACCACGTTTGTGATCTGGCCGGCGAGTTCCTCGACCTGCTGCGCGCTGACATCCTGGCGCGCCAGAAACACATGCTCATAAAGAGGCATGACAATCCTTTCCTAAATGGTGCGAAGTTTCGGCGGCAAGCCCTTCGAGCCTTTCGGGAAAGGCTCAAAATGCTCAGAAGGCGGGAACACGGGACGACGGGCGAAGCGCCCTGCCGCACCCACCCCGCATCGGCGGAATGGCAGCGGCCGTCCGTTCAGCTCCCGGCCGAAGCTTCACGAATAGGCGTGCGTTATACGGATTTTGCCGCCATTGGCAAGCGCGCGGGTGGCGCCTGGAGCGCCTGGCGCAGCTTGACATCCCCCGGTGCGCGGTGTCTTACGGCCGGCGTTCCGGGCGCAGGGTCGGCCCGGAGACGCGACCAGCGGGGGCGACGATGAGCGGCAAGACTTTGGCGTTGACCTTTCCCGGACAGGGGTCCCAGGCCGTCGGCATGGGCAAGGCGCTGGCCGAGGCATTTCCGGTGGCGCGCGCGGTATTCGAGGAGGTCGATTCGGCGCTTGGCGAAAAGCTGACGGCGACGATCTGGGATGGCCCGGCGGAGACCCTGCAACTCACCGAGAACGCCCAGCCGGCCCTGATGGCGGTATCGCTGGCCGCGCTGCGGGTGCTGGAGAGCGAGGCCGGGCTTGCGGTGGGGCGCGATGCCGCGTTCGTTGCCGGTCATTCGCTCGGCGAATATTCGGCGCTGGCCGCTGCCGGCAGCCTGACCATCACCGATACCGCGCGGCTGTTGCGGATTCGCGGTCGTGCCATGCAGAAGGCCGTTCCGGTTGGCCAGGGAGCGATGGCGGCGCTGCTCGGCCTCGATTACGAGGCGGCGGTGGCGGTGGCGCGCGAGGCGGCTGCGGGCGAGGTGTGCGAGGCCGCCAATGACAATGGCGGCGGTCAGGTGGTGGTGTCCGGCCACAAGGCGGCGGTCGAGCGTGCCGTGGAGATCGCCAAGGGGCGCGGCGCCCGGCGCGCGATGCTGCTGCCGGTGTCCGCCCCGTTCCATTGTGCGCTGATGCAGCCGGCCGCCGATGCCATGGCCGAGGCGCTGGCCGGGGTGTCGATTGCCGCGCCGGCCGCGCCGCTGGTCGCCAACGTGCTGGCGGCGCCGGTCAGCGATCCCGATGCGATTCGCCGTCATCTGGTCGAGCAGGTCACGGGAACGGTGCGCTGGCGGGAGTCAGTCGCCTTCATGGCGGTCCACGGCGTGACGACATTTCTTGAGATCGGTGCGGGCAAGGTGCTGAGCGGCCTTGTCAAGCGCATCGCGGACGGTGCCAGCGGCGTTGCGGTCGGCACGCCCGCCGATATCGCCGCGGCGAGCGAACTGCTCGCCGCCACGCGCCGCTGAACGGCTCTTCAACTTTTTCGCAGCCATGACGGGAGCGACATCATGTTTGATCTGACAGGCCGTAACGCGCTCGTCACCGGCGCGACCGGCGGCATCGGCGGCGCCATCGCCCGCGCGCTGCATGCGCAAGGCGCGACCGTCGCGGTCTCAGGCACGCGGCGCGAGGCGCTCGACGCTCTCGCTGCGGACCTTGGCGGTCGCATCCATGTGCTGCCGTGCAATCTTGCTGACAGCGCCGAGGTCGAGGCCCTGGTGCCGGCGGCGGAGGCGGCGATGGGCGGCCTCGACGTCCTCGTGTGCAACGCCGGCATCACGCGCGACAATCTGTTTGTGCAACTGCGCGACGAGGACTGGGACGACGTCATCAAGGTCAATCTGACGGCGACGTTCCGCCTGACCCGCGCCGCCACCAAACTGATGATGCGCAAGCGTTATGGCCGCATCATCGCCATTACCTCCGTGGTCGGCGTCACCGGTAATCCGGGGCAGGGCAACTATGCCGCTTCAAAGGCCGGCATGATCGGCATGATCAAGTCGCTCGCGGCGGAGTATGCGCGGCGTAACGTCACCGCCAATTGCATCGCGCCCGGCTTCATCGCGACCCCGATGACCGACGTGCTCAACGACAAGCAGCGTGAAACGGTGCTTGGGAAAGTCCCGGCGGGGCGGCTTGGAACGCCGCAGGATATCGCGGCGGCGGCGGTCTATCTCGCCTCCGAGGAAGCCGCCTACGTCACCGGCCAGACCCTTCATGTGAATGGCGGAATGGCCATGATCTGATACGATTATTTTGCGATCGCAAGCGGTTGCCCGGTGTGGACAGGGGGTTTTGAGCCGCAGGCGGCGAGTGGTCAAGCGCGCCGATCTATGTTAACCGGGCGCCGCCGAGGGTGGGCAACAACACCATTGCATGACTTCCAAACCCTGTATATTGGCGTTGCCGGAATGGCCCGAGGTTCGGGACGTCGGGGTTGCGGAACGAGTGCCATCTCGCAGAGGATCGGCAGTCACCGGATGGCGGCAGAGATGGCGCCCGGGGCCGGGCGACATTTGGGATTTTGGCGTATTCACGCAGAAACGGCGGCCTCTACCGCGTCGCGGCAGGGTCGAGTGGAACAAGCACGAGGTTGAAGCAATGAGCGAGATTGGCGAGCGGGTTAAGAAGATCGTGGTGGAGCACCTCGGCGTCGAGCCTGAGAAGGTGGTCGAAAGCGCGAGCTTCATTGACGATCTGGGTGCCGACAGCCTCGATACCGTCGAACTCGTCATGGCTTTTGAAGAGGAATTCGGCTGCGAGATTCCCGATGACGCCGCCGAGACGATCCTGACCGTTGGCGACGCGACCAAGTTTCTCGAAAAGAACGCCAAGAGCTGACGCGCGCCCCCGCGTTTGCGGCGTCGTCCCGGCCGGACCGACCGTGCTTGACGGAACGGCCGGCCGTTCGTTCGAGGTCAGTGCCTGTTGATCCGGGAGCTTGAGATGAGGCGGGTCGTCGTCACCGGGCTTGGCATGGTGTCGCCGTTGGGCTGCGGTGTCGAAACGACGTGGCAGCGCGTGCTGGGCGGCGAGAGCGGCGCGCGCCGTATCGACACCTTCGAGGTCTCCGATCTGTCGAGCCAGATCGCCTGCCTGGTGCCGCGTGGCGACGGCTCCGATGGCTCCTTCAATCCCGATCAGTGGATGGAGCCGAAGGACCAGCGCAAGGTCGATGATTTCATTATCTTTGCCATGGCGGCGGCGCGTCAGGCGCTCGATGATTCCGGCTGGCGGCCGCAGACCGAGGACGAGCGCCACGCCACCGGCGTGATGATCGGCTCCGGCATTGGCGGCCTGTCCGGCATTGCCGACGGCGCCATTCTGCTCAAGGAGAAGGGGCCGCGCCGACTGTCGCCGTTCTTCATTCCGGGCCGGCTGATCAATCTTGCGTCTGGTTACGTCTCGATCGAGTTCGGCCTCAAGGGGCCGAACCACGCCGTCGTCACGGCCTGCTCGACCGGCGCACATGCGATCGGTGACGCCAGCCGCCTGATCGCGCTTGGCGATGCCGACGTGATGGTTGCCGGCGGGGCCGAATCGCCAGTCAACCGGCTCGGCATGGCCGGCTTCTGCGCCATGCGGGCGCTCTCCAGCGGTTTCAACGACACCCCGGAAAAGGCCTCGCGTCCCTACGACAAGGACCGCGACGGCTTCGTGATGGGCGAGGGCGCCGGCGTCGTGGTGCTGGAGGAATACGAGCACGCGCGGCGACGCGACGCGCGAATTTACGCCGAAGTGGTCGGCTACGGCATGTCGGGCGATGCCTATCATATCTCGGCGCCGTCGCCGGACGGCGATGGTGCCTTTCGCTGCATGACGATGGCGCTCAAGCGTGCCGGCCTGTCCGCTTCCGACCTCGACTACATCAACGCGCACGGCACCTCGACGCCGCTCGGCGACGAGATCGAGCTTGGCGCGGCGCAGCGTCTGCTTGGCGATGCGGCCCGGCGCGTGTCGATGTCCTCGACCAAGTCCTCGACCGGCCACCTGCTCGGCGCGGCCGGAGCGATCGAGGCGATCTTCAGCATTCTGGCGATTCGCGATAACGTCGCGCCACCGACCATCAATCTCGACAATCCGTCTGTGGAGACCTTGATCGATCTGGTGCCGTTGAAGGCGCGCCCGCGCGAGATCAATGTCGCGCTGTCGAATTCCTTCGGTTTTGGCGGCACCAATGCATCGTTGATTGTGCGGCGCATCGCCGTCTGAACCTTGATCCTTGCCGGGATCATCACCGTTTCGCCGTATTCGGCGACAAATTCTGAAGCTGCGTTCGGGCGTTAAGTCGCCCTGCCAGGCTCCGGGAGCCGGCCGCGAGGATGTCGCGGCGACGATCGAACCGACAGGATGCGAGGCTTTTGCATCGATGAGCGACAGGCCGCCGATCTCCCTCCGAAGCCCGCGCGCGGCGCTGGAGCCTGAACACCTGCCGCCGCCGCCGAAGCGGTCGGCGCGGGCGCGCAATCCGTTCGTGATCGTCGGCAATGCCATCATCACGCTGATTCTGCTGGCGATGCTTGGCGCCGGCGGCGCATATGTCTACGTCAAGCAGAAGCTCGATGCGGCCGGTCCCCTGACCGAGGACAAGATCGTCACCATCCCCAAGGCCGGCACCGGCGACATCGCCGACATTCTGCAACGTAACGGCGTGATTGACGGCAACCGCTTCGGCTTCTTTGCCGGCGTGCTGGCGTTGAAGGCGCGCTCCGAATTGAAGTCGGGCGAATATGCCTTTGCCAAGGGCGCGACCTTGCGCGACGTGATCGAAACCATGGTCGACGGCAAGGTGGTGCTGCATGCTTTCACCGTTCCCGAGGGGCTGACCTCGGAGCAGATCGTGGCGCGGCTGATGGACAACGAGATCCTCACCGGATCGGTCCGCAACATTCCGCCCGAAGGCTCGCTGTTGCCGGAGACCTACAAGTTCGCGCGCGGCACGCCGCGCGAGCAGGTGATCCAACGCATGCAGCAGGCGCAGCGCCGTGCGCTTGCCGAGGCGTGGGAGCGGCGCGCGCCCGACCTGCCGATCGCCTCGCCGGAACGGCTGGTGACGCTGGCCTCGATCGTCGAGAAGGAGACCAGCCGCGCCGACGAGCGCAGCCGCGTCGCCGCGGTGTTCGTCAACCGGCTGCAGAAGAAGATGCGGTTGCAGTCCGACCCGACCATCATCTACGGGCTGGTCGGCGGCCGCGGCACGCTCGGCCGTCCGATCAAACGCAGCGAGATCACGCAAGCCTCGCCCTACAACACTTATGTCATCGATGGCCTGCCGCCGGGGCCGATCGCCAATCCAGGCCGGGCGGCGCTGGAAGCCGCCGCCAATCCGGCGCGAACCCGCGATCTCTATTTCGTTGCCGACGGCTCGGGCGGGCACGTTTTCACCGAGACCTACGAGGCGCATCGCAAGAACGTCACCAAGCTGCGCGCGCTGGAGCGGCAATTACAGAACGACACGGCCGAGCCGGACCCTGATGAGGAGGCCGCCGACAAGCCAGCCGCCGACAAGTCCGCATCCGAGCCGCCGCCGGACATCACGGCGA
>JBARWE010000118.1:0-6915 GCA_049646625.1 Xanthobacteraceae bacterium
ATGGAGCTTGACGGCGAGCGCGTGCTGCATGACGGCGCATGGCAGCGCGGCGACCTGCGGCGCCTGCGGCTCGACAAGATCGGCTTCATCTTTCAATTCCACAACCTGCTGCCGTTCCTCGATGCAATGGACAACGTGGCGATCGTCCTGCAACTGGCCGGCGTGGATACCGCGACCGCGCGCGAGCGGGCGGCCAAGCTGCTCGACGATCTGGATGTCGGCCACCGCAGGCACGCCATGCCGGCCAAGCTCTCGGGCGGCGAGGCGCAGCGCGTCGCCATCGCCCGCGCGCTCGCCAACCGCCCGCGCATCATCCTGGCCGACGAGCCGACCGCCGCGCTCGATTCCAAACGTGCCGGCATCGTCATGGACCTGCTGCGCAAGCTCGCCGCCGAGCATGACGCCGCCATCATCGCCGTCACCCACGATGAGAAGATTTTCGACCGCTTCGACCGTATCTTCCAGCTTCGCGACGGCCGGCTGGAATAGGATGTCCCCACCCGCGCGCGGCACGCCGCGCGGCCTACCCGAGAAGCTTCGCCGGTGATGTCGGCGGGAAAAGTACAGGCGCATGGATCATACAAGCACCAGCCGCATCAAGATCACGCTTCTCGTCATCGCCCTTGGCGGCCTTGTTGTCGGGTTGGCCCTGCGTTTCGCCGGCCACGCGCCACAGGCCGACATCGCCTGGAGCATCGGCGTCGCGCCGGCGCTGGCGGCCCTGATCGTCGAAATCCTGCGCAGCCTGCGGCGCGGCGAGGTCGGACTCGACATTGTTGCGGCCTTGTCGATGTCCGCCGCCCTCGCCTTCGGCGAGACGCTGGCCGCCGCCGTCGTCGCCGTCATGTATTCCGGCGGACATTTTCTGGAGAGCTATGCCGAGGGTCGCGCCCGGCGGGAGATGCACAGCCTTCTGTCGCGCGTGCCGCGCACCGCCATGCACTATCGCAACGGCGGCCTTGAGGAGGTGCCGCTCGACGACGTGGCGCCGGGCGATCGCCTGCTGATCCGGCAGGGCGACGTGGTGCCGGTGGACGGGACGGTGATGTCGGAACGAGCGTTTCTCGACACTTCGGCACTGACCGGTGAATCGCTGCCCGTCCGCCTCACCCAGGGGGCCGAGGCGATGAGCGGGGCGACCAACAGCGGCGAAGCCTTCGACCTGATGGCGCGCCGCCGCGCCAAAGAAAGCACCTATGCCGGCATCGTCCGCCTGGTCGAGGGGGCGCAACGTTCGAAAGCGCCGATGTCGCGGCTGGCCGACCGCTGGTCGCTGGGCTTCCTCGCCATCACCGTCGTGCTGGCCTTCGCCGCGTGGTGGTTCACGGGCGACCCGATCCGGGCTGTCGCGGTTCTGGTGGTGGCCACCCCCTGCCCGCTGATCCTGGCCGTACCGGTGGCGCTGGTGGCGGGGCTGTCGCGGGCGGCGCATTTCGGTGTGCTGGTCAAGGGTGCCAAGGTGCTGGAGGCGATGGCCCACATCCGCATCCTGATCCTCGACAAGACCGGGACGCTGACGGACGGCCGCCCGCAGATCGTATCGATCGAAAGCCATTTCGGCATGGCGGAGCAGGACATCCTCCGCTTTGCCGCAGCACTCGACCAGGCCTCGAAGCACCCGGTCGCACAGGCGATCGTCGCCGCCGCCAAGGGACGGGAATTGTCCCTTCCCGTCCCCTCGGACGTGGTGGAGACCCCCGGCGAAGGGGTTGCAGGGACCGTCGAGGGGCACAGGCTCGTGGTCGGCGGCAACAGCTTCGTGGCCCGGCACACCGGGCAGAAGGCGGGCGACCACGCCGCGCTCGCTGCCGGTTCGGTGCAGGTCGCGCTGGCGGTGGACGGCCGGCTGGCAGGTCATCTCGTGATGACGGACCCGCTGCGCGAAGGCATCGCCACGATGCTGAAGGGGCTGCGCCGCGAGGGCATCTCCCGCATTCTGCTTGCCACCGGCGATCGCGCCGAGGTCGCCGAGCGCGTCACCGAAGGTCTTGGGCTTGACGGACTGCGGACGGAGCTAAGCCCGGACCAGAAAGTGCTGCTCGTTCTCTCCGAACGAAAGAACGGCCCGGTCATGATGGTGGGCGACGGCGTGAACGACGCCCCGGCGCTTGCCGCTGCCGACGTCGGCGTGGCGATGGGCGCGCGCGGCGCGGCCGCCTCCGCCGAGGCGGCCGATGTCGTGCTGCTTGTCGACCGGCTCGACCATCTGAAGCCGGGGATCGAGATTGCGCGACGCTCGCGTCGCATCGCCATCGAAAGCGTGGTGGTCGGGATCGGTCTTTCGGTCCTTGGCATGATCGCCGCCGCCTTCGGCTATCTCACACCGGTGCAAGGCGCGCTGTTGCAGGAAGTCATCGACGTCGCCGTCATCCTCAATGCATTGCGCGCGCTGCGCATCCACGCCTGACCCGGCAAGCGAGACACGCAAGCGCCCAACGTCAAACCGCCCCGTCGCGGGTTGCGACGAGGCGGTCGATGGCCGGCGATCCAGCGGGCGGATCGTCAGAACTTGAAGCTGGTGCTCACCCGATAGGTGCGCGACGGGCCAAGCAAAGCGCGGCTGCCAGGCCAGTTGGTCGATACCGCGTATTTCGTATCGGCCACGTTGTCGACGTTGAACCGGATATGGATGTCCTTGTAGACCTCATAGGACGCCATCAGATGAACAAGCGTGTAAGCCGGCAGCTTGCCATACTTGCCGTTGGGGATGATGCGGCTGGCATCGTCCGGGCGGCCGAGATAGGATGAGCCGACATGCTGAATGCCGCCACCCACCGTGAGGTTGGTGGTGGGGATTCGGTAGGTGGTCCACAGGTTGGCGGTGACGCGCGGAGTGAATGCCAGTTCGTCACCATTGGTCGAGGTCCACGGCCCGCCGAGGCCAGGACCGGCGGTGAAGTCACCAGGGTTGAGATTTCGCCGCACCAGGTCGAGATAGGCGCTATGCTCACGCCGGCTGTCGAGGAAGGCGACGCCGCCAAACACGCTCCAGTTCTCGGTGATGGCGCCGGCAATGCTAAGTTCGACGCCCTGAACGATCTGCTTGCCATAGCCTTTAAGAAGATCGTTATCCCTACAGGGGACGGCGTTTGACGTGAGGTGGCTGCATCCGGTGATCGGCGCATTGACCTTTTCCGTGCGGAACAGCGCCGCGGCGACATTCAGCCGCTTGTTGAAGAAGTCCCACTTGGTGCCGATTTCGTAGTTGTGGAAGCGCACCGGATCGGCCCCGCGCACGAGACCCGGAAAGGCATTATCGCCTGTGCGGGAAATATCCTCGTTGGACAAATACGACCCCGGCGGCAAATGCGAGATGCCGAACGACGCATACAGACTGCCGTTCGGCGCCGGCTTGTACACCACGCCGACCTTGCCGCTCAGCGTCGTATGCGAGAGATCGAAGCTGCCCACACCTGTCCGCGCGCCGGCAATGGTACGGCTGTCGACCTCTACCTTATAGTGTTCGGCGCGCAACCCGCCGGTGATCTGCCATTGCTCGGAAAGCTTGATGGTATCGTAGATATAGCCGGCAACGGTCGTCACCTTGGCGCTGTTGGTTTGCGTTGGGTTGAACGGCGCAGCACCAGTGCGGTCGGGATTGGGATTAAATAGATTTGTGAATAGGTTGGGATCGTAACGTGTACCGGTGGGGCTTGTTCCGACCGGATCGGATCTCAGTGCATCCGAGGTCTCGTGGCTGAACTCGATACCGGTGGCGAGCTTGTGATTGACCGGTCCGGTGTCGAAATCGACCGACAGATTGGTGATGTTGCTGACCGACTGGTTGCGCCGGTCGTAGAACAGCGTGCTGGTCGGCACGGTCGCCGGCGCGGTGAAGCCGGTCGGGATCGTGAAGCGTGCCGTGCGATCGACCTGCGACCATACCGTCTGGTTGCTGATCGTCGCGCGCGGCGTGATGTCGTATTCGACCCGGCCGAGCAGCCGATCGGCATCGACATTATCGAAGTCGGATCGCAGACCGTAAAATGCACTGCGCGGAGCGCCCGCGGTAAGCGGATTATAGGTCACGAGTCCGGGAACGGTTGCCCCCGGCACGCCCCAGTCGGGCCGGTCACGGCGCGACAGATGCTCGTACGACAGAAACGCCCGCAGGTCCGTCCCCAGCCCAAGCGCGACCGAGGGGGCCACGCCCCATGCCTTGTTCTCCGCCAGGTCGCGGCCCGGCACGCCGCTGCCTTCGAGCATGCCGTTGAAGCGCACGGCCGTGTTCGGCGCGACAACATAGTTCAGATCCACCGTTCCACGCTTCTGAGGCTGGTTGCCGTATTCGGAGAAGCCGATGCCTACCTCACCGCTGGTAAAGTTCTGCAGCGAAGGAAGCTTGGTCATCATGTTGACGTAGCCACCGGCATTGCCGCGCCCGTTATCGGCGGCGGCCCCCTTGAATACCTCCACGCGGTCGACATTGAATGTATCGCGCGGGAACGCGCCCGAACTGCGCGCACCGTCCATGAAGACGCTGCCGCTTGAATCGAACCCGCGCATCTTGAAGGTGTTCGTCGAGGTCCCGAACCCGTTCTCGCCACCGTCAAAAGTGATTCCGGGAGTATTGCGCAGGACTTCCGTGAGATTGCGCGCGCCGGTCTCGCGAATAACGGCCTGCGGCACGACCGTCACCGTTTGCGGCGTGTCCAACAGGGGAGCCGTCTGCTTCGGAGACGACGCGCTGGTGACAGCGTAGGATCCATCATTTTCCGCCGTGCCTGGGGCACCTTCAACGTTGATGGTGTCCAGAACAATGTTGCTGGAAGGAGGTGTGGCGGATCGCGACGGCTGTTGCGCGGAAGCCGACTGCGACACCGCGGATAGCGACACAGCAAGACCCGCCGACAACGCGAGATGCGAGATCGTCGAGTAAAATTGGCTCTCAAGTCTTCCGTTCATCAATTGCTGCCCCCAAGGAAACACCTGTCAGGACGGCAGCTATTACAGGAAGCAAACTCCCGAATTTGTAGAACACATCTAAAGAAGCAACGCCAACGCATTGTCAGACAGAACAATATCGCTTAGCAGAGGTTGGCTTGCTTCAAGAAACCATTGAAAAGAAGTTCGAATAATTTCACGCTGATAACAATCTCGGCCTGAAAGCTACCTTTCGTCGCACAACGGTTTTTGTCGCACGCAATCGGGGGATATGTCGCTTCGACAAGCGAGAACCGACTGAAGGAGTGGTTGATGAAAGCATCCTTTCGATCCGTGCTTGTCGGAAACCAGAATCCTTTCTGCACGAAAGCGTTTCGATTCCGTGCAGCGTTATCAGTCGGATCGAACCACATAGAGAGACGTCGCGTCATGATGCCGAAATCAGGAAATCTCTCGACAGCGTGGGCTGCCAGGCTGCTGGTCGTGTTTATGGTTGTGCCTGGGCTGATCGGTTCGCCGATCGTCGGGGCCGCATTGGCGCAGAGCGGCAGCGAGATGCAGGCACCTGCACCGGCCGTACAGCCATCGCCACCGGCCACCGCCGATTCGCCGGACGCAGAAGCACCCTCCGGCAACCCGGCGTTGCCATCAGCCATCGATGCACCGGCTGCCGCGACATCGGTCGATGCGCCGACTGCCGCGCCGCCGGCCCCGCAACCCGTGCCGGGTGCCGTTGCGCCCACGCCTGCACTTTCTCCATCGGTTTCTGCTTCGGCGTTGCCGCATGACCTGTCGCCGTGGGGGATGTTCGTGCAGGCCGACATCGTCGTGAAGGCGGTGATGGTCGGGCTGGCCTTTGCCTCGCTGGTGACATGGACGATCTGGTTCGCCAAGGGGCTGGAACTGGCGGCGGCGCGGCGGCGGGCACGCAGTTGCGTGCGCAAGCTGACGCGCGCCGATAATCTCGAGGCCGCGCGCGTCGCCATCGATGGCGGCTGGACCCGCAAGGGCGTGGTGGCCGAACTGATGGCGGCGGCCGAGCGGGAAGTGCGGCGCTCACCGGACCTTTCGGCCGAGGGCATCAAGGAGCGGCTCGCCATCGCGCTGTCGCGTATCGAGGCGAAGGCCGGCCGCGACATCGCCCGCGGCACCGGGCTGTTGGCCACCATCGGCGCCACCGCCCCGTTCGTCGGCCTGTTCGGCACAGTGTGGGGCATCATGAACTCGTTCATCGGCATCAGCCAAAGCAAGACCACCAATCTTGCCGTGGTGGCGCCGGGCATCGCCGAGGCGCTGCTGGCGACCGCGCTCGGCCTGGTCGCCGCGATTCCGGCCGTGATCATCTACAACGTGTTCGCGCGGGCGCTTGCGAGCTATCGCGCGTTGTTGTCGGACGCCTCCGGCGAGATCATCCAGCACATCTCGCGCGATCTGGAGCGGCAGGAGCGCGGCCTCGCCGAGCCGTCCTCGGTGGTGCCGCTGACGCATCTCCGCCCTGCCGCCGAGTGATACGTCATGGCCGTATCGCTTAAAGATCCGCAGGACGGCGGCATCGATGAACTGAGCGAGATCAACGTCACGCCGTTCATCGACGTGATGCTGGTGCTGCTGATCATCTTCATGGTGGCGGCACCGCTGTCCACGGTGGACGTGGCCGTCGACCTGCCGGTGTCGAACGCCCAGCCGCAGCCGCGCCCGGACAAGCCGTTGTTCCTGACCGTGAAGCAGAATCTCACGCTCGCGCTCGGCAATGACGACGTGCCGCGCGACGCCCTGCAGGCGACGCTGGACCGGCAGACCAGCAACGACCGCGAGCAGCGCGTGTTCCTGCGCGCCGACGGGGCGGTGGCCTATAACGAACTGATGAAGGTGATGAACCTGTTGCGCGAGGCCGGCTATCTCAAGATCGCACTGGTCGGGCTGGAGGACACCGGGCAGGCGCAGCCAAGTGGTGCCGGCAGCGCTGCGCCGGTGGCGGCGACCGAGCCATGATCGACTGGCGCGACCCCGACGGTCGGGCTGCGGGCGCGG
>JBARWE010000119.1:0-4693 GCA_049646625.1 Xanthobacteraceae bacterium
GTCTTGCCGCGCGCGGCGAGCGGCGCGGCCCCGGTGTCGACCGCTTTCGGCGGCGCCCGCCACGGCCACAGCGCCATCAGCCGCGGCCACATCCCGGTCGGCGCCACCTGCAACAGCACGAACAGCATGATGCCGAACACGATGATCTCGAACTGCGCCTGCACGTTGAAGATCGCCGGCACCGCGTTCTGCAGCACCTCCTTGAGGATCACCACCACGCCGGCGCCGAGCACCGCGCCCCAGACATGGCCGGCGCCGCCGACCACGGCGATGAACAGATATTCCATGCTGGCGAGCAGGCCGAACGGGGTCGGGTTCACCGTGCGCTGGAAGTGAGCGTAAAGCCAGCCGGACAGGCCCGCCAGCACCGCGGCATAGATGAATACCAGGAGCTTGGCGCGCGCCGTCTGCACCCCGAAGGCTTCGGCGGCGACGTGGCCGCGGCGCAGCGCGCGGATGGCGCGGCCGGTACGGGAATCGAGCAGGTTGAGCGTCAGGATCGCCGAGATGATGACGGCAGCCCAGATCGCATAGTAGATCGCCTCCGCGCTCAGCATGCGATAGTCGCCGATCGACAGCGGCGGAATGCTGGAGATGCCGTCGTTGCGGCCAAGGAATTCCAGTTTGCTGAACAGGTAGTAGAGCGCAAGGCCCCAGGCCAGCGTGCCGAGCGGCAGATAGTGGCCGGACAGCCTGACCGTCATCAGGCCGAGGATCACCGCCGCCAACCCGCTGACGATGAGCGCCAGCGGCAGCGTCAGCCACGGCGACACCCCATAGGCGGTGGAGAAAACCGCGGTGGTATAGGCGCCGAAGCCGCAGAACGCCGCCTGGCCGAACGAGGTCAGGCCGCCGACGCCGGTGAGCAGCACCAGGCCCATCGCCACCAGCGCCGCCAGCCCGATATTGTTGAGCAGCACCAGCCAGAACGGCGGAATGTCCGGCACGAAGGGGATGGCGGCCATCACCAGCGCGAAGATGAGGATCGGCAGGCGGGCGCGCATCGTCAGTCCTGTTCCTCTTCCACCTCGGGGGCGGCCAGCGAGCGCAATACAAGGATGGGCAGGATCAGGGTGAAGACGATCACCTCCTTGTAGTTGCTGGCGTAGAACGAGGAGAATGCCTCGATGATGCCGACCCCGATCGCCGCCGCGGCGGTGATCGGGTAGCTGACGAGGCCGCCGATGATGGCGACGACAAAGCCCTTCAGGCCGATGATGAAGCCGGTGTCGTAGTAGAGCGTGGTGATCGGCACGATCAGGATGCCGGAAATGCCGCCGATCACCGCCGCGAGCAGGAAGGCCATGCGGCCCGAAAGCGAGGTGCGGATGCCGACCAGCCGCGCGCCCAGCCGGTTGACGGCGGTGGCGCGCAGCGCGCGGCCATAAAGCGTAAAGCCGAAGAACAGCCACAGCCCGACGATCAGCGCCGCCGTGATCGCGTAGACGCCAAGGCTCTGGCCGGTGAACATCAAGGCGCCGACCGAAAACGAGACGTCGGAGATCGCCGGCCCGCGCAAGCCTTCGGCGCCGAAGAACACCAGCGCGAACCCCTGCATCGCCAGATGCGCGCCAACCGAGGCGATCAGCAGCGTCAGCACCGAGGCATGGGCGATCGGCTGGTAAACGATGCGGTAGAGGTAGAGGCCGATGCAGGCGACGATCGACAGCGCCAGCGCGACATCGACCGCCACCGGGTTCTTGCGGCCGGCAAGGGCAAGCGTCGCCGCCAGCACCACGCCGGGCAACACCACGTTGACGGCGAAGGAACTTGCGGTGCGGCGCAGGTGAAAGGCGCGGCGGCCGGCGACCAGATCGAACACGAAGGCGACCAGCCCCATGGCGAACGCCAGTTGCGCAGTATCGGGAAACTTGCCGGAGGCGAGCGCGGCATAGGTCAGCGCGCCGTAGGTGACGAACTCGCCTTGCGGAATCAGGATCACCCGCGTCACCGCGAACACCAGCACGAGCGCAAGCCCGAGCAGCGCGTAAATCGCACCGTTGGTGATGCCGTCCTGCAGCAGGAACAGCAGAATGGTCGCGTTCAAGACCGGGCGCTCCCCCCAAGCGACGGCACGTTGAGCCACGGAAAAAACCGCGGGCGGCACCCTCCGGCAGCCGGACGGCACCCGATTTAGTATAACCGATAACGATTATCGGATATAATCTCAAGGCCCGCGACCGGCCGGATCGACCCGGCCCGACCGTGCCGGTGTGGCGGTTCGGACGTTCGCTTTAACGAGTGCGCTGCGACATAAGGTGAACCTCGAACCCGGGACACTAGTGCATGTCGGCGAGCCGGGGCAACGATTTTCGAGCTGCCGCAACCCGATCAACATATCGGGGCGCAGCCCTGCCAACGGGGCGGCAGGCAAGGGGAGCGAAACAGAGGATGGCCCAGTCGAAAGCGGAGCCGGCGGCCGGGTTGGCTGAGACGATCGAACTTGGCGAACTGTCGGATCTGCTCGGCTACGCGCTCAAGCGTGCCCAGCTCCGGGTGTTCGACGATTTCCTGCGCTGCGTCGCCACGCTGCAACTGACGCCGGCGCAGTTTTCCGTGCTGCTGCTGATCGACCGCAACCCGGGCCGCAACCAGACCGAGATCGCCTCGACGCTCGGCATCCAGCGGCCGAATTTCGTTGCCATGCTTGACGCGCTGGAGGCGCGCGGGCTGTGCCTGCGCCGGCGTTCCGAGAACGACCGCCGCTCGCATGTGCTGGTTCTGACCGACAAGGGACGCGCCACGCTGCAACGCGCCAAGAAGCTGATCGCCACCCGGCACGAGGCGCGCCTGACAAAGCTGCTGGGGCCGGCCGACCGCGCGGCGCTGTTGCGCATGCTCTCGACCATCGCCGGCGATTTCTAGGGCGCGGCCGTCTACAGAAAACTCTGCGGATCGACGTCGATTTCCAGCTTGAGGCTGCCGGTCGGCTTGTGCGCGCCGGCCATCCACTGGCGCAGATACGACGACAGGTCGGCGCCGCGCGCCGCTTTCGCCAGCAGGCGGAAGCGATAGCGGCCCTTGATCACCGCGAGCGGCGCCTCCGCCGGGCCGAGCACGGCAATCTCTTTGTGGCGTGGCGCCACCGCCGCCAGTCGCCGGGCAAAGCCCTCTGTTGCCGGGCGATCGCCACCTGAGACGATCAGCGCCGCCAGCCGCCCGAACGGCGGATAGCCGGTGCGCTCGCGACTGGCGATCTCGCTGTCGTAGAACGCCTCGCGGTCGCAGGCGACCAGCGCCTTGATCACCGGATGTTCGGGCTGATGCGTCTGCAAGAATCCCAGACCGCGGCCCTGCTCACGCCCGGCGCGGCCGATTACCTGATTGAGCAACTGAAACGTCCGCTCGGCGGCGCGTGGATCGCCGTTGGCAAGGCCGAGGTCGGCGTCGATCACGCCGACCAGATTGAGCCGCGGGAAGTGGTGGCCCTTGGCGACCAATTGCGTGCCGATGACGATATCGACGCGCCCCTCGGCAATCTCGGCAAGCTCGGCGCGCATGGTCTCGATCGAGGTGATGAGATCGCTGGAGAGCACCATGGTGCGCGCCTCGGGAAACAGCGCCGCCGCTTCCTCCTGCAACCGCTCGACGCCGGGACCGATGGCAGCCAGCGTCTCCTCGGCGCCGCATTGCGGGCACTGATGCGGGCGCGGCATCGAGAAGCCGCAGTGATGACAGACCAGCCGATTGCGGAAACGGTGATCGACCAGCCAGGCATCGCAGATGGTGCACGAGAAGCGATGGCCGCAGGCGCGGCACAGCGTCAGCGGCGCATAGCCGCGCCGGTTGAGGAACAGCAGCGCCTGCTCGCCGCGCTCGACCGCAATTCTGACCGCCTGCGCCAGCGGCGGCGAGATGAAGCGGCCGCGCGGGGGGCCTTCGCGCCGCAGATCGATGGCCTCGATCCGCGGCATGGTCTGGCCGCCGAAGCGCGAGGGCAATGCGATGCGCTGGTAGCGGTGGCTTCGCGCATTCACTTCCGTTTCGACCGAGGGCGTGGCGGAGGCCAGCACGATCGGGATCTTTGCGATGTGCGCGCGCACCACCGCCATATCGCGGGCGTGGTAATGGGCGCCCTCGTCCTGCTTGTAGGCCTGGTCGTGCTCCTCATCGACGATGATCAGGCCGAGATCGGCGTAAGGCAGAAACAGCGCCGAGCGCGCCCCGACCACGACGCTCGCCTCGCCCTCCGCCACCTGCGCCCAGGTGCGGGCGCGGCGGCGTGGCGTCAACTCGGAATGCCACTCCAGCGGCCGCACCCCGAAGCGCGCGGCGAAGCGGTCGAGGAACTGGCCGGTCAGCGCAATCTCCGGCATCAGGATCAGCACCTGCCGGCCGCGCCGCGCTATTTCGGCAACCGCCTCGAAATACACCTCCGTCTTGCCGGAGCCGGTGACGCCGTCGAGCAGCGCCACGCGGAACGAATCGCCGGCTGCGAGCGCGCGCATCGCCGTCACCGCCGGCTCCTGCTCGGGCGAGAAATCGGGCGCGGCGAATTGCGGGTCGGGCGCCGGCGGCGCCGGCGGCTTCGGCAGCGGCTCGACGCTCAGCGTGCCCTCATCCACCAGCCCGTCGATCACACCCGTAGAGACGCCGGCCTCGCGCGCGGCATCGGCCTTGCCGTGCAGCAGACCGTCAGCCAGCACGGCCAGCACACGGCGCCGCGCCGCCGTCATGCGCTGCGGTGGCGCGC
>JBARWE010000120.1:0-13956 GCA_049646625.1 Xanthobacteraceae bacterium
CCCAAGCCCGCCGCCAAGCCGGCGCCGCAGAAGCAGCGCGGCCGGCTGACGCTGGTGACGGCGCTCAATGCCGACGATGTGCGCGAGCGGTCGATCGCCTCGTTCCGCCGCCGCACCCAGCGCCTCAAGGGCGCTGCGGCGAACGAACCGAAGGAAAAGCTGTCGCGCGAGGTGACGATCCCCGAGGCGATCACCATTCAGGAACTCGCCAACCGCATGTCCGAGCGCGCGGTGGACGTGATCCGCATGCTGATGAAGCAGGGCCAGATGGTGAAGATCACCGACGTGATCGACGCCGATACCGCCCAGCTCATCGCCGAGGAGCTTGGCCACACCGTCAAGCGCGTCGCCGCCTCCGACGTCGAGGAAGGTCTGTTCGACGTTGCCGACGAGGACGAGAGCAACCAGTTGCCGCGTCCGCCGGTGGTCACCGTGATGGGCCACGTCGATCACGGCAAGACCTCGCTGCTCGACGCGCTGCGCCATGCCAACGTGGTCTCGGGCGAGGCCGGCGGCATCACCCAGCATATCGGCGCCTACCAGGTCGCCGCGCCCTCCGGCGGCAAGATCACCTTCATCGACACCCCCGGTCACGCCGCCTTCACCGCGATGCGTGCGCGCGGCGCCAAGGTGACGGATATCGTGGTGCTGGTGGTGGCGGCCGACGACGGCGTCATGCCGCAGACCATCGAGGCCATCAATCACGCCAAGGCGGCGCGGGTGCCGATCATCGTTGCCATCAACAAGATCGACAAGCCGGACGCAAAACCCGAGCGCGTGCGCACCGAACTGTTGCAGCACGAGGTGCAGGTCGAGTCGTTCGGCGGCGATACCGTCGACGTCGAGGTGTCGGCCAAGAACGGTACCAATCTCGACAAGCTCCTGGAGATGATCGCGCTGCAGGCCGAGTTGCTTGAACTGAAGACCAATCCCGACCGCGCCGCCGAGGGCACCGTGGTCGAGGCCAAGCTCGATCGCGGCCGTGGTCCGGTCGCCACCGTGCTGGTGCAGCGCGGCACCCTCCATGTCGGCGACATCGTCGTTGCCGGCGCCGAGATGGGCCGCGTCCGCGCGCTGATTTCCGATCAGGGCGCCACCGTGCAGTCGGCCGGTCCTTCGGTGCCGGTCGAGGTGCTCGGCTTCAACGGCCCGCCGGAAGCCGGCGACCGTCTCGCGGTGGTCGAGAACGAAGCGCGCGCGCGCCAGATCACCGACTATCGCGCCCACCAGAAGCGCGAGAAGCAGGCGGCGCGCTCGGCCGGGATGCGCGGCTCGCTCGAACAGATGATGTCGCAGCTCAAGACCGCGGGCCGCAAGGAATTCCCGCTGGTCATCAAGGCTGACGTGCAGGGCACGCTGGAGGCGATCATCGGCTCGCTGGAGAAGCTCGGCACCGAGGAGGTCGGCGCGCGCGTGCTGCACGCCGGCGTCGGCGGCATCAGCGAATCCGACGTGACGCTGGCGGCCGGCTTCAACGCCGCGATCATCGGCTTCAACGTCCGTGCCCACAAGGAAGCGGGTGACGCCGCCAAGCGCGACGGCATCGAGATCCGCTACTACAACATCATCTACGACCTCGTGGACGACGTGAAGAAGGCGATGAGCGGCCTGTTGGCGCCGACGCTGCGCGAGACCATGCTCGGTAACGCCCGTATCAAGGAGGTGTTCAACATCTCCAAGGTCGGCAAGATCGCCGGCTGCCTCGTCACCGACGGCACCGTGGAACGCGGCGCCAATGTCCGTCTGATTCGCGACAACGTGGTGATCCATGAGGGCAAGCTGGCCCAGCTCAAGCGCTTCAAGGACGACGTCAAGGAAGTGTCGAGCGGCATGGAGTGCGGCATGTCGTTCGAGAACTATCAGGACATGCGTCCTGATGACGTGATCGAGTGCTACCGCGTGGAGACCATTCAGCGCTCGCTGTGAGTCCGAGTCTTCAGGACGCGCTGAGGAAGAGAGAGAACGAGGCGTTATGGCCGGACTTGGTCCGGCCATCCACGTCTTTTCCAATGAATTCGCCCCCTCCCTAACCCTCCCCCGCAAGCGGGGGAGGGAAAAGAGGGAATGGATGGCCCGGGCATAGGCGAGCGAAGCGACGCCGTTCTTCAAACGGCTATGCCCTGGCCATGACGGGTTGATTTTCCACCAGGATGCTCATGGCTTCTCATCGCAGAAAAAGCGGCGACGTTCCCGGCGCCTCGCAGCGCCAGTTGCGGGTCGGCGAACTGGTGCGCCACGCGATCGCCGGCCTCCTGGCGGAAGGCGGCGTGCATGATCCCGAGCTTGAGGGCAGGCTCGTCACCGTGCCCGAGGTACGGATGTCGCCGGACCTCAAGCTTGCGACCATTTATGTGCTGCCGCTCGGCGGCGAGGGCACCGAGACGGTGCTGGCCGCGCTCAACCGCAACAAACGCTTCCTGCGCGGCGCGATCGCGCACCGCGTTAACCTGAAATTTGCACCTGACATCCGTTTTCGCGCCGACGAACGATTCGACGAAGCGGAACGGATCGAGAAATTACTGAGAACACCGCAGGTGCAACGCGACCTCGAACAGGATTCGGACGAAACGTGACAGCCATCGACACCCTGACCCGCTCCGCCGCAGTGCCAGAGATGACCGACAACAACCGACACACCGACGCCGCCCCGCCGCCCGCGTTCCGCCCCGGCGATCCGCGCCAGGGTAAACAGGGTCAAGGCAAGCACCATCAAGGCAAGCCGAAGCGCGACAAGCGCGACGTGCACGGCTGGATCGTGCTGGACAAGCCGATCGGCATGACCTCGACGCATGCGGTTGCGATCGTCAAGCGGCTGTTCAAGGCCAAGCGCGCCGGCCATGCCGGCACCCTCGATCCGCTCGCCACCGGCGGCCTGCCGATCGCCATGGGGGAAGCGACCAAGACGGTGCCGTTCGTGATGGACGGCCGCAAACGCTACCGCTTTACCGTGCGCTTCGGCGAGGAGCGCGACACCGATGACAGCGAGGGCGCGGTGGTGGCGACGAGCGAGGCGCGGCCGACGCTTGCCCAGGTCGAGGCGCTGTTGCCGCGCTTCACGGGCGTGATCGAGCAGGTGCCGCCGCGCTATTCGGCGATCAAGATCGCAGGCGAGCGCGCCTATGACCTGGCGCGCGACGGCGAGGTCGTGGAACTGAAGTCCCGCAGCGTCGAGATTTTCCGCCTGTCCGTGACCGATCAGCCGGATAGCGACACCATGGTGTTCGAGGCCGAATGCGGCAAGGGCACCTATGTGCGGGCGCTCGCCCGCGACCTCGGCCGGCTCATCGGCTGCTATGGTCATATTTGCGCGCTGCGCCGCACCCGGACCGGCCCGTTCGGCGAACAGGACATGATTCCGCTGGATCGGCTGGGAAGTTTGTGCGATAGAGCCGCGTCCGGCGAGGGCAGTCTCGCCGACATCCTGCTGCCCGTTGAGACCGCGCTGGACGACATCCCGGCGCTGGCCGTCACACGGGCGGACGCGGCCAGGCTCCATCGGGGCCAGGCCGTTCTGTTGCGCGGACGGGATGCGCCCATTTCCAGCGGCATGGTTTATGTCACCGTCGGCGGCCGGCTTCTGGCCCTCGCCGAACTGGGCAATGGCGAACTGATCCCCAGGCGCGTGTTCAACTTGACCGGGCTGACTGCCAGCGCCGGCCGCAACAAGGACGTTTGACGATGTCGATTACCGCTGAGCGCAAGGCGGAACTGATCAAGACCTACGCCACCAAGGCCGGCGACACCGGCTCGCCGGAGGTACAGGTTGCCATCCTGTCCGAGCGCATCAACAATCTGACTGAGCATTTCCGCAGCCACGGCAAGGACAACCATTCGCGCCGCGGCCTGCTTAAGCTGGTGGCGACCCGCCGCGCCCTTCTCGACTATGTTCGCAAGAAGGACGAGGCGCGCTACCGGTCGCTGCTCGAAAAGCACAATATTCGCCGCTAAGACGGCGATGCGCGCGCCGACAGCGGCGCGCGCGTTTTGCGTTGCGCCTTGCAAGACTGCAACCTGCAAGACTGCAAAAGGCGCAACGGCGTTCCGCGGCATTCCGGCCGCTGGGCGCTGCGGGCACCAAGCCCGCATGGACCGGACAGGACGAAGCTATGGCAGGATCGCCGGCCGCTGACATCGCGCTTTTCCCGCGCCGATCAGCGGCTCGCCGTCTTGCTCATGGCTTTCGGCCTGCCGGCGAACCGATGAGAGACAGACCCAATGTTCAAGACCCACACCGTCGAACTCGACTGGGGCGGCCGTCCGCTCAAACTTGAAACCGGCAAGGTCGCCCGTCAGGCCGACGGCGCCGTCGTCGCCACCTACGGCCAGACCATCGTGCTGGCCACCGTGGTGTCGGCCAAGACGCCGAAGGAAGGCATCGACTTCCTGCCGCTGACCTGCAACTACCAGGAAAAGACCTACGCCGCCGGCCGCATTCCGGGCGGTTACTTCAAGCGCGAAGGCCGTCCGACCGAGAAGGAAACGCTGGTCTCGCGCCTGATCGACCGGCCGATCCGCCCGTTGTTCGCCGCCGGCTATCGCTGCGACACCCAGGTCATCGTCACCACGCTGTCGCACGACCTCGAGAACGACCCCGACATCGTCGCCATGGTTGCTGCCTCGGCGGCGCTGACGCTGTCCGGCGCGCCGTTCATGGGGCCGATCGGCGCGGCGCGCGTCGCCTTCGTCAACGACGAATTCATCCTCAACCCGACGCTCGACGAGATGGCCGATACCCAGCTCGACCTGGTCGTCGCCGGCACCGGCGACGCCGTGCTGATGGTCGAATCCGAGGCCAAGGAGCTGCCGGAAGAGGTGATGCTCGGCGCCGTGATGTTCGGCCACCGTCACTTCCAGCCGGTGATCAAGGCGATCATCGATCTGGCCGAGAAGGCCGCCAAGGAGCCGCGCGAGGTCGCGGTGGCGGACGATGCGGCGCTGGAGCGCGAGATCCTCGGCCTCGTCGAGCAGGACCTGCGCGCAGCTTACGCCATTGCCGTCAAGCAGGATCGCCAGGATGCGGTCGCGGCCGCCAAGGCCAAGGTGATGGCGCATTACTTCGCCGAAGGCGCCGAGCCGGCCTACGACAAGCTGCGGATCGCCGCGGTGTTCAAGCACATCGAGGCCAGGATCGTGCGCTGGAACATCCTCGACACCGGCCGCCGCATCGACGGCCGCGACGTCAAGACCGTGCGCCCGATCGTCGCCGAAGTCGGCGTGCTGCCGCGCGCCCATGGCTCGGCGCTGTTCACCCGCGGCGAGACCCAGGCGCTGGTCGTCACCACGCTCGGCACCGGCGAGGACGAACAGTACATCGATGCCTTGTCGGGCACCTACAAGGAAACCTTCCTGCTGCACTATAACTTCCCGCCCTATTCGGTCGGCGAAACCGGCCGCATGGGGTCGCCCGGCCGCCGCGAGATCGGCCACGGCAAGCTCGCCTGGCGCGCGATCCACCCGGTGCTGCCGCCGCATCACGAGTTTCCCTACACCTTGCGCGTGGTCTCCGAGATCACCGAGTCGAACGGCTCCTCGTCGATGGCGTCGGTGTGCGGCGCCTCGCTGTCGCTGATGGACGCCGGCGTGCCGCTCAAGCGCCCGACCGCCGGCATCGCCATGGGCCTGATCCTCGAAGGCGAACGCTATGCGGTGCTCTCCGACATCCTCGGCGACGAGGACCATCTCGGCGACATGGACTTCAAGGTGGCCGGCACCGAGCGCGGCATCACCTCGCTGCAGATGGACATCAAGATCGCCGGCATCACCGAGGAGATCATGCAGGTGGCGCTCGGCCAGGCCAAGGACGGGCGCATGCACATCCTCGGCGAGATGTCCAAGGCGCTCGACACCGCGCGTGCCGAACTGGGCGAACATGCCCCGCGCATCGAGGTGTTCTCGATCCCCACCGACAAGATCCGCGAAGTAATCGGCACCGGCGGCAAGGTGATCCGCGAGATCGTCGAGAAGACCGGCGCCAAGGTCAATATCGAGGACGACGGCACCGTCAAGGTGGCCTCCGCCTCGGGCGACGCGATCAAGGCGGCGATCAAGTGGATCAAGTCGATCGCCTCCGACCCGGAGGTCGGCCAGATCTACGACGGCACCGTGGTCAAGGTGATGGAGTTCGGCGCCTTCGTGAACTTCTTCGGCGCCAAGGACGGCCTCGTGCACATCAGCCAGCTTGCGGCCGGCCGCGTGCAGAAGACCTCCGATGTCGTCAAGGAAGGCGACAAGGTCAAGGTCAAGCTCTTGGGCTTCGACGACCGCGGCAAGACCCGGCTGTCGATGCGGGCGGTCGATCAGGAGACCGGCGAGGACCTGGAGGCCAAGGCCAAGGCGGAACGTGCCGATCACAACGGCGCGGCGCCGCACGAGGCCGCCGGCGAGTAACGCCTGCAACATATCTCGGATCGAAAGGGCGGTCGCAGGGCCGCCCTTTTTCCGTTTATGATCGGCGCGTCATCGCAATCCTCCCCCGCTTTCGGGGGAGGAAAGGGCCGACGAACTATCCTTCGTCGCCCTTCAACTCGTCGGGCTGCGGCATCGAAATGATGTTGTAGCCGGAATCGACATAGTGGATGTCGCCGGTGACGCCGGTTGCGAGATCGGACAACAGATACAGCGCGGCGCCGCCGACCTCGTCGATGGTCACGGTGCGGCGCAGCGGCGCATGGCGCTGCTGGAACGCGAACATCGCCCGCGCATCGGCGATGCCGGAGCCGGCCAGCGTGCGGATCGGCCCGGCCGAGATGGCGTTGACGCGGATGGCACGCGGGCCGAAGTCGGCGGCGAGGTAGCGCACGCTCGCTTCCAGCGCCGCCTTGGCGACACCCATCACGTTGTAGTTCGGCATCACCCGTGTCGAGCCACCGTAAGTGAGTGTCAGCATCGCGCCGCCGCTCTCCGGCATCAGGTCGGCGGCACGCCTTGCGATCTCGGTGAAGGAGAAGCAGGAAATCAGCATGGTGCGCGAAAAATTATCGCGCGTGGTGTCGGCGTAGCGGCCCTTCAGTTCGCTCCGGTCGGAGAAGGCGATGGCGTGGACGACGAAGTCGAGATGGCCCCATGCCTCCTTCAGCGAGGCGAAGGCGGCATCGACGCTGGCTTCGTCCTCGACGTCGCACGGCAGCACGAGTTTGGCGCCGGCCGATTCAGCAAGCGGCTTGACGCGGCGGCCGAGCGCCTCGCCCTGATAGGTGAAGGCCAGTTCCGCGCCGTGCGCGGCCAGCGTCCGCGCGATGCCCCAGGCGATCGAGTGATCGTTGGCGACGCCCATGACGAGGCCGCGCTTGCCGTGCATCAATTGTGTCATGGGTAGCTCCGTCATGCCCGGCCTTGTGCCGGGCAGCCACGTCTGACGAACGTGGACTGGATGATTGAAGGCGTGGATGGCCGGAACAAGTCCAGCCACGACAAAAAAACGTTTTGCGCTCCAATCATCGGACCGGCGCGCGCGATGTCACGCATCGAGCCGTTTGAACACCAGCGTGGCGTTGGTGCCCCCGAAGCCGAAGGAGTTCGACAGCACGGTGCCGACGTGCGCATTGTCGATGCGCTGGCGCACGATCGGCATGTCGGAAAACACCGGGTCCAGCTCCTGGATGTTGGCGCTCTCGCAGATGAAGCCGTTGTTCATCATCAGCAGCGAATAGATCGCCTCCTGCACGCCGGTGGCGCCGAGGGAATGGCCGGTCAGCGATTTGGTCGCCGCAATCGGCGGGCACGCATCGCCGCGGCCGAACACCTTTCGGATCGCCTCGATCTCCGGCGGATCGCCGGCCGGCGTCGAGGTGGCGTGCGGGTTGATGTAATCGACCGGCCCCTTGACCGTTGCCATCGCCATGCGCATGCAGCGCTCGGCGCCCTCGCCGGAAGGCGCCACCATGTCGTAGCCATCGGAGGTGGCGCCGTAGCCGACCACCTCGCCGTAGATGCGCGCGCCGCGCGCCCTGGCGTGCTCAAGTTCTTCCAGCACCACGACGCCGGCGCCGCCGGCGATCACGAAGCCGTCGCGATTGACATCATAGGCGCGCGAGGCGGTGGCCGGCGTGTCGTTGTACTTCGACGACATCGCCCCCATGGCGTCGAACAGCACCGACAGCGACCAGTCGAGTTCCTCGCAGCCGCCGGCGAACATGATGTCCTGCTTGCCCCACTGGATCGTCTCGTAGGCGTTGCCGATGCAGTGGTTGGAGGTCGCGCAGGCTGACGAGATCGAATAGTTGACGCCCTTGATCTTGAACCAGGTGGCCAGCGTGGCGGAAGCGGTCGACGACATCGCTTTCGGCACCGCGAACGGGCCGACCCGCTTCGGCCCTTTGGTGCGGGTGATGTCGGCGGCCTCGACGATGGTGCGGGCGGAGGGGCCGCCCGAACCCATGATGATGCCGGTGCGCTCGTTGGAGACCTCGTTCGGCTCAAGCCCGGAATCCTGGATCGCCTGCTCCATGGCGACGTGGTTCCAGGCGGCGCCCTCGGCGAGGAAGCGCATGGCGCGGCGGTCGATCACCTCGGCGGGGTTCAGCGTCGGGGCGCCCTGCACCTGCGAGCGAAAGCCCAGTTCGGCGTATTTTTCGGCGCGGGTGATGCCCGGCCTCGCCTCGTAAAGGCTCGCGAGCACTTCCTGGGTGTTGTTTCCGATGGATGAGACGATGCCCATTCCGGTGACGACAACCCGCCTCATGTCTGCTCCGCTGTTTCGTGAACCTCGATCGCCCGGCCGTCATGCCGCGCGGCTCCAGAATTGTGCCCGCACTCGCCCGGCAGCGCGAGACCTTTCCGCAGTTTTTCCGGCGCGACTATTCCGCCGCCTGCGGCGTGGCCTCCTGCCGGAACAGCCCGACCTTGAGATCCTTGGCGCGATAGATGATCTCGCCATCGGCCGCAAGCAGGCCGTCGCCGATGCCGAGGACCAGCTTGGAGCGCATGATCCGCTTCATGTCGATCGTGTAGACGACCCGGCTGACGTGCGGCAGCACCTGGCCGGTGAATTTCAGGTCGCCAAGGCCGAGCGCGCGGCCGCGGCCCTCGCCGCCGAGCCAGCCGAGGAAAAAGCCGATCATCTGCCACAGCGCGTCAAGCCCGAGGCAGCCCGGCATGACGGGATCGCGCTTGAAATGGCAGCCGAAGAACCACAGGTCCGGTTTGACGTCGAGTTCGGCGCGGATCAGGCCCTTGCCATATTCGCCGCCGGTCTCGTTGATCTCGGTGATGCGGTCGAACATCAGCATCGGCGGCAGCGGCAACTGTGCATTGCCGGGGCCGAACATCTCGCCGCGGCCGCAGGCCAGCAGGTCCTCGTACTGGTAGCTGTTCTGCCGCTCGTGCATTCCGTCCTGTTCCTTGTGCCGACCGGCGCACCAGCGCGCCGGCTCGTTCCGCCTCACCCGCTGCGGCGAAAACGGCAGCGGATTCAAGCCTCAAACATCACCCGCGAGGCCGTGCGGCAGGGCGGGTTCGCGCTCTCTAACATGGCGCGTGCGCCGGTCAAAGCATTGCCGTCGTCGCGCCCGGTGTTGCGGTTCCGGCTCGCCGGCGGGTCTTGTCCGAGCCGGCATGGCCAGCGGCGCCGCGCCTTGCGATCGCCGCGCCGCTACGCCGGTGGCCGGCACTAGTTGCGAAAAACTTGCATCTGCCGGCAATCTTTTCTATAGTTGCGGACCAGGACAGGGCGGCGGATTGCCGCCGCATGTGGTTAGGATTGTCGATGAGCGAGTCCAACGAACTGGTTCGGGCAGAGGAGGCATTTGCGAACCCGCACCGCGCGCCCCTTTTGAACGGTTGCCCGTGGCACGACGTCAACGAGATGTTGCAGGCGGTGGGCTTGCGGCCGACGCGCCAGCGCATGGCGCTGGGGTGGCTGTTGTTCAGCAAGGGCGGCCGGCACCTGACGGCGGAAATGCTCTATGAGGAAGCCACCAAGGCGAAGGTGCCGGTATCACTGGCGACCGTCTACAACACGCTGAACCAGTTGACCGATGCCGGGCTGCTGCGTCAGGTCAGCGTCGACGGCACCAAGACCTATTTCGATACCAACGTGTCCTCGCACCACCACTTCTATATCGAGGGGTCGCACGAACTGGTCGATATCCCCGACCACAGCCTGTCGCTCAGCACGGTGCCCGAGGTGCCGGAGGGCTACGAGATCAGCCGGATCGACATGGTGGTGCGGCTGCGCAAGAAGCGCTGAGCCACCGTCGCGCCCACTTCGGGGCACGGAAGCGGCTTCGATCCCCTCCCGCGGATAAAACCTCAGTCGATTTTCTCGTCGGGATAGACGCCCCATAGCCGCGGCTGCTCGATATAGCCCTCGAAGCCCCGCCCGGTGATCCGGCACCAATGGGCGTCGCAGCTTTTCACTTGCGCCACCACGCCGTCCTGCAACCGCGCCGCGACGCGGCCTGTCGTGTCGGCGCGGTCATAGAGCGGGGCCAGGTCGTCCTTGTGCTTCATCACTACCACCGCGGTGCGCCGGCCCGACAGCAGCGAATGGTAGACCCAGCCCTCGGCCCCCTCGGAATCGCGCACCCGGCGCCAGTTCTCGAACTCGGCGGTGATCTCGACCGGCAGCCCGGCGCGGGTATAGACCCAGCTTACGTCGTTGTCCTTGGTCGGCCCGACCCGCACGTTGACGTGATCGGATTTGAGGCTGACGAAGCGCGGCAGCGGCAACCCGCTGGTCGATCCCGTCGCATCGGTTGCGGTGGCGCCCGACCCGGTTGCGCCGATCAGCGCGCCGGCCAGTATCGCAACGCCGCAAAATCGTCCGACCGTCATTCCCTGCCGCCCCCTGGCTCCGCATGATCTCAACGCTACGCCGCCGTTCCACCGCGCCTCCCGCGCGGCCGATGAGCGCCTCGCGGGGTTCTTGTGTTGGCACGGTCATCTGCTAGAGAGGACCGAAGCGCCACGGTCCGGGGAGTGCCGCGACGGCATCCCGGACACGGGCGGCGAGGCGGCAGTTTCGGGCAGCCCGGTTAAGGAGACCTAAACGGTCGGACCTCACGCTTTACGAGTTAGGATATGTCGGCTCGCAAAAAACCTTTGGTCGTCGTCACGCGCAGGCTGCCTGACAGCATCGAGACGCGCATGCGCGAGCTGTTCGACACCCGGCTCAATATCGACGATCACGTCCTGACGCCGGAGCAACTTGCGGACGCGGTGCGCAGCGCCGATATTCTGGTGCCGACCGTCACCGATCCGATCACCGAAGCGTTGATTGGAGAGGCCGGGCCGCAACTGAAGCTGATCGCCAATTTCGGCAACGGCGTCGACAACATCGACGTTCCGGCGGCGCACAAGCGCGGCATCACCGTCACCAACACGCCGAAGGTTTTGACCGAGGACACCGCCGACATGACCATGGCGATGATCCTCGCGGTGCCGCGCCGGCTGGTCGAGGGCGCCACCCTGCTGCACGACGGCAAGGAGTGGTCCGGCTGGTCGCCGACCTGGATGCTCGGGCGCCGCATCGGCGGCAAGCGGCTCGGCATCGTCGGCATGGGCCGCATCGGCCAGGCGGTGGCGCGCCGCGCCCGCGCCTTCGGCCTGCAAATCCATTACCACAACCGCCGGCCGGTGGCGCCGCGCATCGAGGAAGAGCTTGGCGCGACCTATTGGGACAGCCTCGACCAGATGCTGACGCGGATGGACATCATCTCGGTCAACTGCCCGCACACGCCCGCCACGTTCCACCTGTTGTCGGCGCGCCGCCTCAAGCTGATCCGCAAGGATGCCTATATCGTCAACACCTCGCGCGGCGAGGTGATCGACGAGGCGACGCTGGCCAAGCAGATCGAGGCCGGCGAGATCGCCGGCGCGGCGCTCGACGTGTTCGAGCGCGAGCCGGTGGTCAATCCGCGCCTGGTGCGGCTGGCCAAGGCCGGCCGCGTGGTGCTGCTGCCGCATATGGGTTCGGCCACCATCGAAGGCCGCGTCGAGATGGGCGAGAAGGTGATCATCAACATCCGCACCTTCCTCGACGGCCACAAGCCGCCCGACCGCATTCTGCCCAGCATGGTGTGAGGCGGCGCCTGCGCCTGCCGCCGCGCGCATGAAAATACTTCGCATGGTTGCAGGCGCCTGATCGTGCCTGATCGTGTCTGCCGCGCGATCGCGTGCTTGTGTAACGCGGCTCACGCATCATTGTGCTTTAGTCGAATTGCACCGGAACCTGGCGGGTCTACGGTTCCCTGTATCTGCGCTTATTGGACCCCAGTCAGGCCCAATCCGAGTCGTTCGGCGTCAAGAGCAATAACAATCGCTCGCTGATTACACGGAGGAAACCATGGAAAGGACCAGTCATCGCCGCGGAATCTCTCGTCGCGACGTTATCCAGACCGCCGCTGCCGCGGGGGTCGCCGCCAGTGTCGGACCGTTCGTTCATGTCCGGCCTGCCAAAGCCGCCAAAACCCTGAAGATCCTGCAGTGGAGCCACTTCGTCCCGGCTTACGACAAGTGGTTCAACAACGAGTACACCAAGGCGTGGGGTGAAAAGAACGGCACCGAAGTCACCGTCGATAACATCAACCTGTCGCTGATCCCCTCGCGCGCCGCCGCCGAAGTGTCGGCGCAGAAGGGTCACGACCTGGTGATGTTCCTGTCGCCGCCATCGGTCTACGAGGACCAGGTGGTGGACATGACCGACGTCTACGAGACTTGCATCAAGAAGCACGGCAAGCCGATCGACCTCGCGGTCAAGAGCACTTTCAACCCCAAGACCAACAAGTACTTCGCCTTCTCCGACAGCTTCGTGCCCGATCCGGTCAACTACCGCTCCGACTTGTGGGGCGAGATCGGGATGAAGCCCGACACCTGGGACGACATCCGCATCGGCGGCAAGAAGATCAAGGACAAGACCCGCATCCCGGTCGGCGTCGGGCTGTCGGCCGAACTCGACACCGCGATGGCGATGCGCGCCGTGCTCTACGCCTTCGGCGCCGGCGAACAGGATGCCGAGGGCAACCTCGCCATCAACTCGAAGAACACCATCGAAGCACTCAAATTCGTCACCGCGCTGTTCAAGGAGGCGATGACGCCGGAGGTGCTGGCGTGGGACGCTTCCTCCAACAACCGCCAGATGCTGGCCGGCCGCTCGTCGCTGGTGCTCAACGCGATCTCCGTGACCCGCACCGGCGAGAACGACAAGCTGCCGATCCACGAGAAGATCGCGCTCGCCAAGGCGGCCAAGGGACCGGTGCGCCGCATCGGCCTCGAGCACGTCATGGACTGCTACGTCATCTGGAAGTTTTCCGAGAACATCGACGGCGCCAAGAAGTTCCTGGTCGATTACATCGACAACTTCAAGGACGGCTTCATGGCCAGCCAATTCTACAACTTCCCGTGCTTTGCGGGTACCGTGCCCGACCTTAGCAAGACCGTCTCCAACGATCCCAAGGCGGTGCCGCCGAACAAGTACGCGGTGCTCTCCGACGTGCTCGACTGGGCAACCAACGTCGGTTATCCGGGCTACTCCAACGCCGCCATCGACGAGGTGTTCAACACCTGGGTGATCAACACCATGTTCGCCAAGGCGGCGACCGGCGCCGAGACGCCCGAGAACGCCATGACGCAGGCCGAGACCGCGATGAAGGCGATCTGGGCCAAGTGGAAAGAGCGCAAGCTGATTTAAGCTTCCGCGGAAGCTCGCTTGCCGGGCTTCGCCTGCGACGCAGGACGCCGCAGGCGCGTTCTGTCGCGACACTTCCTTCTGTCGCGACGCATCCTTCTGTCGCGACGCATCCTTGGAAGAGGTTGGCAGGCATGGCAACGGTCGAAGCACGACAACTGGTCAAAGCCTTCGAGGAGGTGCGCGCGGTCGATGGCATCGATCTGGTGGCGCGCGAGGGCGAGTTCCTGGTGCTGCTTGGCCCGTCCGGTTGCGGCAAGACCACCTTGATGCGGATGATCGCCGGGCTTGAGCAGCCGACCGAAGGCGACATCGTCATCGATGGCCGCGCC
>JBARWE010000121.1:0-2512 GCA_049646625.1 Xanthobacteraceae bacterium
TCCCATCGCCGTCACCGTGATGCCGGTGCCGGTCGCGGTGAAAAGCTGGAAATCGCCCGGCGCGGATGTAGCGATCGACGGCGCTGCACGCATGGTGACGGGATGATCGAACATGTAGCCGAACGCCTGCGTGGCGGAATAGCACTGCAGTATCGCCAATGTTTCGCCGCCCGTGACCGACACGTTCTTCCAGTAGTAGCGCTGGCAGGCGGCGAGTTCGGTATCAGCCGTGCGCAGCGCGAAGGCGGCGCGCTCGCGCGTCGGCAGATAAAGCCCCGGCAGCACGATGACATTGCCGATGTAGAACTCGTCACTGGTGGCGGTGACGCCGTTGGTCGTGCCGCTGGCGCCGGAGCGATCGGCGGCGCCCCAGGCCCCGGCAGCGCCGAGCCGCGATGCACCGCCGGCAAGGCAGAGCGTCACCGTCAGGCCGAGGCCCGTGTCTTTCGCCCAGCTGCCGGCGACGTCGCCGCTAATGGCATTGACGCCGGAGAGCGAAATCCACTGCCGGGTATCGGCCTCGCTCACCGTGAACGTGAACGGAAACGAGCGATCCTGCGCGCCGTTGCGGATCGCGCCGGAATAGCTGCCGGGCCGGTGCGCCGAGAACCAGAAGCCGAGCGACAAGGGCGCCGCGTCCGGCGTGCCGAAGCCAAGCCGCGCCGCGCGGACTCCCTCGATCGGCAGCACGACGGAGAGTTCGTCATCGGCCCCGAGCGTCGGCTGCGCGGCCGTCACCCCGATGCGCAGCGCCTTGATCGTGCCGGGAAACGGCGAGGTCGCCTGCTGCGCCACCGCGACGAACGAGCCGCGATAGACGGCCTTGACGCCGTCCACGGTATAGACGCTCTGCAGCGCGGATGACGCCGCAAGCGTCATGGCAACCTCGCCGTGCTGCTGGCTGATCTCCATCGCACCATTGATCTGCAACCCGCCATGCGCCAGCGCATCGAGCGGCATGGCGGCGACGCCGCTTTGCGGATCGACGCTCAAGGCATCGCGCCACACAGCGCCGTCCGGCGACACCTTGAGCCGGAACACGTTGCCGCCGATCAGGCCGAACTCGGCCCGGCCGACATAACCGTCAGAGAAAAACACCGACGCGGTGCCGGCCTCACTTTCCTTGGACAATTGCAGCCGCACGTCGCCGGTGCCGCCATCGGCTTCGGCGATCGCCGCGATCAGCGCCGCGTTGGACTTGACGGCCAGCAGATTGCCGGCATCGGCCTCGGTGTTGACGCCAAGCTGCGGGACATTGTCGAGCGCACGCAGACCGCGCCATGTCGCGCCCGTGAACACCAGTTGCGCATCGTCCGCCGCCGACCAGGCGCACCAGCCGGCGCACGGCACGACGAAACGCCAGGCTCCGTCCTCGAACGCCGCAAGCTCATGGTCGTGGCCGGCCCATGCATCCTCCGCGCCGGCGGCGACGATATGGCGGTCGCCCTCCTGCGGCACCGCCGGCGGCACGGCACGTTCGTCGATCACCGCGAGATGGATCACCGCATCGAGAATGCGCAGCGCCTCGTTGTGGGTGACATGCTTCTGCGCCTGCGCCGCCTCGATGAAGGGCAGTTTGAGATTGGTCGTTTCGGTCATGGTCGCTCACACCGTCAACATCAGATGAGTGGGGAAACCCGCGCCGATAGTGCGGGACAGTTGCGCGACGCGAACCTCAAGCACCGCCTGCGGCGCGCCGAAGTCGGCGATCTCCTCGGCGCTGGCATAAAGTGCGTGCGGCGTCTCGACGGTTAGGCTGCGCACGACATCGCCGTCCGACAGAATGTCGAGCGCATACGCCTCGACCTCCTCGCCGAGCGGCACCTCGCCGACCCAGGCGTCGCCGCCGATGCGCGTACGGCGAATCCACGTCAGATGAATGCCGTCGCCCCGCCGTCTGGCGCGCACATGCACCGGCGACAGCGGTGTGAGCGCCGTCGGCTGCGGCTCATGCGTCAGCGCCGTCGCCGTCGCGTCGTCATGGCTACGTCCGCTCGCGGCAACGCGCAGACGGACCGGCCGCTCCAGCGCTTCAAAGCCGCGCAACAGCGGGACGACCTGCGCATCGAGCAGCACGAACGGCGCACCGGCCGGCAATATGTCGGCGACCGCGTGTTCGCTGCCGCCCTGCCCACGCAACAGCCGCGACAGCCGATAGGTCCGTTCGGCAACCAGCTCGGCATGCGCGAACTGCATCACCTCCCAACGGCCGTCGGGCGCGCGCAGCGCCGCGGCATTAGCGCCCTCGAACACCTGCGCATCGCTGCGCGAGGCCAGCACGCCACCGGCGAGCCGCACCCGCACCGTGCCGCCGTGGTCCCAGCGGCTGGTCGGGCCGCGCACCAGATCGTCGAGGGTGACGCCGACCACGGCCGGCGCCGGCACCGCAAGCGCCGGCTGGAAGCTCGCGCCATCCACCGAGCGCCACACCGTCAGCGCGCCAGGCAACATCCTGATTTTCACAGATCAAGGGATCAATTCATAACGAATTCACGCTCGATCCACCCGGATT
>JBARWE010000122.1:0-1661 GCA_049646625.1 Xanthobacteraceae bacterium
CGGATGAGGCGCTGCCGAAGGAGAGGCCAAGCTGGCGCTCTCGCGCACGGTCCGCAGCAATCTCGGCATCGACCTGATCGGCGTCATAGCCGCGCTCGGCGAGCGCCTGTGTCCGGCTCTTCAGCCCCGCCTCGATCTGTTCGATCTCGGCGCGCGCGTCCTTCAGCGGATCGACCCAGTCCCATTTGGGCGGCAGCCAGGAACAGCCGAGATAAACGCGCCTCTGCTGTTCGTAATCGGGCAAGGCAATCGCGCCCGCCATGACCGCCGTATCGAGCCATCGCGCCCAGACCCGTCGACAGATTTGCCAGACCATGACCGAGTGCTGGTAGGCCTCGATGCGGCGGCGGAACTCGAGGAGCGCGAGCCGCGAGTTCGAGTAGTTTGCCTTCAGCATGTCATTCGACAGATACGCATACGGGATGCCGAGCGCCGCCGAGACCTGCAGCAACGTGCGGTACTGGAACGGCTCGTAGGTCTGGCCGACATCGGCAGGCGCCGAGGTCTGCACTTCCTCGCCCGGCTCCAGCATCACGATCTGGCCGGGCTGCAGATCCATCGTCCGCTCGCCGCCTTCGTCGCTCTCGGCGATGTCGAAGGGCTCCGCCGGCGCCGGCGTGGTGATGAAGAGCGCATGCATGGCCGCGACCTTCTTCCGGTCGAGCTCGGCGTCGTCGTACTGATCGAGCAGGAACAGCTTCACGATGCCCGGCGCAAAGCGGGAAATCCCGCGCAACTGCCCAGCATCGACCGGATCGATGACGTGGATGACCTCGGCCGCCGACACCCGCACGATCTCGCCGGCGAGCCCTGGATCGGTCACGTCACCCGGATGGCGGCGCAGGAAGTGGTAGGCGACGCGCCTGCCGATCCGGTCGAACTCAATCCCCTGACGGACGACATTACCGCCGGGAAGCTGCTCGTTGCGGCTGAGCGGCAGCATCTCGGAGGGGATCATCTGCAGCTGCAGCGGCACCATGAGCCCGTCATCGGGCCGGCGCGGACGGAAGCGGAAGAACACTTCACCGGCGATGAATACCTCGCGCGCGGCGCGCCGCTGCTGGCCATAGAAATCGGTGAACCCCTCGGCGTCGCTGTCGTCGGTCCAGTCGAGCCAGAGGCGCTGCACGCGCGCCTTGAGTTCGGCATCGGCGATCAGGGACGACGGTTTGATGCCGTCGCCCACCACATTGCCGGCCCAGCTCTCGATGGCGTTCGCCGCATAGCCGTTGTTGCGCACCAGCCATCGGGCGCGCGCGGTGATGTCGGCGCCGGCGGCCGCGATCAGCGTGTTGAGATGCGCCCGGCTCGGCTGGAAGTGCCGCAGCCTGCGGCTTGCCTGGCCCGCCTCGAAGCCGCCCACCAGAGCGCCGATGCGGCGGCGCCACCGTGTGATCGATTCCAGCACGAGTCAGAGCCCCTTGCTTGCCGTCGTGCGAACGATGCGACGGCGCGCGCCGGTTTGCTCCTCGGCGATCCGCCGTTCGAGGTCGCCGAGGGCGACCGCCATTTCGGCATCGCTCGCATAGGTGATGCGGCGCCCCTCGACCTCGACGGTGCGCACGCCGCGCCATCGGGCGGCGAGCAGCGCATCGCGGCGCGCGATCATGTCCTCAAGCGTCATGGTCTCGGTCTCAACTCAGATAGCTGGGCGTGAACAC
>JBARWE010000123.1:0-4706 GCA_049646625.1 Xanthobacteraceae bacterium
GACCAGGAACACTTCCTCAACCGCACCAAGACCAAGAAGCTGTTTCGCGACGTGTTCGCTCTCGGCAAGGGCAAGAAGTGGAATTTCATGCACTCCGGCCTGTTCCTCGACTTCCTGGCCGGCAACCAGAGCTATGAATGCACGCCGTGGGGCATGCCGGCGCGCAACATCTTCGGCTGGCAGAAGCCGTGCTACCTGCTTGGCGAAGGCTATGTGAAGACCTTCAAGGAGCTGATGGAAACCACCGACTGGGACACCTACGGCACCGGCAAGTACGAGAAGTGCGCCAACTGCATGGCGCATTGCGGCTACGAGCCGACTGCCGCCGATGCCGCGTTCAAAAATCCGTTCAAGGCGGCGTGGGTCGCGCTGCGCGGCGTGCGCACCACCGGACCGATGGCGCCGGAGATCGACCTCTCCAAACAGCGCCCGGCACAGTATGTGTTCTCCGAGCAGGTGCAGAAGTCGTTGTCAGAGATCCGCCGTGACGAGGCTGCCGCTGCCGCCAAGAAGGCGGCCGCCATCGCTGAGAAGAAGACGACGACAGCCGCGTAGCGTGACCAGGGCGCGGTTGAAATCGCGCCCTGTCCGCATCAGATGCGGGATCGCCGACGGCTCGCGGGAGATCGCCTGCAATACCTTCCAGATATCGACACGGCCATCCGGCTTGAGCGCGTGGGTGGCAATGGCCGGCAACGCCCGCGAGGCCGGATCGCTGACCACCCGCAGCGCCGCGAACGGCAACGCGACGGTTGCCGCATAGGCGGCCGCGATATGGCTTTCCATGTCCACTGCCGCCGCCGCGGTGGCGGCGCGCAGCGCGGCCTTCTCACGCGGTGATGGCACCACCATCTCGGAGCCGGCCAGAATGCAGCGCCGGACCTGGCGCACGCCGTCGCCGACCGCGCCGATCAGTTCGCCGCTCAAGCCTGCCGCCGCCGTCCAGCGCCCGTCCCCCATCACCACCTCGGTGGCGACGACGATATCGCCGGTGGCCAGCGCCGGGTCGAGGCCGCCGGCAACGCCGAACGAGATGATGCCGCGCACGCTCAGCGGATCAAACCGGCCAAGCGCATCGCGAAGCTGATGCGGATTGCTGCTGCTGCAGATGACTGTCATTCCCGGCCCGGCCGCGATCCGCGCTTCCTGCGGCAGTCCGGTGACAATAAGAAGGGGACGCCGGCGATCCGTCGCGTCCCCCCGCGCCCCACCAATCACATCCCGACCCCTACGACCCTGCTGTTCGTCTGATGGAGATTACGGTATCGGGCCAGTGCCCAAAGCGGGAAGAACTTGGAATAGCCATGGTACCGCAAATAGAATACACGCGGAAAACCGGTCGCTGTATAGCGGCTCTCGGCCCATTCGCCCCCTTCATTTTGCGTCTGTGTCAAATAGGCAACACCCCGACGAACCGCCGGATGGTCGGCCCGGCCGGCCGCCATCAGGGCGAGCAGCGCCCAGGCGGTCTGCGAGGCGGTGCTGGGGGCCGGCTCGTAACCCTTGTAGTCGAGCTTGTAGCTTGAACCGTCCTCGCCCCAGCCGCCGTCCGGGTTCTGGATCGAGACCAGCCAGTCGGCCGCCTTGGCGATCGTCGGGCTGTCATGGGCCATGCCGGCGGCGTTGAGGCCGCACAGCACCGACCAGGTGCCGTAGATGTAGTTCAGGCCCCAGCGGCCGTACCACGACCCCTCGGGGAGCTGGCGCTCCACCAGATAGTCGACGGCGCGGCGCATCGGCTCGCTGGTCGCCGGCGTGTCGCCCAGTTGCGCCAGCATCGACAGGCAGCGGCCGGTGACGTCCTCGGTCGGCGGGTCGAGCATGGCGCCGTGGTCGGCGAACGGGATGTTGTCGATGTAGTGCTCCAGATTGTCGGCATCGAAGGCGGCAAAGCCGCCGTCGCGACTTTGCAGGCCGAGAATCCATTCCTTCGCCCGCGCGATCCCCTCCTGATAGTCGCCACCCCCCTTGAGACGCTGGGCGCGCTCCATCGCCATCACCACCACGGCGGTGTCATCGAGGTCGGGATAATGCGGGTTGGCATATTGAAAGGCCCAGCCGCCGGGGCGGACATCGGGCCGCTTGGCGGCCCAGTCGCCCGCGACGTCGAGCACCTGGCGCGGCTTCAGCCAGTCGAGGCCGGCATGCGCCTTGGCGACGGAAGCCTCGTCGCCGGCTTCCAGCAGCGCATGCGCCGTCAGCACGGTGTCCCACACCGGCGATACGCAGGGCTGGCAATAGGCTTCCCCGTCATGGACCACGAGCAGCTTGTCGATGCCGCGCCGCGTGGTGGCGCGCGGCGGATGATCCTCGGGATAGCCGAGCGCGTCGTACATCATCACGACATTGACCATCGGCGGGAAGATCGCGCCGATGCCGTCCTCGCCGTTCAGCCGCTCCTCGATGAAGGCGAGCGCAGCGCCGATGGCCCGTTGGCGCAGCTTTTTCGGGAATAACGGTTCGGCCACGCGCAACACGGCGTCGATGCCGCGAAACAGCAGGAACCAGCCAAAGTTCTGGTGCGGCGCCTTCGGCGCCATGCCGACGCTCATCGGCGGCTCCAGAAACAGTTCGTCGATGCCGACGCCCTTCGGGTTTTTCGCCTTCGGCTTGAGCGCCGCCAGTACCATCAGCGGCACCATCGTGGTGCGCGCCCAGTACGAAATCCGATAGAGGTGGAACGGCGACCAGCGCGGCAGCAGCATGATCTCGATGGGCAGCACCGGCACCGCCCGCCACGACACCACGCCGAAGAAAGCAAGCAGGAAGCGCGTGAAAACATTGGCGGCCGCCGCCCCGCCGCGGGCGCGGATCGCCTCGCGGGCGCGCGCCATGTGCGGCGCGTCCACATCGTCGCCGATCATCTTCAGCGCGAAGTAAGCCTTCACGCTGGCGCTCATGTCGAAGTCGCCATCCTGAAACAGCGGCCAGCCGCCGTGCGCGCCCTGGATACGGCGCAGATAGGCGGCGATTTTCGCCTCCAGCGCGGCATCGACCGGCTCGCCGAGATAGTGGCGGAACAGCACATATTCGGCGGGGATGGTGGCGTCCGCCTCCAGTTCGAAGACCCAGTGGCCGTCCGGCTGCTGGTGCCGGTGCAGGGCGCCGGCGGCCGCGGCAATGCTGGCGTCCAGCCTCGCCCGGTCCATCGCTAACGTCGCATCGGTGGTGGTCATGTCGCTTAAGTTCGCTCGTGGGTGGATTGGTGATGTCGGAAAGGCCCGGCCTTCGGCAAGGCGCTCAGGTCCGCAGCGCGAGGTCGGCCGCGCGGTCGCCGGAGCGCACCGCCCCCTCAATGGTCGCGGGCAGACCCGTAGCAGTCCAGTCGCCGGCAAGAAACAGGTTTTTCCACGGGGTGGTCGGGCCGGAACGCATGGCAACCTGTGCCGGCGTCGCCTCGAACGTGGCGCGGCGTTCGCGCACGATCTGCCATGGCGGCAGAGCCGTGCCGGCCGCGATGCCGGCCACCTTGCAGACCTCGTCCCAGATCGCGCGGGCCAGCTCCTCGCGCGGCCGCTCGACCAGATGGTCGGCGCCGCTGATGGTCACGGAGAGCCGGCGCTCAAAAGCGAACAGCCAGTCGATCAGGCCGCCGACGATGCCGGTGATCGGCGGGGCGCGGTGCAGCCCCTCGTACCGGAAATGGGCGTTGACGATGGCGCGAAAGCGGTCCGGCGCCGTCACCTGCGGCAGCAGCATCGCCGCCGCCCGCGCCGGCACCGCCAGCACCGCGACATCGCCGGCGCCGAGCGAAATGTCGTCGTCGCCAACCGTCAGCGTGGCGATGCGGTCGCCCGCCATGTGCAGCTTGCGCAATTCGCGGCCGGTGGTGACGCTGCCACCGCGGGCACGGATGAAGGCGGTTGCCGGCTCGATCAGCACCGAACTCAAACCGTCGCGCGCGATCAACGGCCGGCACGCCGTCCCGCCCACGGCCAGCGTCTCGCGGACGATGGCGCCGGCAAGCGCCGCCGCGCCCTGCGGCGGGGCGATGTTGAGCGCGGCCAGCAACAGCGGCTCGACCAGACGGCGGTACAGGACGCCATCGCAGGAAATCGTCTCGCCGATGGTCTTGTCCGGGCCGGCCCACAACAGCCGCGCGAGGCCGAGATAGTCGCGCGCGACAGTGCCGGGCACCCGCCGCGTCGAATCAAAAATCCACCACGGAATGCGGCCATCATTGATGCGCAGCCGCCAGCGGCTGCCATCGACCAGATCGACGAACGGAAATTCCGCCTTGGCCGGCCCCTGCAAGCCGCACTCGCTGCCGATGCGGCGCGCATAGGCAAGCACATGGGCGTTGCCCGACAGCACCAGATGATTGCCGTTGTCGATGACGAGGCCGGTGGCGCCGTCGAAATAGGAGCGGCAGCGGCCGCCGAGATGCTGGGTCGCCTCGTGCACATGCACGACAAACCCCGCCTCGGCGAGCCGCACGCCGGCGGCGAGGCCGGACACGCCGGCACCGATGATGTGAGCGGTGCGAGCCATCAGACCAGGCCGTGCCGGATGAGGATCATCAAACGCGCCGCGGTGCCGAGCCGCACCTGCGCACGCGGCGGCGCAAATCCGCGCGCAGCCAGAAGGTCGAGGATGGCGCGGTAATATTTCGACATGATGCGCGGCGCGCGCACGAACCGGCGCGGATGTCGCGCCATGATTGCGTCGGCGGCAGCGAAATAGCCGGTCGCCTGCGCCACCAGCGG
>JBARWE010000124.1:0-17329 GCA_049646625.1 Xanthobacteraceae bacterium
CGCCGTCGGCGTGCCGCCTGGCGCTCGACGATGCCATCGCCGTCGCCGTGAGCGTTGCGCCGGTCACAGGCCCCGGCGAGTGCGGCGGCGACGATCTGGTGCGGCTTGAGGCGATCGTGCTGCCGGATCGGCGCCGCGTCATGCTGCATCCGGCGGCGACGCTGCGCTGTGAGATGGCCGCGGAGGTCGCCGCGTGGGTACGCACTGATGCGGCGCCGCTGGTCGAGGTGGACGGCGCGCGGCTTGCCGGCATCGAGGTGGCGGATTCATTCTCGTGCCGTGGCCGCAATCGCGTCGACGGAGCAAAACTTTCCGAACATGGCCGCGCCAACGCCATCGACATTCGCGCGTTACGGCTGGTGCGCGCGCCGGCGCTGACGCTGCCGGACCGCACCACCCCGCGCGTGTTGCGCGCCGCCTTGCGGCAGACCATGTGCGCGCGCTTCACCACGGTGCTCGGTCCCGGCTCCGACGGCTATCACGAGGACCACATCCATCTCGACCGTCGCCAGCGCGCCAACGGCTACCGCATTTGTCAGTGGACCATCGAGGACGAGACGCCTCCGCCGTCGCCACCGCTCGCGGCGGCCGTCAGCGCCCCCGCGCCCGAGCCGGAAACAACGCCCGCAACCAAGCCTCAATCCAGGCCCGCATCGGTGCCTGACGGGCAGCCGGCGCCGGCGCAGGTCGCCGCGCTGTCCGCCGTGCCGCTGCCGCGGCCGCGTCCAGCCTCGGCGCCGGCTTTGGGAGAAGGTGCGTCCGCGCCCGCCGTCACGGCGAAGGCTGAGCGCAAAACTCGGCCGCGCCGGGCCGCCGCGCGTCGTTCGCCGGTCCTGCCGTGGCCGCTGTCGCTGTTTCCGGCTCGCTGACGTGTAAAAAAAGCGCCGGCGGAGCGGCGCTTTTTCGAAACCGGGGATGGCGAGGTGCCTCAGTAGGTGCCACTACTGCCACCGCCTTGCAGGGCGAGCTTGGGATTGTAGGGCGAGTCACCCTGCTTCGGCTCCAGCACCACCACCACGGCACCGGGCTTGACGCGGCTGTACAGGTCGATGACGTCCTCGTTCAGCATGCGGATGCAGCCCGAGGAGATCGAGGCGCCGATATATTCCGGCTGGTTGGTGCCGTGGATGCGGAACAGGGTGTCGCGGTTGCCCTGATAGAGATAGAGCGCGCGGGCGCCGAGCGGGTTGTCGGGGCCGCCGGCAACGCGGGCCGGCAGGCCCTCGATGCGCTTGTGGATGTCGGCGGTCGGCACCCAGTCCGGCCACTCGCGCATGTTGCCGACACGGGCGACGCCGGAGAACGCCAGCGCTTCCTCGCCGACGGTCACGCCGTAGCGGATCGCCTTGCCGCCTTCGAGCACATAATAAAGATAGTGGTTGTCGGAATCGACCAGGATCGAACCCGGTGCTTCCTTGCGGTGGTAATTGACGATGGCACGGCGGTAGGGCTGCGGAACCGGGCTGTTGACGTAACGGATTTTCGCCATCAGGTCCTTGTCGCGCTGCGTCATCGCGGTCTGCGACGCCGGCTCGTAGACAGCGCTGGTCGATGTCGTCTGGCACCCTGCCAGCGCGAGGCCGGCGGCAGCGAGAAAGCCAAGGCGGAAGAGAAGCGGGCGCATATGTAAAATTCCTTGCGGTCAGACCTCGCCAAAACGCTGCCCGACCGCGAACGTGTTAATGGCGCGAATTATCCCCGATTTTGCCGGTAATTCCAGCGACGAAACGGTGATCTTGCTTTGCAGCATCGTGCCTGTGGTATTTTTGTCGCAAGTTCTGCCGGAATGGTTCATTCCTTTGCGAAAGCCGCCTCCGGCCGACCGGCGAAGTCGCCGGCATGTCATGACATAGGGTGCACGATCGATCCCGCGAATCACGCCAAGCTGCCGTTTGCCCGAGGGAGTTCTCTGGATGCTGTCCGTCTTCGTCGCCGCGACCGGTGCCTTGCGCAAGATCGATCCGTCCGGCGGGGCACTGCCGCCGGAGGCGGTGTGGATCGACCTCAAGGCGCCGACGCCGGCCGAGGAGCAACTGGTCGAGGATCTGATCGGCATCGAGGTGCCGACCCGCGAGGATCTGCAGGAGATCGAGATTTCCAGCCGCCTCTATTCCGAGAACGGCGCCCGCTACATGACCGCGACCCTGATGTGCGGCGCCGATACCGCCGCGCCGCGCACCACCCCGGTCTCGTTCATCCTGGCCGCGCACCGGCTGATCACGGTCCGCTACGACGAACCCAAGGCATTTCCGCTGGTGGCGGCCAAGCTCGGCCGCGCCTGCCCGGCGACGCTGTCTGGCGACATGGTGATGCTCGACCTGCTCGACACCGTGATCGACCGCTGCGCTGACGTGCTGGAGCGCGCCGGCAGCGGCGTCGACAGCGTCAGCGCCCAGGTGTTCGAGGCGTCCGGCGAGCGCGGTCAGGCGCACAGCTACTCGCAGATCCTGCGCACCATCGGCCGCAAGGGCGACCTGACCTCGAAGGTGCGCGAGAGTCTCGTTTCCATCGGCCGGCTGATCTCGTTCGTCACAGTCGAAACCGAGGGCGTGCGCTGGAGCAAGGAACAGAAGGCGCAGCTCAAGACGATGCAGCGCGACGTGCAGTCGCTGACCGACCATGCCTCCTATTTGTCGAACAAGATCACCTTCGTGCTCGACGCCATGCTTGGCGTCGTCAACCTTGAGCAGAACAACATCATCAAGCTGTTCTCGGTGATGGCGGTGGTGTTGATGCCGCCGACGCTGATCGCCTCGATCTACGGCATGAACTTCAGGTTCATGCCCGAGCTGGAATGGCCGCACGCCTACCCGCTGGTGCTCGGCGCCATGGTGCTGGCGGCGATCGGGCCGTATCTGTTCTTCAAGTGGAAGAAGTGGCTGTAAGCCGCCGCGCGTCACCGCGCTTATTGGAACTTTTACCGAGATTTTACTTCAATACCCTACAACCGGAGGCAATCCCCGACCGGGGATGGTCCTCCGACCGGAATGTCCTCGACGCGCCGAGCAGGCTCGGACGCCGCTGGTCTGGCGCGGATTGCCATCCGCCCGATCGGCAGGAGCCGCCGGCGCCCGCCCGCGGTAACGCAAAGGGACGATCCGATGCTTTCGAGACTTTCCATCAAGGCCAAGCTGATCGGTCTGGTCGCGGTGCTGCTGCTTGCGCTTGCCGCGACAGGGAGTTTTGCGGTGCTTGAGATGCGCGCGATCAATACCGCGGCGCAGGACATCAAGGCCAACTGGCTGCCGAACATCCGGCTGGTCAGCGAGTTGCGCGTCCAGTCGGCGCGCATGCGGGCGGTGCTGCGCGACTATCTGACCGAGCCGGACGAGACCTTCATGGCCGACATCCAGCGCAACCTCGACGCCCGCGCCAGGGACTACGAGGCCGCCGACAAGGCTTATGCGTCACGCCTCTCCTCGCCTGAGGAGGCGGCGCTGTACAAGGACCTGTCCGAGCACTGGAAAGCCTTCCGCGCCGCGGCCGACGAGGTGGTCGCCCATGCCCGCCGGCGTGAAGTGGCGCAGGCGCGCGCCGCCAACGCCACCCGCGCGACGCCGGCCGGGCGGCGCATGGATGCGGTGATGAGCAAGCTCGTCGCGCTCAATGATTCCGGCGCCAGCGTCTCGGGGCAGAATGCCGAAAGCGCCTACGCCACCGCGTTCGCCATCGTGCTGGCGGTGTTGATCGGCATGGTGCTGCTCGGGCTTGGCGCCGCGATCCTGATCGTGCGCGACATCTCGGGCGGCATCGGCTCGGTGCTGGCGCCGATGCGCGCGCTATCCGACGGCAATCTCGACATCGAGATTCCGCATCGGGACAAGCGCACCGAGATCGGCGAGATCGCCGAGACGTTGCAGGCGTTCAAGGCCGCGCTGATCGCCAAGAAGACCGCCGACGCCGCTGTCGCCGCGGAAGCCGACGCCAAGCTGCGGCGCGCCGAAACGATGGACGGCGTGACCCGGAATTTCGAAACCATGGTCGGCGAGATGATCGGCTCGCTGTCCTCCGCCTCGACCGAGATGGAGGCGACCGCGACCGCCCTGACTGCCACCGCCGATACCACGCGGCGGCTATCCAATTCCACCGCCAATGCCTCCCAGGACGTGTCGCAAAGTATCCAGTCCACCGCCGCCGCGACCGAGCAGATTACCTCGTCGGTCAACGAGATCAGCCGTCAGGTGCAGGAATCGAGCCGGGTTGCGCAGACGGCGGTGGCGCAGGCGCAAAAGACCGACGCCAGCATCAAGCAACTGTCGCAGGCGGCCGCCCGCATCGGCGATGTTGTCAAGCTGATTACCGCGGTCGCCGAACAGACCAATTTGCTGGCGCTCAACGCCACCATCGAAGCGGCGCGCGCCGGCGAGGCCGGGCGCGGCTTCGCCGTGGTCGCCTCCGAGGTCAAGGCGCTGGCGTCGCAGACCGCCAAGGCGACCGACGAGATCGGCGTCCAGATCGCTGGGATGCAGGCGGCGACCCAGGATTCGGTGGCGACCATTCAGGAGATCAGCGCCACCATCAACCTGATGTCGGAAATCTCCGCCGCGATCGCCGCCGCTGTTGAAGAGCAGGGCGCGGCGACGCAGGAGATCGCCCGCAACGTCCAGCAGGCCGCCAGCCTGTGCGGTAACGTCGCCAGCAACATCACCGAGGTCGATCACAGTGCCGGCGAAGCTGGTGCCGCCTCGTCGGAGGTGCTGGCGGCGGCGCAGTCGCTGTCGATGGAAAGCCACCGGCTGCAGGCGGAAGTCCGCAATTTCCTGGAGACGATCCGCGCCGCCTGATGCGCATGCCTTGCGGCGGGCGCCCGGCCGGCGCCCGCGCCGTCAGTCTCTTCCTTTCATAGCCTTCCCGTCATCCCCCCCCCCGCGCGTAGAGCAGGGCAGGCGGCGGAACGGCGGGTTGAGGGCAATGTGACGGCGGGGCGGGGGAGAGAACCGTGCAGCGCGTCCGGTTCGGGCTAGAGCTTTTCCGCTTCTGTGGGATGCCTTCAGGCCAGCCCTTCGCTTTTCAGCGCTTCCTGCACTTTCGGCCGCGCCGCCATCCGAGCCTTGAAGGCGGCCAGATTCTTCAGCGCCGACAGATCGAGCTTCATCGCCTCGGCCCAGCGCAGCATGACATAGAGATAGCCGTCGGCGACGCTGAAGGCGCCCATCAGGTAGTCCTTGCCGGCGAGCTTCTCGTCGACATACTTGAACTTGCCGGCAAGCCGGTCGCGGAAGAACGCCTTGGCGTCGTCGCCGAGCGCCGGCTGGAACAGCGGGCTGAAATTCTTGTGCAACTCGCTGGTCAGGAAGTTGAGCCACTCCTGCAGGCGGTAGCGCTCCCTGGTGCCGTTCGCCGGGGCAAGCTTGCCGTCGCCGGCTTTGTCGGCGATGACCTGGACGATCACCGGCCCTTCGGTCAGTTGCTCGCCGTCGTCGAGCACCAGCACAGGGACCTGACCCTTCGGGTTGACCTTCAGGAAATCGCCGCCGCCGGCCAGCTTCTTCGCCTTGAGATCGACCTTGACGGTCTCGTGCGGAATCCCGGCTTCCAGCAGCGCGATGTGCGGCGACAGCGAGCAGGCACCGGGCGAGTAATACAGCTTCATGGCACGTTCCTTCGGTTGCGGTCTCCGGTCGTGCGGCCGGGACCAGAGAAGATGATGCGACTAAATGCGCTTCCGCGGCATAGTCAAGATTGATGCAAGTGCATTGGTTGCGCTAAGGTCGGCGCCGCATGCGGGGATGACGTCATGAAACGCAAGCCGTCGCCGGAGGCGACCGAGGCGTGGAGCCGCCTGATGCGGGTCCAGAGCCGGGTGCTGAGCGCCGTCGAGCAGGATTTGAAGAAGGCCGGCTTCCCGCCGCTGGCCTGGTACGACGCGCTGTTCGAACTGTCGCGGGCGGCCGGCGGCGAGATGCGGCCGGTCGAGCTTGAGCGGCAGATGCTGATTCCGCAGTATTCGACCTCGCGCCTGATCGACCGGCTGGTCGAGGAGGGGCTGGCGGTGCGGCGCGAATGCAAGCGCGACAAGCGCGGCCAGTATGTCGAAATCACGCCGGCTGGACGCGAACTGCAGAAAAGCATGTGGAGCGCCTATGCCGCGGCCATCGAGCGCCATATCGGCTCAAAACTGTCGGACGCCGACGCAACGACCCTGAGCGGCCTGCTTGACCGGCTCGGCTGCTCCTGCGATGGAGCGCTACCGGCTCCGCAGCGAGACGTTGCGCCGGTACGATGACGCCGTCCTTATTCCCACCTGCCGCCGTTCGTCTCGCGCAACGGCTGGCCCCCCGCCTGTACGCGCGCCTGCCGGCCGCGCGCCCGCCCCGGATCGCCTATGGCGCGTGACCAGATCGATATGACGCCCCTGTGTTCGCGCGACGACCTGGTCGCGTGGCTGGAAGCGGGCTGCAAGCCGGCTGCCGACTTCCGCATCGGCACCGAGCACGAGAAGACGCCGTTCACGCTCGCCGGCCACCGTCCGGTGCCCTATGCCGGGCCGCGCGGCATCGGCGCGCTGCTGGAGGGCATGCAACTGCTGCTCGGCTGGGAGGCGATCGTCGAACACGGCAACATCATCGGCCTGCATGACGTCATCGGCGGTGGCGCCATTTCGCTGGAGCCGGGCGGGCAGTTCGAACTGTCCGGCGCGCCGGTTGAGACCGTGCACCAGACGCGGGCCGAACTGACCGCGCATCTCGCCCAGGTGCGCGAGGTGGCGGCGCCGCTCGGCATCGGCTTCCTCGGCCTCGGCATGACGCCATCGTGGTCGCGCGCCGAGATTCCGGTGATGCCCAAGGGCCGCTACGGCATCATGACCGGCTATATGCCCAAGGTCGGCACGCTCGGCCTCGACATGATGTATCGCACCTGCACGGTGCAGACCAATCTCGACTTCGCCTCCGAAGCCGACATGGTCAGAAAGCTGCGGGTGGCGTTGGCGTTGCAGCCGATCGCGACCGCGCTGTTCGCCAACTCGCCGTTTACCGAAGGTAAGCCCAACGGTTTTCTGTCGTTCCGTTCGGAGATCTGGCGTGACACCGACGCCGGCCGCACCGGCATGCTGCCGTGGGCATTCGAGGACGGCATGGGATTCGAGCGCTGGGTCGACTATGCGCTCGACGTGCCGATGTATTTCGTCAAGCGGGGCGATGCCTATATCGACGTGTCCGGCTCCTCGTTCCGCGATTTTCTTGCCGGCCGCAACCCGCATCTTGCGGGCGAGCAGCCGACGCTGTCGGACTGGGCCAATCACCTGTCGACGATTTTTCCCGAGGTGCGGCTCAAGCGCTATCTCGAAATGCGCGGCGCCGACAACGTGCCAGGAGCGCGGCTGCCGGCGTTGCCGGCGTTCTGGGTCGGGCTGTTGTATGACGAGACGAGTCTCGACGCGGCCTGGGAGCTGGCGCGGGGCTGGAGCGCGGCCGAGCGGCAGGCGCTGCGCGATGACGTGCCGCGACTGGCGCTGAAGGCGCGGATCGGCAACCGCTCGGTGGCGGAGGTCGCCCGCGATTGCCTGGCGCTGGCTCAGGCCGGCCTCCGCCGCCGCGCCCGGCTCGACCCGTTCGGGCGCGACGAAGGCCATTATCTGGAGCCGCTGGCCCGCACCCTGGAAGAGGCGCGTACCCCGGCCGAGGAGATGCTTGAAAAGTTCCACGGCGTCTGGAGTGGCTCGGTCGAGCCGGCCTATACCGACTATGCGCTTTGACGGGTGGTGTTGATCGGGACTTTGCCGGCGTTCACGGCAGGTACAGGATGGCGGCGGCAAACTGTCGGGAGGGAAGCGGCCGTGCAGGCAGGGGCCGCCGTCGCATGTCGCGAGCGATCGGGAATGGCAAGGCTCGGACTGGCCATCGTTGCGCTGTTTATGGTCGCTGCGTTGTGGAAGCCGGCCCCGGCCCTGGCGCAGGCCGGTTTCGACCGGCCGGGCGGCGACTATAAGCAGCTCTCGCTGATGTCGGGTGATCCGGCGGAGTGTGCCATGACCTGCGAGCGCGATCGCGGTTGCCGGGCATGGAGCTTCAGCTATCCCTCCGCGCGGCCGGGCGGGGCGCTGTGCCACCTCAAGACCAGCGTGCCGAAGCGGGTCGCCGATCGCTGCTGCATCTCCGGCGTGCGCGGCGCCGGCGTGTTCGAAAGCCGGACCCGGAAGCTTGAGATGTCGATCGATCGCATCGGCGGCGACCTGCGCGATTTCGGCCTCAGGGCCGATCAGGGTGACGATGCCTGCCGCCGCGCCTGCGAGGCCGACAGCAAATGCCGGGCATGGACTTTCGCCCGCGCGGGCTATGGTGGCCGCGAGCCACGCTGTTTTCTCAAGAGCCAGATCAAGCCGCCGCGGCGCAGCCCGTGCTGCATCTCCGGCGTGGTGCGCTGAAACACGGCCCGATCACGTTGAAGGATCACGGATACCCATTCTCCGTCATGGCCGGGCTTGTCCCGGCATAAAGCCGGGCATGACGATGGAATCGGCCTATGTATGACCCAATTCGACCTGAATGGATTCTGCGCTAATTGTTGATCAACCCGTGCCGCCGACCGTGATCGCGTCCATCCGCAGCGTCGGCTGGCCGACGCCGACCGGCACGCCCTGACCGTTCTTGCCGCAGGTGCCGATGCCGGCGTCGAGCGAAAGGTCGTTGCCGACCATGGTGATGCGATGGAGGTCGGTCGGGCCGTTACCGATCAGCATCACGCCCTTGAGCGGTGCGCCGACCTTACCGTTCTCGATGCGGTAGGCTTCGGTGCACTGGAACACATACTTGCCCGAGGTGATGTCGACCTGGCCGCCGCCGAAATTGACGGCGTAGATGCCGTTCTTCACCGAGGCGATGATCTCCGCCGGCGCGCGGTCGCCGGCCAGCATGTAGGTGTTGGTCATGCGCGGCATCGGCACATGAGCGTAGCTCTGGCGCCGGCCGTTGCCGGTCGGCTTCATGTTCATCAGCCGGGCGTTCTGGCGGTCCTGCATATAGCCGACCAGAATGCCGTCCTCGATCAGCACGGTGCGGTTGGTCGGGGTGCCCTCGTCGTCGATCGACAGCGAGCCGCGCCGCGCGGCGATGGTGCCGTCGTCGACCACGGTGACGCCCCTGGCCGCCACCTGGTGCCCCATCAGGCCGGCGAAGGCCGAGGTTTTCTTGCGGTTGAAGTCGCCTTCCAGCCCGTGGCCGACCGCCTCGTGCAGCATCACGCCCGGCCAGCCGGGGCCGAGCACCACATCCATCTCGCCGGCCGGGGCCGCCACCGAGTCCAGGTTGACCAGCGCCTGCCGCAGCGCGCCATCGGCCGCCTCGCGCCATGCGCCGGTCTCGATGAAGCGGGCGTAGCCCTCGCGCCCGCCATAGCCGTGGCTGCCGCTCTCCAGCCGGTCGCCGGAACCGGCCACCACCGAGACGTTGACCCGCACCAGCGGGCGGATGTCGCGGTAGCTTTCGCCGTCGGGGCGCAGGATTTCGACTACCTGCCAGGTGGCGCCGAGCGACACCGAGACCTGCCGCACGCGCGGATCCTTGTCGCGCAGATAGGCATCGATCTCGGCCAGCAGCTTGACCTTGGCCTCGAAGGCGGGGCCATCGAGCGGGTTGTCGTCGCCGTAGAGGCGGACGTTGCTGTGTGCCGGCGCGGTGGCGAAGGTGCCGGAATAGCCGCCGCGCACCGCGGCAACCGCGTCGGCCGCGCGCATGAGCGCTGGCAGCGACAGGTCGGAGGAGTGCGCGTAGCCGACCGCGTCGTCCTTGACGGCGCGCAGGCCGAAGCCTTGCGCGGTGTCGTAGCTCGCCTGCTTCAGCCGGCCGTTGTCGAAGGCGAGCGCCTCCGACTGGCGGTATTCGAGGAACAGCTCGCCGTCGTCGGCGCCGGCAAGGCCACGGGTCAGTTCCTTGCGGGCGGCGTCGCGGTCGAGGCCGGCGCGGTCGAACAGCGAAGAGGGGGCAGGGGGAGCAGCGGTCATGGCAAGCCTTGTCGAAATCGCCGGCGTCAACGGGGGACCGGCCGCCTCAAGATAGGAAGCGCCGCGCCGGTTGGCGAGCGGCTCGCGGCGTCGTTACGGCAGCTTGTCGTAGCCCTCGCCGAGGCCGTTGAGGCTGAGCGGGAAGCCGATCCCCTCCTCGGGCGTCTCGAAGATGATGAAGGTTGCGGTCTTGGCGCTACGCAGCCGGCCGAGCAGGGCATCGTCGAGCGTGACCTCGGCGACGCAGCCGTTGGGCAGGCAGCGCACAAAGCCGGCGCGGCCGACGTCCTGATCGTCGAGTTTCAGCCCGAGGCCGGACGGCAGCAGCACCCCGAGCGGCGCCACCACCCGCATCAGCTTGCTTTTCTGGTCGGCGGTCTTGAGCACGATGACGGTGAGGCCGGCATTGGAGCGATCCTCGGCGACCACGCTCTGGATCAGCGCGCACTGCTCGCTCTTGGCGCCGGGCGGTATGTCGCAGCGGATCTGCCAGTCGCCGTGCACCGAGCGCACCGCGCCCTGCGCCAGCGCCGCGCCGGGCGCCAGCATCGCCACCCCGAGGATGGCCGCGGCCGCAGGCACGGCCGTGCGCAACCGGTGGAATGGGGCGCGAAATCGTCGGTCTGTCCAGCCCATGCGGGCAAATCCCCTGCTGTGTTGAGGCCGGCGCTGGCGACGCCGGCTTGGAACCTCAGCTTTTTGCCTGACCGGCTCTTGCGCCGCAATGGCGGCGCCTTAAAGGCGTGTCCGCAAGGCAGCGCGTCGAATCAGCCGAATCGTGCCTGCCTGGCATCGGGGCCGTCGCCGCCGCCGGTGTCAAGCGCCGCCGGCTGGCGAGGTCGCGATTCCGGCATGTTTTACCGGCGATTGCGGGCATGTGACAGATCCTGTCGGGTGGATCATGACATTGCCGAATCGTGCATTGCGGCAACGGGGGAATTGTGGTTTGAGAGGCATGATTTCGACGCGTTCCAATTCACCGGCCTGCATCCGCGGGTTGTTCGGCTGGCGGATCGACCGCCGGCTGAGGCTGGCGGCTGGCAGGGCGCGGGACACGGGGCACGCGGGACACGGGACCGCAGCGGGAAACGGCGGTCGCCGCCGGATTGGATGACGAGGAGCGTGAACGGCATGACGATGTCGATGGGCCGGATTGGCCGGCAGATGCTGGGTTTGGCGGTGCTGGCGGTCGTGATCTTGGCGACGGGCGGGGCATTCGCCGAAGTCGGGCAGCCGAAGCCGTGGGAGCTGAACCTGCAGGCGTCAGGCTCGCCGGTGATGGACGGCGTTCACCGCTTCCACTTCTTCCTGCTGGCGATCATCACCGCGATCACGCTGCTGGTGATGGTGCTGCTGGTGGTGGCGATGGTGAAGTTCAACGCCCGATCCAACCCGGTGCCGTCGCGGACCACCCATAACACGCTGATCGAGGTGGTGTGGACGCTGGTGCCGGTGCTAATCCTGATCGGCATCGCGATCCCCTCGTTCCGGCTGTTGTTCGAGCAGCTCGACGTGCCGAAGTCGGACCTCACGGTGAAGGCGACCGGCAAGCAGTGGTACTGGAGCTACACCTACCCCGACGACGGGCCGATCGAGTTCGATTCGCTGATGGCGGCCGACAAGCAGCCGCGCCTGCTCGCGGTCGACAACGAACTGGTGGTGCCGGTCAACAAGGTGATCCGGGTGCAGACCACCGCCTCCGACGTGATCCATTCCTTCGCGGTGCCGTCGTTCGGGATCAAGATCGACGCCATTCCCGGCCGGCTCAACGAGACCTGGTTCAAGGCCACCAAGGAAGGCATGTTCTACGGCCAGTGCTCCGAACTGTGCGGCAAGGACCACGCCTTCATGCCGATCGCGGTGCGGGTGGTGAGCGACAAGGAGTTCGCGGCCTGGATTGCCGATGCCAAGAAGAAGTTCGCGGCATTTCCGGCCAATGCGGTGGCTTCCGTCGAGGCGGCGGCGAAGTAGAGCGCCCTGGGCGCGGCGCCGCCTGACAGCGGGCGCCACGGCACAGCAAGGGGCATGCAAGGGTCATAAGACGTCAGAGGACGAAGGCTATGGCAACGAATATCGCACAGGCGGGAGCCGATCACGGGCATGGCGGGCACGGCCACCCGACGGGCTGGCGGCGCTGGCTGTACTCCACCAACCACAAGGACATCGGCACGCTGTACCTTATCTTCTCGATGCTCGCGAGCATCATCGGCGTCAGCATGTCGATGGGGATTCGCGCCGAGCTGATGTATCCCGGCGTGCAGATTTTCTCGCACACCGCCTACAACGTGTTCGTCACCAACCACGGCCTCATCATGATCTTCTTCGTGGTGATGCCGGCCCTGATCGGCGGTTTCGGCAACTGGATGGTGCCGCTGATGATCGGTGCGCCGGACATGGCGTTCCCGCGCATGAACAACATCTCGTTCTGGCTCTTGGTGGCGGCGTTCGTGCTGCTGCTGGTGTCGTCGTTCGTCGAGGGTGAGCCGGGCGCGCTCGGCACCGCCACCGGCTGGACGATGTATGCGCCGCTGTCGACCTCCGGGCATCCGGGGCCTGCGGTGGATTTCAGCATCCTGTCGGTGCACCTGGCGGGCGCCTCCTCGATCCTCGGCGCCATCAACTTCATCACCACCATCTTCAACATGCGCGCGCCCGGCATGACGATGCACAAGATGCCGCTGTTCGCCTGGGCGCAGCTCGTCACCGTGTTCATGCTGCTGTTGTCGCTGCCGGTGCTGGCGGGCGCCATCACCATGCTGCTGACCGACCGCAACTTCGGCACCAGCTTCTTCGCCGCCGACGGCGGCGGCGACCCGGTGCTGTACCAGCACCTGTTCTGGTTCTTCGGCCACCCCGAGGTCTACATCATGGTGCTGCCGGCGTTCGGCATCGTCAGCCATGTGATCTCGACCTTCTCGAAGAAGCCGATCTTCGGCTATCTCGGCATGGCCTATGCCATGGTCGCGATCGGCGGCATCGGCTTCGTGGTGTGGGCGCACCATATGTTCACCGTCGGCATGTCGAGCACGGCGCAGGCCTATTTCGTCGCCGCGACGATGATCATCGCGGTGCCGACCGGCGTGAAGATCTTCTCGTGGATCGCCACCATGTGGGGCGGTTCGATCGAGTTCAGGACGCCGATGCTGTGGGCGATCGGCTTCATCTTCGTGTTCACCGTCGGCGGCGTCACCGGCGTGGTGCTGGCCAATGCCGGCATCGACCGCGTGCTGCAGGAGACCTACTATGTCATCGCCCACTTCCACTATGTGATGGGCGTGGCCTCGGTGTTCGCGATCTTCGCCGGCTGGTACTACTGGTTCCCGAAGATTACCGGCTACATGTACTCGGAAACCATCGGCAAGGTGCATTTCTGGGTGATGTTCATCGGCGTCAACGTCCTGTTCTTCCCGCAGCACTTCCTCGGGCTGTCGGGCATGCCGCGGCGCTACATCGACTACCCGGATGCGTTCGCGGGCTGGAACTTCGTGTCGTCGATCGGCGCCTATATTTCCGGCTTCAGCGTGCTGATCTTCATCTACGGTATGATCGTCGCCTTCTCCCGCAAGGAACGGGCGGTCAGCAATCCGTGGGGCGAGGGGGCGACCACGCTGGAATGGACGCTGCCGTCGCCGCCGCCGTTCCACCAGTTCGAAGTGCTGCCGCGCGTCAAGTAAGCGGCGGACCACCCGGCGCGGACGGCAACGCCCGCGCCGCATGACCAAGACCGGCGGCCGGCGCCAGACCATGGACCGGCCGCCCGATCGCAACGCCCGCGGCGGGCGTTGCGGAGCGATCAGGGAAGCAGGCATTGTCGATCGTCGAAAACCGCAGCATCGATCTTGCCCCGACGATCTCCGAGGCGGGGGTGGCCGACTTCTTCGCGCTGCTCAAGCCGCGGGTGATGTCGCTGGTGATTTTCACGGCGCTGGTCGGCCTGGTGCTTGCGCCCGGCCACATGCATCCGGTGCTGGCGCTGACCGCGCTATTGTGCATTTCCGTCGGCGCCGGCGCCGCCGGGGCGCTGAATATGTGGTACGAGGGCGACATCGATGCGCTGATGACGCGCACCGTGCACCGGCCGATCCCGCAAGGGCGCGTGGCGCCGCGCGAGGCGCTGGCCTATGGCGTCGTGTTGTCGTTCTTCTCGGTCGCGACCCTCGGCATCCTGGTCAACTGGCTGGCCGGCGGCCTGCTTGCCTTCACGATCTTCTTCTACGTCGTGATCTACACCATGGGGCTGAAGCGCCGCACCGCGCAGAACATCGTGATCGGCGGCGCGGCGGGTGCGCTGCCGCCGGTGGTGGCGTGGGCGGCCGCGACCGGCACGCTGGCGGTCGAGCCGATCCTGTTGTTCCTCATCATCTTCTTCTGGACGCCGCCGCATTTCTGGGCGCTGGCGCTGTTCCGCGCCGACGACTATGCGCGTGCCGGCGTGCCGATGCTGCCGGTCGTCGCCGGCCCTGACGCGACGCGGCTGCAAATCCTGCTCTACACCGTGGTGTTGGTGGCGGTCGCCATCGCGCCGTGGGCGCTCGGCTATTTCGACGCCGTCTATGGGGTCGCCTCGCTGGTGCTCGGCGCCGGCATGTTGTGGCTTGCCGTCGAGGTTTACCGGTACCGCGAAGGCCAGCCGGCGCTGCGCGCGGCGCGGCGGCTGTTCGGCTTTTCGATCCTGTATCTGTTCGCGCTGTTTGCCACGCTGCTGGCCGAGGTCGTCGTGTCAGCGCTGGTGCCGCTGCTGGTCGGGTGATCGAGGGTGTTGGCTGCGATGGATGACAAGGAGCCTCTTCCCGGCGTGGTTCTGACCGATACGCAGAAGCGTCGGCGGCGCGAGCGCTCGATTGCGATCGCGCTGGCGCTGGCTGCGCTGGTGGTGCTGTTTTTCGTCGTCACCCTGGTCAAGGGACCGGCGGTGCTGATCCGGCCGATGTGAGGAGCGCGACGTGACCGCCCCGCACCTTCCCGATGCCCCTCCGCCGCCCGCACCGCGCGGGCTGCGCCGCGACACGCTCGTCGCCGCACTGTGCGGCCTTGCGGTGGCGCTGATGGTCGGGGCGTCCTACGCCGCGGTGCCGTTCTACGACTGGTTCTGCCGCGTCACCGGGTTCAACGGCACGACGCAGCGCGCGACGACAACCCCCACCCATGTGCTCGACCGCACCGTCAAGGTGCGCTTCGATTCCAACATCAGCGGCGGCCTGCCGTGGAAATTCCAGCCGGAGAAGACCGAGATCGAGGTCCGTATCGGCGAGGTGGTGACAGCCTACTATACCGTCACCAATCAGGCCGCGCGCGAGACCACGGGGCTTGCCTCCTACAACGTGGCGCCGCTGACCGCCGGCAGCTACTTCCAGAAGATCAACTGCTTCTGCTTCACCGAACAGACCATGGCGCCGGGCGAGACGCGGGAAATGGCGGTGGTGTTCTACGTCGACGAGGCGCTGACCCGCGACAGCGATCAGGCGTCGTTCAAGACCATCACCCTCTCCTATACCTTCTACCCGGCCAAGGACACCCGGCCCAAACCCCTTGCGGAGGTCAAGTCCGACCGGCGCGGGGGCAATCTTTGACGGTTCAGAGTTGAGCATTGAGCGATGACGGTGCGCCGCTTAAGATCGGCACCGCTAACGGAGTGATTGAAATGGCTACGGCTCACGCCAAGCAACACGATTACCATCTTGTCGATCCCAGCCCCTGGCCGCTGGTCGGGTCGGCTGCCGCCCTCATCATGGCGATCGGCGCGGTGAGCTGGATGCATCATCTCTACGCCGCGGCGCCGATCGTGTTCGGCATCGGCGTCATCGGCGTGCTCTACACCATGGCGAGCTGGTGGAGCGATGTGATCCGCGAGGCCGAGCACAAGGGCGATCATACCCGCGTGGTGCAGATCAGCCACCGCTACGGCATGATCCTGTTCATCGCCTCTGAGGTGATGTTCTTCGTCGCCTGGTTCTGGGCCTACTTCAACTCGGCGCTGTTTCCGGCCGATCCGGTGCATGTCACGCGCGAGGCGCTGTTCGGCGGCGTCTGGCCGCCAAAGGACATCGCCACCTTCGATCCGTGGCACCTGCCGCTCCTCAACACGCTGATCCTTTTGACCTCCGGCACCACCGTCACCTGGGCGCACCACGCGCTGCTCGAAGGCGATCGCCGCGGCCTGAAATACGGGCTGTGGCTGACGGTGATCCTCGGCGCGATCTTCACCTGCGTGCAGGCCTACGAGTACAGCCACGCGGCGTTCACCTTCTCGGGCAACGTCTATGGCGGCATCTTCTTCATGGCGACCGGCTTTCACGGCTTCCACGTCCTGATCGGTACCGTGTTCCTGATCGTCTGCCTGATCCGCGCCTATGCCGGCCACTTCACGCCGAAGCAGCATCTCGGCTTCGAGTTCGCCGCATGGTACTGGCACTTCGTCGACGTGGTGTGGCTGTTCCTGTTCGTCGCGATCTATGTCTGGGGCTATGGCGGCCCGGTCGCCGGCGCTGCGCACTAGCTTCGAAACGATCCTCGACCAAGGGGGCGGCGTCACGGCCGCCCCCTTTTTTGTGACCGGCTGCCGGCCGATGGCGCCTTGCAGCGGTGGCGCGGGCGGCGTAGCGAAAGGCGAAGCGCCGGTTCCTGCGGCGAACAAGGGGGTGTTGTGATGGCGGAGGAGACGGAAGCGGTAATGCCGTTCGCGACGCTGTCGCAAAGCGTGCGGCGCGGGCTGGCCTGCCGCTGTCCGCGCTGCGGCGAGGGCCGCATGTTCGCGGGCTTCCTGACGCTGCGCCCGGCGTGCGAGCGCTGCGGCCTCGACTACGCCTTTGCCAACTCCGGCGACGGCCCGGCGGTGTTCGTCATCCTGCTGGCCGGCTTCGTCGTGGTCGGCTCGGCGCTCGCCGTCGAGATCGCCTATCAGCCGCCGTTCTGGGTGCATGCGGCGCTGTGGGTGCCGCTGGTTGTCGCGGTGACGGTGTTGCCGCTGCGCCCGATGAAGGCGTTGATGATCGCCCTGCAATATCACCACAAGGCGGCCGAGGGCCGGCTCGGCCTGCGGTGCCGGCCGTGAGCGCGCCCGCCTCCGCTTCCCGCTCCCGGCCGCGCGGCATCGTTGGTCTTGGCGTTGTTGCGTTGGTGATGGTCGCGGTGCTGGTCAGCCTCGGCGTCTGGCAGTTGCAGCGCCGGGTCGAAAAGCATGCGGTGATCGCAGCCCTCGATGAGCGGCTGGACGCTACGCCGGTGGCGCTGCCGCCGCGCGCCGCGTGGCCGAGCCTGACCCGCGAGCGCGACGAGTTCCGCCGCGTCACGTTCGCCGCGAGCTTCGAGGCGCGTCCGGCGGCGCATGTCTATACCTCCGGCTCGGGGCTGCGCCCCGATGTGGTCGGCTCCGGCGCCTGGGTGTTCGCG
>JBARWE010000125.1:0-2547 GCA_049646625.1 Xanthobacteraceae bacterium
TGGCGGCACCGCCCTCGGCGATGGCGCGCACCCGTACCTTGAGCACGGACCGGCCGTCGGCCCGCCGGTCGCGGCCCTCGATGGCGTCGCGGCCGCCGCGCGGCGTGACGCGAACCGCGACGCTGACGCCATGGTCGGCAAAGCGCCAGGGGAGGGATTGTGTGGGCATCCGTGGCTGCCGATCTGCTCTGCCGTCACCGCTGCGGTGAAGCGGCCCGGCGTCAGATGACGTTGGGGTAGACGTAGTAGGCGATCACCCGCTGCAGGAACATGATGATCAGGATGACGATCACCGGCGAGATATCGAGGCCGCCAAGGCCCGGCAGCAGCGAGCGGATCGGCCGCAGCACCGGCTCGGTGATGCGGTAGAGGAATTCGGCCACCGCCGAAACGAACTGGTTGCGCGTGTTGATGACATTGAAGGCGATCAGCCACGATAGGATCGCGGCCGCGATCAGCAGCCAGACATAGAGATCGAGAACGATCAGGACGATGTCGAGAATGGCGCGCATGGGCGGAGAGGCTCGCGGCTTTGAAGCACGACCTGGAAACGGAGCAACCGGCGTTCCCAGAAGTTCATGCTTGAACAAACAGATCAGCTCGCGATCCGAACCTGTTCCACCGGATCGTGGGCTGGCGTGCAACGGGACGGCGGCAAACTATCGGTTCGGGCCTGCCTAAACAAGGGAGGGCGTGATGCCGCCGGCGCGGTCACGCCTACCGCGGCGGCTCCTTGACTTGGCCTTCGGGGGGACGGTAAATGGCGGCGCCCGCGCGGGGGTCCCGCGCTTCAGCGCTGTTTGGGGCCGTAGCTCAGCTGGGAGAGCGCCTCGTTCGCAATGAGGAGGTCAGGGGTTCGATTCCCCTCGGCTCCACCAAACGGTCCGCTCCCGCGATCCTTCGATTCCTGCGACCGGCGATTTCTTCGACCGGCGTTCCTGCGACCGAGCCGCCCGCCGCCGTGGCCGGCCACGCCGTCATTCCGCCGCGACCGGCAGCACCTGCGGCCCTTCGCGCGCAAGCCAGCCTTCGAGAAAGCAGGTCAGCCACGCCCGCTCGATCGCGTCGTGCACCGCACGGCCGATGAAGTGGTCGATGCGCGGCCGCGCCCCCGGCAGCTTCAGCCGCTCATGCCCGCGTGTGGTCCAGCGGTGCATCATCGCGGTGGTGACGTCGGGGTGGAATTGCAGGCCGTAGCAGGAGCCGCTGCGGAACGCCTGGATCGGAAAGATGTCGCTCGGTGCGCCCTCCGCCAGCAACTCGCATCCCCCCGGCAGGTCGAATCCCTCGCGGTGCCAGTGATAGGCCTGCGCCGGCCAGCCTGCGCAGACGGCCTCGCCGGCCGGCGTCGGGCGGATCGGATAGTAGCCGATCTTGGCGCGGCCTTGCGGGTCGGGCGCGACGCGGGCACCGAGGTGGCGCGCCAGCATCTGCGCGCCGAGGCAGATGCCGATGAACGGCCGCTGTTCCTTCAACGGAACGGCGAGCCAGTCGATTTCGCGGCGGATGAAGTCGTCGGGATCGTTGGCACTCATCGGGCCGCCGAACACGATGGCGCCGGCATGGCCGTCGAGCGTCTCGGGCAGGTCGTCGCCGAAGCGTGGCTTGCGGATGTCGAGCGTGTAGCCGAGCGCGCGCAGCGCATTGCCGACCCGACCCGGCGTCGAGGTCTCCTGATGCAGCACGATGAGCACCGGGCGCGCATCCGGCAACGGCGCCGCCGCGCCTGACGCCCCCGCATGCAGATGAAAGGTGTGATTCTGCCCCATGGAATTGAATTATATCGCAGTTCGCCCAAATCGGCACGGACCTTCTGGCATCGGCCATCGGCCGAAATATGACGCCGTGCTGCGGCTCGCGGAAAGTTCAGCGGCAACGGTGGCGGCGCTACCTTCGCGTCTGCAAACGGCCCGCCGCCGCCAGCACCACCTGGCGCGGCACGAAGCGCAGCAGGAACGGAATCACGCGCACGCCCAGACCCGGCAGCACCAGGCGCCGGTTGGCCATCAGGCCGCGATAGCCGGCCCGCGCGGCAGTGCGCGCCGACACCTGAAGCAGCGTGCTGTCGAACCCCGGCGAAAAACCGGCGCGCGCCTGAAAGCCGGACGGCACCGGCCCCGGACACAGCGCGGTGACGCGGACGCCGTCGCGACCGAGTTCGTAATGCAGCGCTTCCGTCAGCGACACCACATAGGCCTTGCTGGCGTAGTACACCGCCATGCCCGGCCCTGGCAGGAAGCCGGCGACCGAGCCGACGTTGAGGATGCCGCCGCGATGGCGCACGATGTCGCCGGCAAAGCGTAGCGTCAGGTCGGTCAGCGCGCGGATATTGACGTCGACAATGCCGAGCTGGCCGGCGCGCTCAAGCGCTATTGCGCGGCCGAACAGGCCGTAGCCGGCATTGTTGACGAGATAGGCGACCTCGACACCCGCCGCCGCCAGCGCCGCGGCGATCACCTCGCTGCCGCCGGGCAGCGACAGATCGCAAGGGATGACGATCGGCGGCGCCGCACCGGCCGCGGCAAGCTCGGCGGCCAGCGTCGCGAG
>JBARWE010000126.1:0-19303 GCA_049646625.1 Xanthobacteraceae bacterium
GCCAAGATCGACCCTGTATTCGTTGACCGGCGCGCCATCGCGAGCCACCTGCTCGACCAGTGCCAGCAGCGGACTGCCGAACGGCACCAGATCGCTGAGCGTCTGGCGTCGCAGGAATTGCAGCGACATTTCGAAAAAGGCTTCGGCCGCGCTGTTGGCTTCGACGATCCGGCCGTCGGGGGCGATCAGGATGACGGGATGGGGCAGCGCGTTGAACAGCGCATCGCTCAAGGGAGGGGACCGCGGGTCGACGGCCTGCGTCAAGCGGCGGTCCTCTCGCAAAAATCGTCGAATGCATCGGCCAGGGCACGATGCACCACCGCCGGGTCCTCGGCGGTGAGGATGCGCGCGCGCCAGCGCTTCAACACGTCCATCGAGGCGGCGGCCGCCTCGGCCGCGGTGTCGAGCGCCCAGCCGAGATGCTTGCGGGCATGGCGCGTGCCGATGCGCGCGCCGTAGTGGCCGACCACGGCGTCGTAGAGGTCGCGGACGTAGCCGAACTGCACCGGCAGAGGCGGCGCGGATTCCTCATGTCCGGTATCAAGACGCCGGCCGATCTGCCCAGGCAGCCACGGTTTTCCCTGCGCGCCGCGCCCGATCATGACGGCGTCGGCGCCGGACGCCTCAAGCGCCGCCAAGGCGCTGTCGTAGGAGGTGATGTCGCCGTTGACGACCAGCGGCAGCGTGGTTGCCGCGCGCACTGCGCGGACCGCCGACCAGTCGGCCACGCCCTTGTAGAACTGGCAGCGGGTGCGGCCGTGCACGGTGATCATCCGCACGCCGGCGGCTTCCGCACGCCGTGCCAGCTCGGCCGCGTTGAGCGAATGATGGTCCCAGCCGAGCCGCATCTTCAGCGTGACCGGCACACGAACAGCCGTGACGGTCGCCTCGATCAACGCCGTTGCGTGGTTGAGGTCGCGCATCAAGGCCGAGCCGGCCTGCCCGCCGGTGACGTGGCGCGCCGGGCAACCCATGTTGATATCGATGACATCGGCGCCGGCGGCTTCGGCGATCCGCGCGCCCTCGGCCATCCAGCGCGTTTCGCAGCCGGCCAGTTGCACCACATGCGGGCCGATGCCGGCGGCCTCGCAGCGCAGCACGGACATCGGCCGGCCGCGCGCCAGATCGTCGCTGGCGGTCATCTCCGAGACCACAAGCCCGGCACCGAGCTGCGCGGCAAGCCGCCGGAACGGTGCGTCGGTGATGCCCGACATCGGCGCCAGCAGCACGCGATTGGCCGCCGCAACATCGCCGATCCGCAAGGGCGCAGGGAAAACCGGAGCGCGATCTGTCGCGGTGAGTGCCATTGATCGATTTGCCTATCTGTTAGGCATCCGAACTGAATGCTGTTATTTTAGCCAATCCGGACCTGTCGCGCAACCGCGGTGCACAAATCCCGCGGCGGAACAACGAACCTGCTGCAATTTGCTCCCGGCGTGATAAGGGCTTGGCCGGTCTTTTGCATCCTTCATAGCCCCGGTGAAATTCAGCTCGACATGACCCATCACCCCCGTGCCGCCGTCATTATCGTCGCCGCCGGCCGCGGCCTGCGCGCTGGCGGCAGCGGCCCTAAGCAATACCGCAGCCTTGCCGGCCGTCCGGTGATCGCCCGCGCGCTCGCGCCGTTCTGCGATCATGCCGCCATCGTGGCGGTGCAGCCGGTGATCCATCCCGACGATGCCGATATCTTCGCAGCCGCGACGCACGGCCTGCGGCTCGCCCCGGCCGTCCACGGCGGCGCGACGCGGCAGGATTCGGTGCGGGCCGGGCTGGAAGCGCTGGCGGCGGATGCCCCGGCCGTGGTGCTGATCCACGATGCGGCGCGCGCCTTCGTCACCGCGGACGTGATCGCCCGCGCCATCGCCGCCGCCGATGCGACCGGTGCCGCGATCCCGGTCATCCCCGTGGCCGATACCATCAAAGTCACCGGCAATGACGGCGTGGTGGTCGATACCCCGGAGCGCGCCCGCCTGCGGATCGCGCAGACGCCGCAAGCCTTCCGCTTCGCCGCCATCCTCGACGCCCATCGCAAGGCCGCGCGCGAGGGGCGCCATGATTTTACCGACGACGCTGCGCTCGCCGAATGGGCGGGATTGACGGTCGCAACCTTTGAGGGCGATGCTGCCAACATGAAGCTCACCACGCCAGAGGACTTTGCCCGCGAGGAAGCGCGGCTTGCCGCCACGCTTGGTGACGTGCGCACCGGCATCGGCTACGACGTGCATGCCTTCGACGATGGCGATCACCTGATGCTGTGCGGCGTGCGGGTGCCGCATAGCCGCGGCTTCCGCGCCCATTCCGACGGCGATGTCGGCCTGCATGCGCTGGTCGATGCCATTCTCGGCGCGCTGGCCGATGGCGACATCGGCTCGCATTTCCCGCCGAGCGATGCGAAATGGAAGGGCGCGGCATCCGACCAGTTTCTCAAATATGCTGTCGAGCGCGTGAGCGCCCGTGGCGGCCGCATCGCCCATCTCGACCTCACCTTGATCTGCGAAGCGCCAAAGATCGGCCCGCATCGCGACGCCATGCGCACGCGCATCGCCGCGATCGCCGGGCTGCCCGTCGCGCGCGTGGCGGTCAAGGGCACCACCAGCGAAAAGCTCGGCTTCACCGGACGGCAGGAAGGCATCGCGGCGATGGCGGTCGCCACCGTGCGGCTGCCGTGGGCGGAGTAGCGGCAAGGGCTACGTCAAGGGGCACACCATGAGCAGCGATATCCGCGCCCTCGCCCGCTCGCTGCTTGAACTCTGCCGCAGCCGCAAACTGACGCTGGCGACCGCCGAATCCTGCACCGGCGGGCTGGTCGCGGCGACACTCACCGAGGTGCCCGGCTCGTCCGAGGTGTTCGATCGCGGCTTCGTCACCTATTCCAACACGGCCAAGCGGGCGATGCTCGGCGTGCGCGCCTCGGTGCTGGCCAATTTCGGCGCAGTCAGCAAGGAAACGGCGGTCGAGATGGCGGTCGGCGCGCTGGAAAAGGCTGATGTCGATTTGAGCGTCGCGATTACCGGCATCGCCGGCCCCGGCGGCGCGACGCCCGGCAAGCCGGTCGGGCTGGTGCATTTCGCGGCGGCCGCGCGCGACGGCCGCATCATCCATCGCGAGCACCACTTCGGCGCCATAGGGCGCAGCGCGGTGCGTCAGCGCTCGGTGGTCGAGGCGCTCAAGATGCTGCTGGAGCTGGCGCGCGGGCCGAAGCCGGTCAAGCGGGTGCGGAAGGCCGTCGATAGACCGCGTCCGCGCGTTTCTCGAACGCCGCGGCGAAGCGCTGGAACGCGGCGTCGAACATCGCGCCCATGAGCATGGCGAGCATCCGGCTTCTGAACTCGTAGGCGATGAAGAACTCGACGTCGCAGGCGTCCTCACCCTGTGCCGTGAATATCCAGCGGTTCTCCAGGTGCGAGAACGGCCCGCGCAGGTATTCGACGAGAATCTTCAGGTTGGCGCGGTCGAGCGTGACGCGGCTGGTAAAAGTCTCGCGTACCAGTTTGAACGACACCGTCATGTCGGCGACGACGACCTCGGTGCCGTCGGGCTGTGGCGTGCGGCTCTTGACCTTCAGCGCCTGGCACATCGGCACGAATTCAGGATAGCGTTCGACGTCGGCGACCAGATCGAACATCTTCTCGGCGCTGTGGCGAACCCGGCGCCGGTTGGAAAAGCGCGGCATCGGACGGGATCTATCGCGCTTGCGCCGCGCGCGCCGCCTTGAGCCGGGCGAAATCCTCGCCGGCATGGTGCGAGGAGCGCGTCAGCGGGCTTGCCGACACCATCAGGAAGCCCTTGGCATAGGCCACCGTCTCATAGCCCTTGAACTCGTCGGGGGTGACGTAGCGCATCACCGCGTGGTGCTTGCGGGTTGGTTGCAAATACTGGCCGATGGTGAGGAAATCGACGTCGGCCGAGCGCAGGTCGTCCATCACCTGCAACACTTCGGGGCGTTCCTCGCCCAGCCCGACCATGATGCCGGACTTGGTGAACATCGTCGGGTCCAGTTCCTTGACCCGCTGCAACAGCCGCACCGAATGGAAGTAGCGCGCGCCCGGCCGTACCGTGAGATAGCGCGACGGCACCGTCTCCAGATTGTGGTTGAACACGTCGGGCTTTGCCTCGACCACCACCTCCAATGCGCCGGCTTTACGCAAAAAGTCGGGCGTCAAAACTTCGATCGTGGTGGTCGGACAGTGCGCGCGGATCGCCGCGATGGTTCTTGCAAAATGCGCGGCACCGCCGTCCGCCAGATCGTCACGGTCCACCGACGTGACGACGACATGGGCTAGCCCAAGCTTGGCGGTGGCTTCGGCGATATGCTGCGGCTCGTCGGCGTCGAGCGCGCCCGGCATGCCGGTCTTGACGTTGCAGAAGGCGCAGGCCCGCGTGCAGGTGTCGCCCATGATCATAAAGGTGGCGTGCTTCCTGTCCCAGCACTCGCCGATGTTCGGACAGCCGGCCTCCTCGCACACCGTGACGAGGTTGTTCTCCTTGACGATGCGGCGGGTCTCGCTGTAGCCGCGCGTGGTCGGCGCGCGCACCCGGATCCAGTCCGGTTTAGGCGGCGACACCGCGTCAGGCCGATGCGCCTTTTCCGGGTGGCGCGGGCGGATGGGCGTGGGCGAAACCGTGTCGATCAGCGTAACCATGGATATCCCGAACGGCTGCGGAGCCTTTAAATTAAAACCAGGCAGGCCGGCGCGCGGCCGCAAGGCAGCGCCGTCTTGTCCTTCGCCGCGACTCCTAGCATAACCGGAGCGGGCCGGCATCTGCGCCGGCCGCATCGTGCCACCCGCCATGCCGCATGCCCGTTCCGTCGCCAGAGCCGCAAAACCGCTCGGCCCGGCCTTTTTCGCCCGCAGCGTCCACGAGGTCGCGCCGGACCTGATCGGGGCGACGCTGCTGTTCGACGGCGTCGGCGGCACCATCGTCGAGGTCGAGGCCTATCACCACACCGACCCGGCGGCGCATTCCTACCGCGGCCCGACACCGCGTAACCAGGTGATGTTCGGCCCGCCCGGCTTCATCTACGTCTACCGCTCCTACGGGCTGCACTGGTGCGTCAATTTCGTCTGCGAGCCGGAAGGCACTGCCGCGGCGGTGCTGATCCGGGCGCTGGAGCCGACCGCCGGCCTGCCCGCGATGCAGCGGCGGCGGGGTATCGACGAGGTGCGCAGGCTGTGCGCCGGTCCGGGCAATGTCTGCGCCGCGCTCGGCATCAGCCGCGACCACAACGGCCTGCCGCTCGATTGCCCGCCGCTGTCGGTATTGCCGCGCGCGGCTACGCCGGACATCGCGGTCGGCGTGCGCATCGGCATCACCAAGGCGGCCGATCGCCTATGGCGCTACGGACTGAAAGGCTCGAAATTTCTCTCGAAGCCGTTCCCGGTGCGCCCTGCCGACGGCCCGAATCGCATTCGGCGATAGCCCTGACCGGCACTCATGCCAGCTCTGCTGTTTGCATCGCACAATGCCAGGTGCCGCGACCCCGATTGATTATTTACCGGCCTGTCCTATCCTTTCAGCGGTTTCCGCCGATGTGGCATCGCATCCGTCGGTCGCCCCACGCATGAGGCTCCGGCTGTTCGCGAACGCAGCGGCGAAAGCCAAGGGCATGAGCAGGCCCGCGGCAAAACGCGGGAGGTGCAGGGTACGGCACAGAACAACAGCAGGGACGGAATCCTCGACGAACGGTCAAGTCCGTTCCCGCTCCGTGCGGCGCCCGATCAATCGTGGGGTGACAGACGATGGATCGACTTTTGAAGACATTTTTGCCGAACTACGTCCGGCGCGGCGCGCTGACGCTGATCACCGCCTCGGGCGAGCGTATCGTCTGCGGCGACGGCAGCGGCGAGCCGGTGGTGGCGCGGCTCACCACCACGGCGGCCCAGCGGCACCTTGTGTTCGATCCCGAAATGGCCCTCGGCGAAATCTACATGGACGGCGCGCTCGTGCTGGAACAAGGCTCGATCGCCGACCTGCTGGCGGTGGTGCTCGACCAGCCTTACGCGGTGCCGAAATGGGCGCGGCTGCAATGGTGGGCGCGCTACATCGTGCGGCACTGGCAGCAGTTCAATTCGCGGCGGCGCTCGCAACGCAACGTGGCGCACCACTACGACTTGAGTGGCGAACTGTACGACCTGTTTCTGGACTCCGACAAACAGTATAGCTGCGCCTATTTCGAGCGGCCGGACTCCACGCTCGAAGAAGCGCAGCTTGCCAAGAAGCGCCACATCGCTGCCAAGCTAGTGGTGCAGCCCGGCCATCGCGTGCTCGATATCGGCTGCGGCTGGGGCGGGCTTGGCCTTTACCTCGCCGAGATCGCCGATGCGCGCGTCACCGGTGTCACGCTGTCGAAAGAGCAACTGGCCGTTGCCCGCGCGCGCGCGCAGCAGAAGAACCTGACGCGGGCGGCGACGTTTCTCGCCAAGGACTATCGCGAGGTGCCCGGCCCGTTCGACCGTATCGTCTCGGTCGGCATGTTCGAGCATGTCGGCGTCGACTTCTACGACACGTTCTTCAAGCATTGCGCCGAGGTGCTGGCCGACGATGGGGTGATGGTGCTGCACTCGATCGGCCGCCCCGAGGGGCCGGGCATCACCAATCCGTGGATCGCGAAATACATTTTCCCCGGCGGCTATATCCCGGCGCTGTCGGAGGTGTTCCCGGCGATCGAGCGCGCCGGGCTGCTGGTCGCCGACGTCGAAATCCTGCGGCTGCACTATGCCGAAACGCTGAAAGCGTGGCGCGAGCGCTTCATGGCGCGGCGCGAGGAGGCCGCCCGGCTTTACGACGAGCGCTTCGTGCGGATGTGGGAGTTCTATCTCGCCGCCTCCGAAATGTCGTTCCGCAAGCAGAACATGATGAACTTCCAGATCCAGATCACCAAGCGGCAGGATGTCGTGCCGTTGACGCGCGACTATATCGGACGCGAGGAATCGCGGCTGCGCAACGCCGAGAGTCCGAGGGGACCGAGACTGCAACTCGCCGGCGGCTAGCGCAGTCGCCCAGGCTTGGGGAATCGAATCGGACTGCCGCCAGCATCGCCATCGCTGGGAAACGGCCGGGGCAGCGTTGCCATTTATCGGAGTCACCCCTAGCATCGCATCCGGTCGACGCGAGGCGCTCGATCGAACACGATCAATGGTGCCGCTGTCACGGGCAGCAGGCGCCGGGCAAGGGATGTGACGATGGCGCGACTGTTCGACCGTACCAACCTCAAGAACTGGCTGCCGGGCGCAATCGGCGTGGCTGCCCTGGTGGGGCTGGTGGCCGCAACGAGCGCCATGCAGCGCCACGACGAGCCGACGGCGGCCAAATCGGAGTTGGCGGCATCGGTGGCCGAAACGGCCAACGCGCCCCGCGCGACACCGCCGGCCGAGCCAGCACCGGCGGTCAAGTCCGCGCCCGCTCCCGCCGCGCAAACGGCGGCACCACAACAGCTCGCCAAGGCGCCAGCCGCGCAGCAGCAGACCAAGGAAGCGCCAGCCAAGGCAGCGCCGGCAGCCGCACCCGCCCCGAGCGCCGCCCACAATCATGCTCACGTTCATGCGCAGGCAAAGGGAACGCCGGCACCGGCGCCGGCCGCAAAACCCGCAGCCCCCGCGCAGCCCGTTGTGGCCGCGGCCGGGATCGATGGCGACGTGGTGCATGGCCGGCAGGTCTACAAGAAATGCCAGGCCTGCCACTCGCTGGAGCCGGGCCGCAACACGCTCGGACCCAGCCTTGCCGGTATCGTCGGCAGCAAGGCCGGCGAGGTGCCGAACTACAACTTCTCGAACGCGATGAAGCAGAGCGGCATCGTCTGGACGCCCGAGAACCTCGACGCATACTTGCGCGATCCGCAAAAGCTGGTGCCGGGTAACAAGATGCCGTTCCCTGGCCTCAAGACCGACGACGACCGCAAGAACGTGATCGCCTATCTCGCCTCGACCTCGACAGCCGGTGGCGCCGCCGCGGCTACGCCCGCAGCCGCGCCGACCCCGGCGACGGCCGCGCCGCAGACGGCAACGCAGCAGCGCATCATCACTCCGTATCTGACGGATGCGAAATACACGCTGCGCTCCGGCATCGCCGAAGGCAAGATGGTGTTCATTGGCGTCGGCGGCAGCATCGACGGCAAGGTCAATCCGATCCTCACCGCAGTCGAGGGCCAGGTGGTGCAGGTGACGCTGATCAACGGCGAAGGCACCGAGCACGACATCGTCTTTCCCGATCAGGACGCCCGCTCGCCGCGCGTCGTCTCGAAAGGCGCCAGCACCAGCATTGTGTTCCGCGCCGGCAAAGCCGGCGACTTCGTTTACTACTGCGACGTGCCGGGTCATCGGCTCGCCGGCATGGAGGGCCAGTTTCTGGTGACGGCGACGCCGGCGGCCCAGACGCTGGTGGAAGCCGACATCTCGCGGCCGCCCAACGACCTGCCGCCGCCGCTCACCAAGCGCGACCCCAAGACGGTACGGCTCGATCTGTTCACGGTGGAGATGGAGGGCCGCCTCGCCGAGGGAACGACGTTCGGCTACTGGACCTTCAACGGCAAGGTCCCCGGCCCGTTCGTGCGCGTGCGCGTCGGTGACACGGTCGACGTCCATCTGAAGAATTCGGCCGACAGCAACATGATCCACTCGGTCGATTTCCATGCCGCGACCGGCCCCGGCGGCGGCGCGGCGGCGCTTCAGGTCGATCCCGGCAAAGAGAAGTCGATGAGCTTCAAGGCGCTGATACCCGGCCTCTACGTCTATCACTGCGCCACCCCGATGGTCGCCGAGCATATCGCCAACGGCATGTATGGATTGATCCTGGTCGAGCCGGAGGGCGGCCTGCCGCCGGTCGATCACGAGTTCTACGTCATGCAGGGCGAGATCTACACCGAGGCGCCTTACGGCCAGCACGGCAGCCAGGAATTCAGCGTCGAGAAACTGCTCAACGAGCGGCCGGAATATTTCGTGTTCAACGGCTCGGTCGGCGCATTGTCGAAGCTACATCCGCTGCACGCCAAGGTCGGCGAGACCGTTCGCATCTTCTTCGGCGTCGGCGGCCCGAACTTTACCTCGTCGTTCCATGTCATCGGCGAGATCTTCGACAAGGTCTACAGCCTCGGCGGCGTGCTGAGCGAGCCGGCTCGGGGCGTCCAGACGGTGACGGTGCCCTCGGGCGGCGCGGTCATCACCGAGTTCAAGCTCGACGTGCCGGGCAGCTATACGCTGGTCGATCACGCCCTGTCGCGCGCCGAGCGCGGCCTCGTCGGCGTGCTGGTGGTCGAGGGCGAACCAAACCCCGATATCTTCAACGGGGTGGTGGAGCCGGGCATGGGACATTGAGGACGCCGGGCGGCCACGCCCGGCAACAGCACCAGGCACGATCCGAAACTGGCCCAGCGCGCAAGATCGTCGCCGCCATGATGCCCGCGCCATCGGCGCGGGCATCACACATCACCGCAACGTACGTCATAGTATCGCATGTGATGGCGTCGGCTTGATCGATCCGCTGCGCGCCGATACAGTTATCGATCGATAATTAGTTCAACGCCGTGCCGGTCCTGCAAGCAAGTGGAGAGTGGTCGTGAGGTTGCCCTCGAAGATTGTCGACATTTCCGTGGCGCTCGATAACGACGTCATCCTCGATCACCCCAACATGGTCCCCAAGATCGAATATCGCGACAACAAGCAGAACGCCTGGATGCTGCTCGATGCGTTTCCCGGTTTGAAGGCGGAGGATCTACCGAACCAGGAGGGCTGGGCGTTCGAGGTGGCGACCTTGTCCACCCATAACGGCACGCATATGGACGCGCCCTACCACTTCCATTCGAAGAGCATCGACGGGCGGCGCATGATGACGATCGACGAGGTGCCGCTCGATTGGTTCTTCCGCCCGGGCGTCAAGCTGGATTTTCGCCATTTCGAGGATGGCTATGTGGTCCAGCCGGACGATATCGACGCCGAACTCAAGCGGATCGGCTATGCCATCCAGCCGATGGATATCGTGCTGGTGAACACCCGCGCCGGCGGCCTGATCGGCAGCGACGAATACCTGAACGCAGGCTGCGGGATGGGCCGGGCGGCGACGCTGCATCTGACGCAGGATTTCGGCGTGCGCGTGACCGGCATCGATGCGTGGGGATGGGACGCCCCCTTCTACCACATGCGCAAGGCGTGGGAGAAAGACCACGACGCCAGCATCATCTGGGAAGGCCACTATGCGGGCCGCGAAACGCCCTATTGCCACATGGAAAAGCTCTGCAACCTTGAAGCCCTGCCTGCCCATGGCTTTACGGTCGCCTGCTTTCCTTACAAGGTGAAGGGTGGCTCGGGCGGCTGGACGCGCGCGGTCGCGCTGTTCGACTAGGTGTCGATTCCGCCGGATCGAACCGCGCTTGCAATCAAGGAACCATCGACAATGCGACCCAACTCGCTGGAGGCGCGCGACACCCATGCGGTGATTCACGGCCTCACCAACCTCAAGCATCATATGCAGCGCGGGCCGCTGGTGATCGACCACGGGCATGGCGTGTGGGTCGTCGATACCGACGGCAAGGAGTACATCGAGGCCATGTCCGGCCTGTGGTGCATTTCGCTCGGCTACGGCCAGCAGCGGCTGGTCGATGCCGCGGCCAAACAAATGGCCAAGCTGCCCTATTACCATCTCACCAATCACAAGGGGCACGCCCCAGTCATCGAACTGGCCGAGAAGCTTTTGGACATCGCGCCGGTGCCGATGGCGCGCGTCTGGTTTGCCAACTCCGGCTCCGAGGCGATGGACTGCGCCGCCCGCATCATCTGGTATTTCTGGAATGCGGTCGGCCAGCCGGCCCGCCGGAAATTCATCTCCCATCGTCTCGCCTATCACGGCAACACCATCGCGAGCGGCAGCCTGACCGGCACGCCCGACACCCACGCCCGCTTCAACCTGCCGCTTCCCGGTTTCCTGCATGTGGCAACGCCACACCACTATCGGTTCGCACAGCCAGGCGAGAGCGAGGAAGCGTTTGCCGATCGGCTCATCGCTGACATCGAGGCGCTCATCCAGCATGAGGGGCCGGACACCATCGCCGCCTTCTTCGCCGAGCCGGTGATGGGTGCCGGCGGCGTCATCGTGCCGCCGCGCAGCTATTTCGCCAAGTTGCAGGCGCTGCTTCGGCGCTACGACATTCTGCTCGTGGTCGATGAGGTGGTGACGGGCTTCGCCCGCACCGGCGCGATGTTCGGCGCCACCACGATGGGGCTTTCGCCGGACCTCATGGTGTGCGCCAAGGGCCTGTCGAGCGCTTACATCCCGATCTCCGCCGTGCTGGTGAACGCGCGCATCTTCCAGGCGATCATGGAGCAGAGCGACGAGGTCGGCATGTTCGGCCTGACCCTCACCTATTCCGGGCACCCGGTGGCGGCGGCAGTGGCGCGCGAGGCGTTGCGCATCTACGAGGAGGACGACATGCCGGCGCGGGTGCGCGCGCTGGAGCCGAGATTTCTCGGCGGGCTGCGCCAGCTCGAAGCGCATCCGCTGGTCGGCAATGTGCGCGGACGCGGGCTACTCGCCGGCGTCGAACTGGTGGAGGACAAGGCGACACGCACACCGTTCGCGCGCGAGCGCCGGATCGGGCCTTTGTGCGCGCAACTGTGCGAGGAGCGCGGGCTGCTGCTGCGCGCCATCGGCGACACGCTGGCGCTGTGCCCGCCGCTGGTCATCAGCGAACACGAGATCGACCTGTTGCTGGCGCGGCTCACCGACGCACTCAACGCCACCGCCGCGCAGATCGGGCAGCAGGTGTGAGGCCGTCCACGGATTGGCGTTGTGCCGGGCATTGGGTACCCGGCATCGGACCGCCGCGCGGGTCGCCGTTGCGGTGCGTCGCAATAGACTGGTTTTATTGAATGATTTGGTCGGGGCACGCGGATTCGAACCGCGGACCTGCAGTACCCAAAACTGCCGCGCTACCAGGCTGCGCTATACCCCGGATTTGTTCGCCGCCGCAGGCGCTTCCGCGTCGCCTGTGGTCAGGCAGACCTCACGCCGGCTGTCGATACACGCTTCACGCCGCGCCAGCAAGACACAGGCGTCAGCGGGTGCCGAACAGAGGGTGCCCCACCCTGTCGCCGGGCGCGATGCCGAGCTTGCGGGCGGTGCCCGCCACCACTTCCAGCACCCCCTTGGCCGGCCCGCGCGAGGCAATGGTCCGGGTCGATTGCGGCTCGGTGTTCTCGGCGATGCGCAGGATGCGGCCGTCGGCGCCGATGAAAATCATGTCGAGTGAGACGAAGGTGTTCTTCATCCACATCGTCACCTCTTGCGGCGGCGAGAAGTCGAACAGCATGCCGCGCCCTTCGGGCAGGGTTTTGCGATACATCAGCCCGGTGCGGCGCTCCTCGTCGGTGCGGGCCACCTCGACGGCAAAGACGTGGACGCCGCTCTTGCTGGCAATCTCCAGTGTTTCGACGTCGGCGGCGCGCGCCTCCGGGGCCGCCAGCACGGCGAACGTCAGTAGCGCGACGATCAGCAGCGGCCCGGCCGCCAGACGCCGTCGCATCGCTACCACCACCAACCCCGCTGAGATTCGCCTCATGCCATCGTCCCGCCGTGCGTGCCTGTCGCCGCGCAAGGCTTGATCACAAATGCGGCGTGAAAGCGAAACAAGTTTATATGAATGCTGCCACACCCCGCGGGTTGGCGGCGTACACCGCTCACAGCCGGAAAGCTGGCGCTGAGGCCGCCGGATAGTGGAGGCTCAATGCGACGACAGGCCCGGCGCGCCGTTCTCCGGGCGGATCTCGGCGGCCATCATGCCCTTCGAACCGGGTCCGAACCGCACCAGTACGGTCTGCCCCGGACGCAGCTCGGTCATGCCGTAGCGCCGCAACGTTTCCATATGCACGAAAATGTCCGGCGTGCCTTCGCCGCAGGTAAGAAACCCGAAGCCGCGCAGCCGATTGAACCACTTGACCTGCGCCCGCTCCAGCCCGCTGGTCGGCGTCACGCTGACATGGGTGCGCGGCGGCAGCATCTGCGCCGGATGAATAGCGGTGGACTCGTCCATCGAGACGATGCGGAAAGCCTGAAAGCCCCTGGCGCGGCGCGCGCATTCGCACACCACGCGCGCCCCTTCATAGGCTGTCTGATAGCCATCGCGCCGCAGCACGGTGACATGCAGCAGAACGTCAGGCCAGCCATTGTCGGGGATGACGAAGCCATACCCCTTGGACGCATCGAACCATTTGATGACACCGCTGATCTCGACGATATCGGCGGCGTCGGCCGGCACGAAATGTGCCGCCGCGCTGTCGGCAACATTCTGCGATGCAAGATTCTGCGACGCAAAATTCTGCGGCGTGAGGCTTGCTGCGCCGGCTTCGGCGGGGATGCGCTCGCTGTTTCTGCCAGACTTGAAACTCTCTGATCCCATCGCCCCGGACCTACCTCTGACCTCTGCCCCGTCGTCGGGCCATGCCGGCCACGGCCGCCACCCCCTGAAGGCATCGCTCGATCCCGAATAGCAGTGCGCGAATCGCCTGTATCGACGATAGCATTGCTGTCCGCGCGGCAAAGCCAAAAAAGCCCCTCGCCGCCGCTGTGAACAACTTGCCGAACAGCCGGGTGCGACGCGCCGGTCAGTTGCCGATGAATGGCGCAAGCACATCGCCGATGTCGTGATGGATCACCAGGTCGGCGATGTCGTCCTGATCGGTCGGCTCGTTGTTGATGATGACGAGCTGCGCGCCGGCCTCGCTCGCCATCAGCGGAAAGCCGGCGGCCGGCCATACCGCCAGCGAGGAGCCGACGACGACGAACAGGTCAGCCGATCGCGCAAGCTCCGCCGCGCACCGCATTGCCTGCTCCGGCATCGCCTGCCCGAAGGAGACGGTCGCGGTCTTAATCGGCGCGTCGCAGACGGGGCAGTCGGGCGCATGGCCATCGGCCTCGAACCGCTCCCTCACCCAGATAAGCGCGTAACGTTTATCGCAGCCGAGACAGCGGGCGTAGGTGGTGTTGCCGTGCAATTCCACGACATGGTCGGCGCCGACGCCGGACGCCTGATGCAGGTTATCGATGTTCTGGGTGATGACGGCAGGCACCTTGCCGGCGCGGTGCAGAGCGGCGAGCGCGCGGTGGCCGCGGCCGGGTCGGGCGTTGGCGAACGCCTCGTCCATGGCGAAGCGCCGGCGCCAAGCCTCGTCACGCGCCTGCCGGCTTGCAACGAATTCGTCGAACGCGATCGGCCGATACCGCGCCCACAGCCCCGTGGGCGAGCGGAAATCGGGAATGCCGCATTCGGTCGAAAGGCCGGCGCCGGTGAAAGGCACGATGACCGAGGCGGCCGCAATCAGATCGCCGAGTTGCTCGACGCCGGCGCGCAGGTTCGAGGTGATCATAAATCCCGACATCCGGTTGGCGGCCGCCATGGCCGACTGCAAGCGTCAATGTGGCGCGCTTGGCGGGATGAAGCAAATCGGCCGGCGCAATGCGCCCTCCCCGCTACAGCCCTGTGAATGCCTGGGGCGACGCGCGGCGGCTGCCGTTGTTGTCGCGCAGATAAGTCAGGCCGCACAGCGTCAGCCGGTCGAGGTCGCGTTCGCCGGCCGAAACAAGCAGCGTGACATAGTCGACAAGCTTGTCGTGCGCGTCCTGCGCGGCCGCGTCGGACAGATTGTACATGAGGAAATATGCGCGCAACGTGCGATCCACGGCCGCGTTCTGAAGAGCATCGGTCATATGGCAGGTCCGGGCATGTGATGATGCCAAGGCAACGTGCGCTGGCACCAATCGTTCCACATCATTGTGCTGTGGAACTCTCTGACGAGGGACCGTGCTCCGTTGAATTTGCCGTCGCCGCGTGGGATGCTGGCCACAAATGACCCGCACCACTCACCGACCGGACTCGATGCGCGACGACATCGCGCACCATGTTGCGCTGTTTCGCGAGCGTCAGCGCCGCTTCAACGAGGCGCGCGAAACCTATTCGGCGCAGATGCTGGCGCGCGCCCGCGCCGATCTTGAGCGGATCGGTGCGCGCCCGGCGCTGACGCCTGAGACCGATCGGTCTTCCGGGGCCGCTGCCACCGGATTCCGCGCGCCCGGTCACGGCTGACGTTTTCAGAGCAAAGAGGATCACCGATGCGCTACCTCCACACCATGCTGCGTGTCCGCAATCTCGATACCGCGCTGGCGTTCTATCGCGACGCGCTCGGCCTCGTGGAAGTACGGCGCAGCGAGCGGCCGCAAGGGCGTTACACCCTGGTGTTTCTCGGTGCGCCGGGCGACGAGGCGCTGATCAAGGCGTCGCCTGCCGGCCGCGGCGCGCCGCTGGTCGAACTGACCTACAACTGGGACGAGGAGACCTATGGCGAGGACCGCTATTTCGGCCACCTCGCCTACGAGGTCGATGATATCTACGCCACCTGCGCCCGTCTGATGCAGCACGGCGTGGTGATCAACCGGCCGCCGCGCGACGGGCAGATGGCGTTCGTGCGTTCGCCCGACCTGCATTCGATCGAGCTGCTGCAGAAGGGCGAACCGCTGCCGCCCCAGGAGCCGTGGAGCTCGATGCCGAACACCGGCCACTGGTAAGCATCCGTCGCATCCGGAACCTGCGCGTGCCGGCGGTGTTTTCCTTGCGGTACGACGATCGCAAGGAGGCCGGTATGGGACGTGGAATTCTGTTGTGGTTGTTGGGGGTGCCGATCCCCGTCATCATTCTGCTCTGGCTATTCCTGCGCTAGATCGGATTGCAGCCCTGCAATCCCCCGACAATTCGCAGTGCAACATATTGTCAACACAATCCCCGCTACAAGGCAGGCATCTTCCATTCACTGCTGAGGATGCCTCATGCGTCTCGACCGCACCGGTCTATTTTGTGGCCTGTTGATTGCCCTGGCCTGCGCGGCTGCGCCGTCTGCGGTTCTCGCATCCCCCTATGACGGGCAGTGGACCGTCACCTTCGTCACCAATGCCGGCGACTGCCAGCCGAGCGCCACCTATCCGGTGGTGGTCACGGACGGCAAAATCACCGCCATCGGTGCTGCCGAGATTGCCGGCAAGGTCAATCCGAACGGTCTGGTCCGCGCTTCGCTGCAAGGCGCCCATGCCAACGGGCAGTTGAACGGCAACAGCGGTTCCGGCAAATGGAACGGCGCCTCCGCTGGCGCGGCCTGTAGCGGCCGCTGGCAGGCGTCGCGCAACTGACCTGCCCTAACGAATCGTCGCCAACGGATGGCCGGGTCGCTCCCGGCCATTTTCTTTGGGTATGCCTGCGGGCGCGTCGAACCAAGCATTTACCACTTTCCGGCTATTCCTGATTTTGCCGTGTTTTCGCTGCGATGATGGCGAGAACCGGCATTGAAGTATCTGCGTGCGACACCCTGCGGCGCGACAGGCGGCGGGTGGAGCCACTGGTGGGGAGCAGCCGGCCGGCGCCAGCGGCGCGGGCGGCCGCAAGCGTTAAGGTGGTGGGACTGAAATGGGGATCGGCACTGGGGCCATCGTCGCGCGCCGGGTCGCGCATGCGGCCATCCTGACAGGGGCATGCGTTGCGCTTGCCGCCTGCTCGCTGTCGAGCCGGGTCGATCCAAAATACGGGGTCTCAGCGTCGCCGCGCGTCGTCGCGTTCGGCCAGCCGGTGCCGAAGGGCGGCGGCACCTACCGCGTCGGCAAACCCTATGTCGTCGCGGGACGCATGTATGTGCCGAAGGAAGACCGCAATTACCGCGCCGAGGGCATCGCCTCGTGGTACGGGGACGCCTTCCACGGCCGGCTGACGGCCAACGGCGAGGTGTTCGACATGGCCGCGCTGACCGCCGCGCATCCGACCATGCCGCTGCCGTCCTATGCGCGCGTCACCAATCTGCGCAACGGCCGCTCGCTGGTCGTCCGCGTCAACGACCGCGGCCCCTATCACGGCAATCGGGTGATCGACGTTTCCAACCGCGCCGCGAAGCTACTCGACTTCACCTCGCGCGGCGTGGCTCGGGTACGGGTGGAGTATGTCGGCCGGGCACCGCTTGAGGGATCGGACGATCGCCAGTTGATGGCGACGCTGCGAACCGGCGAGCCGGCCCCCTCGCCGTCGGCGGTCCGGGTCGCTGCCGCGCGCCCGTTCGTTCCGGCCGATCCGCCAGTGGCGCAGAGCGTGCTGCGCGAAGCGGCGCTGGTCAACCCTCGCCCGGTCTCAGCCTACGCGCCGACGCGGCCGGGCGAAAATCTCAGCCTGGCCTCCGGTCGCGGGCTGTATTGAGGCATTGAGGCGCTCAGCCACGCCTCTTGTCTGCCTCAGCAGGAGCCGCCCCAGCCGTCCGGAAACGGAACGAGCGGCCACGGCCCATCATTGTCGTTGGCATGGAGCGGCGGAGAAACGGCGACCGACCAGTCTTCGAGGAAATCCTCGACGTCGTCCTGCGCCAGCACAACCCGCACGACATCCATCAACTGCTCGAACTCAACTTCACTCATTGCCGCCTCTCTGGTTGCCGCAGACAGTGCCAGAAATGGTTTGGCGGCCGGTTGCGCCGATCGCTAAAATTGTCAGTAATGCCGTTGTTTACGGGGAGAAGCCGGAATGTCGCTGGAGATCGTCGTGCCCGTCCTGATGGGGGCGGCCCTGTTGTGGTACATCGGGCGCGGCATCGATGGACGGCAGAAGCTGATCGCCGCCGCCGTCACGCTGGCAATCGTCCTGCTGATCATTGCGCTCGAGCGCGGCGGCTGGATTGCGGCGCCTTAGAAGGCGCGGCTCCCCCGCCCTCTGGATGCGATCCCGATATCGACCGCATTGCCATTTGTCCGCCGCTCGCCGACAAATGCGCACGCAACGACGATGATCGACCGGCCGGCATGACCTCACCCTTTTCTGCTGCTCCCAGCATCCTGCCGTGCGGCGACACGGCGCTTACGGTCGAGTTCGGCCAGGTCATCGATGCCGCGATCAACGCGCGCGTGCTGGCATTCGACCGCATCGTTGCCGCAGCAAAGCCGGCCGGCGTCGTCGAGACGGTGCCGACCTATCGCTCCCTGCTCGTCCACTACGATCCGGTCGCGGTCGGCTTCGGAGAGCTGTCGCGGCAGCTTCTGGCGCTGGCGCAACAGCCGGCGCCGCCCGGCGGTTCGCCGCGCCGCTGGCGCATCCCGGTCGCCTATGGCGGCGCGCACGGCATCGACCTCGACCATCTTGCGCGACATCACCGCATCACGCCGGATGAGGTGGTGCGGCGCCATACGGCCGGCGATTATCGGGTGGCGATGCTCGGCTTCACGCCGGGCTATTCCTACCTCAGCGGTCTTGATCCCGCGCTTGCCACGCCCCGCCGCGATGATCCGCGCACCGAAACGCCGACCGGCTCGATTTCGATCGGCGGCATTCAGGCCGGCATCCAGTGCATTGCAGCGCCGAGCGGCTGGCATCTGATCGGACGCACGCCGATGCGCACGTTCCATCCGCACCGCGCGCCGATGTTCCTGCTGGAGCCGGGCGACGCCGTGACGTTCTACGCAATCGACGCGACGGAGTTCGCGGCGTTGGAGGCCGCGGCGGCGGACGGTGCCTTTATTGCCGAGCAGATCGCATGAGCTTGCTGGCCATCGATCAAGTGGGGCCGGCAACCTCGGTGCAGGACGGCGGCCGGTTCGGCGCGCAGCGCTACGGCCTGCCACCGAGCGGCGTGATGGACCGGCTGGCACTGGCCGTCGCCAACGCGCTGGTCGGCAACGCGGCAGCGGCGGCAGCCATCGAGATCGGCCCGTTCGGCGCCCGCTTCATGGTGCGCGATGGCCCGTTGCGCGTCGCACTTGCCGGTGCCTCACGCGAGGCGACCGCGGCCGGGCGAGCGCTTCCGATGCAGACCACCGCGCTGCTTGCGGCCGGCGAGAGCCTCGTTCTCGGCGCCGCGCGCGACGGCGTGTTCAGCTATCTCGCCGTTGAGGGCGCGGTCGGCGGCGAGCCGGTGTTCGGCAGCCTGTCGGTCAATGCGCTGGCCGGGCTTGGCAGCCCGGTTCCACGGCCGTTGCAAACTGGCGACATGCTGTCGCTGCGCGATGCCGCCCCGCTCGCGCAGGAGCGCCGGCTGCCGCTCGGACCGGCCTCGCAGGCCCCGATCCGCGTCGTGCCCGGCCCGCAGCATGAGGCGTTCGACGCGCCGGCGCGCGAGTTGTTCTACGCAAGCCAGTGGCGCGTCTCGGCGCAAAGCGGCCGCATGGGCTACCGCCTCGACGGCCCGGCCATCCGCAATGCTCACGGCCACGACATCGTGTCCGATGGCACCGTCACCGGCAGCGTCCAGGTGCCGGGCAGCGGCTCTCCGATCATCCTGATGCCCGACCGCGGCACCACCGGCGG
>JBARWE010000127.1:0-19072 GCA_049646625.1 Xanthobacteraceae bacterium
GAACAGGCCGCGGCCCTTGACCCACATCAGCCGGGCGCCGAGCGCCGCAATCAGGCCGTAGCTTGCGATCTCGACCGCGCGCTCGGTGCTGCACATGGTTTTGGCGGTGACGTTGAGCAGCCACGCCGCGATGCCGACGATCAGAATCGCGACCAGTGCCTGCATCAAGGCGGAGGCGAACGACAGTGCGATGCCGCGCCGCGCCGTCTCCTCGTTGGCGACGAGGTAGGACGAGATTACCGCTTTGCCATGGCCGGGGCCGGCGGCGTGGAAGATGCCGTAGAGAAAGGCGATGCCGAGCAGTGTGACGACGGCGCTGCCGTCGCTTTTGGCGGCGCGGATGGTTGCCGACATGGCGCGGTAGAACTCGGCCTGCTTGGCCAGCAGCCAGGCCACGATGCCGCCGGTGTGCGCTTCGGCGGCGCTGGCCGCGCCTTTGCCGACGCCGAACGGGTTTTGCGCCAGAGCCTGCGCCCACAGCGCGTCAGCCAGCGTCACCAGCGCCAGCGCCGCAATCAGCACCACGGCGAGATGGATGCCGCCGTGGCGGGGCCTGCTTGCAGCGCCGCTCATGAACAGCCGATGGTGATCTTGTTGGCGAACATCGCGCCGTAGTTGGCGAACGCCTCGCTCAGGAAATTGTCCTCGCTGACTTGCGGCCGGGCGGCCGGATCGCCGGATTTCGGCCGCTCGATCGCAAGCCGACACGAGGCGGGCGCACCGACCAGCTTGACCGGCTCATCGGGGGCAAGCGTGAAATCGACGAAATAGGACGGGTCGAACACTTCGAGCGCGAGTTCCTTGGCTTTGAAAGGCGCCTTGAACGGCAGCGTGAAGTGCAGGACCAGCACCGAGTCCTTGTATTCGAGGTAGTAGTCGACAGGTGCCTCGAAACGCTGTTTCCTGCCGTCGGCCTTGGCGAAGGTGAAGAAGGCGTATTCCTTCAGCGACTCCACGTTGGTCTGCGCCAGGGCTTTAAGATCGTCGCGGCTGTAGACGCCCTTCTGTTTGGTCTCGATGCCTTGCAGCGCATAGGTCGAGAACATCTCGTCGAACGCCCAGGCGTGGCGCACGCCGGTGACGGTGCCATCAGTGGCGTAGATCACTTCGCTATGCGAGGTGACCCAGACATGCGGGTGCGCCAGCGCCGTACCGGAACCCGCCAGCAGGAGGGCGACGGCGGCGAGGGCGGCCAGCCACGCGCGCGGCGTCAGTGCCATCTCAGGCGGCCTCGGGTTCGATCAGGCCGCGCCGCCGCAGCAGCGCGTCCGCTTCCGGCTTGCGGCCGCGGAAGGCGACATAAGCCTCCTCCGGGTCGCGCGAGCCGCCAGAGGAGTAGATATCGTCGTGCAACCGCTTGGCGGTCGCCGGATCGAAGATGTCGCCGGCCTCCTCGAAGGCGCCGAAGGCGTCGGCGTCCATCACCTCCGACCACATATAGCTGTAGTAGCCGGCGGCATAGTGATCGCCGGAGAAGATATGGCCGAACTGCTGCGGCCGGTGGCGCATCGCGATTTCCGCCGGCATGCCGATCTTCTCAAGCTCGCGGCGCTCGAAGGCGTGCACGTCGCGCGCGGCCTCGGCCGGCTGGCTGTGGAATTCAAGGTCGATGAGCGCGGAGGCGACGAACTCCACCGTGGCAAAGCCTTGATTGAACTTCCGTGCGGCAAGAAAGCGCTGCAACAGGTCGTCGGGCAACGGCTCTCCGCTCTGGTAATGGCGGGCGAAGGCCCGCAGCACCTCGGGGCGCTCCTGCCAGTGCTCGTAGAGCTGCGAGGGCAACTCGACGAAATCGGTAAAGACCGCCGTGCCCGACAGCGACGGATAGGTGACGTTCGACAACAGCCCGTGCAGGCCGTGGCCGAACTCGTGGAACAGGGTGCGGGCGTCGTCGGGCGACAGCAGTGCCGGCTGGCCGGCCGCGCCCTTGGCGAAGTTCATGACGTTGATGATCAGGGGCGCGACCTCGCCGTCGAGCGTCTGCTGGTCGCGCAGGGAGGTCATCCAGGCGCCGGAGCGTTTCGAGGGGCGCGCGAAGTAGTCGCCGTAGAACAGGCCCTGATGCCGGCCCGCGGCGTTCGTCACCTCCCACACCCGCACATCCGGGTGCCACACCGGAATGTCGTGGCGCTCGGTGAAGGTCAGGCCGAACAGGCGGGTGGCGCAATCGAAGGCGGCGGCGATCATGCTCTCAAGCGTGAGGTAGGGCTTGATCGCGGCATCGTCGAAATCAGCGCGGCGTTGGCGGAGCTTTTCGGCATAGTAGCGCCAGTCCCACGGCGCCAGCGCGAAGTTGCCGCCTTCTTCGCGGATCAGATCCTGCAGCGCGTCGCGGTCGGCAACCGCACGGGCGCGCGCCGGCGCCCACACCTTTTCCAGCAGTCCGCGCACGGCTTGCGGCGTTTTGGCCATCGAGTCGTCGAGCCGGTAGGCGGCGAAATGCGGATAGCCGAGCAGTTTCGCGGCCTCCTCGCGCAGCGTCAGGATTTCAAAGATCACGGGGTTGTTGTCGTTGGCGTTGGCATTGTCGCCGCGTGCCACGAACGCCTTATAGGCCTTCTCGCGCAGGTCGCGGCGAGTGGATGCCTGTAGGAACGGCTCGATCGAGGAGCGCGACAGCGTCACCACCGCCTGGCCCGGCTGGCCGCGCTCAGTGGCCGCCGCCTCGGCCGCGGCGATGAAACTGTCGGACAGGCCGGCGCGATCCTCGGCGCCGAGTTCGAGCGCCCACGCTTGCTCGTCGCCGAGCAGGTGATGGCTGAAGCGGGTGCCGAGTTCGGCCAACCGCTCGGTGATCGCCGCCATGCGCGCCTTGGCGGCCTCGTCGAGGCCGGCGCCGGCGCGGTGGAAGCGGGTGTAGGTGCGCTCCAGCAGGCGCTGCTGCTCGCCGGTGAGGCCGAGACGGGCGCGGTCGTGGTAGAGCTTGGCGATACGGCCGAACAGCACGGCGTCCATCAGGATGGTGTTCCAGTGCCGGGCGGAGCGCAGCGCCACCTCGCCCTCGATCGCCAGCAATTCGGGGTTCGAGTTGGCCGAAACCAGCGCGTGGAATACCGCCGAGACACGGTCGAGCAGCCGCCCGGCGCGTTCCATGGCGACAATGGTGTTGGCGAAATCCGGCTCGGCCGGGTCGTAGGTGATGGCATCGATCTCGCGCAGGTGGTCGGAGAACGCCTGCGTCAGCGCCGGCAGGACGTGCTCGGGGCGGATCGCGTCGAACGGCGGCGTGGCGAACGGCGTCCGCCAGGCGGTGAGCAGCGGGTTGTCGGCAGGCGGGAGCGGCTGCGAAGGTGCGGTCATGAAAAATCCTGGATTTCGGCCAAATCGGCACGACCAATATATACCGGATCGGGCCGTTTTTTAGGCTCGCGACCCTTGATCGCGCCGGCCTTTTCGGGGAGATTGCCGCCGGTTTCGTCGCAAGTCCGCCGCCCACGGCGGCGCAGGGCCAAGGTACATGAACGCGCAAACACCCTCTCCGGCCGGCCGCCGTATCATCGTCTGGCGTAATGTTTCGACCGTCATCAGCGCGGCCATCCTGATCGCCTCCGAGGTGTTCGGCGTCGCCTTCGCGGGCGGCTGGGCGCTGGCGGTGCTGTTCGGCCTCGACGATACCACCTCGCACATTCTGCAAGGACTGCTGTTTCTGGTCGGCCTCTATGTGATGTACGTTTTCATGCGTCACGCCCAGACCGTCGAGCCGTTTACGCGCCGGGTTTGACGGGCCGCGCGGCGACGAATCTTAACATCCGTTCATCTCGATGCGGCGCGGCTGCAACAGCGTTGCGCCGCTTCTGGAAAAAGCACGGCGGGGGCGAAAAAGATGTTGCGCCCCCGACCCAAAGCACTTATCTCCGCATTGCCCAATTTCGCACGTGCCTGTGGTCGTGTGTCAGTCGGTGGGTACCCGGACAAGAGGCCGGGCAGCCGCCAGGGAAGATCAAGGACCGGCATCGCCTTCGGGAGATGCAAATATCTAAGCGGGTCCTGTCTTTCCTAACTCTCGGGTGACTGGCAGCCGGAGGCGAAACCGGCGCATCCCGTTCTCAACGGGAGACGCGACTTAAAGCAACGACGGAGCGGGCTTTTTTGGTCTCTACCGGCCCTCCACCAGCCGGCCCGATTACCGAAGAGGCTTGTCCATCATTGCCAGGCGTGAGGCGGGATCTCCATCCCACCAATCCACGGCAGCACTGTTCGATCTGACGCCTTGAGCGACGCCGCGCCTCCATCGCGCCCGTTGTCAGGACGGCAGGGTCGGCGTTCACCATCGGGCGGTCCGCCGTCCGTGAAGCCGCGTTGGGGGACACCCATGACCGAGCGTATCCGCGAATTTCTCCGCGCCCGCCGCAGCGAAGGCCGCGACACCGAGCCGTGCCTCGTCGTCGATCTCGACGTCGTGCGCGAGAACTATCTGAATTTTGCCAAGGCGCTGCCCGACAGCCGCGTGTTCTATGCCGTCAAGGCGAACCCGGCGCCGGAGGTGCTGTCGCTGCTCGCCTCGATGGGGTCTTGCTTCGATACCGCGACCGTCGCCGAGATCGAGATGGCCCTGGCCGCCGGCGCCACGCCCGAGCGCATCTCCTTCGGCAACACCATCAAGAAGGAGCGCGACATCGCGCGCGCCTACGCCCTCGGCATCCGCCTGTTCGCGGTCGATTGCGCCGCCGAGGTGGAGAAGATCGCGCGCGCCGCGCCCGGCTCGAAGGTGTTCTGCCGCATTCTCTATGATTGCGCCGGCGCCGAGTGGCCGCTGTCGCGCAAGTTCGGCTGCGACCCGGAGATGGCGGTGGACGTGCTCGACCTCGCCAAGCGGTTCGGCCTTGAGCCGCACGGCATCTCGTTCCACGTCGGTTCGCAGCAGCGCAAGATCAAGGCGTGGGACCGCGCGCTGGCGATGGCCGCGACCGTGTTCCGCGACTGCGCCGAGCGCGGCATCACCCTGTCGATGGTCAACCTCGGCGGCGGTTTCCCGACGCGCTACCTCAAGGACGTGCCGCCGGTGGTGCAGTACGGCCGCGGCATTTTCCGTGCGCTGCGCAAGCATTTCGGCAACCAGATCCCGGAGACGATCATCGAGCCGGGCCGCGGCATGGTCGGCAATGCCGGCGTGATCGAGACCGAGGTGGTGCTGATCTCGAAGAAGAGCGACGAGGACGAGATGCGCTGGGTCTATCTCGACATCGGCAAGTTCGGCGGTCTCGCCGAGACGATGGGCGAGTCGATCCGCTATGCCATCACGACGCCGCACGACGGCGCGGAGATGACGCCGTGCGTGCTCGCCGGCCCGACCTGCGATTCGGCCGATGTGCTGTACGAGCGCAACCCGTATCCGCTGCCGGTGACGCTGGAGATCGGCGACAAGCTGCTGATCGAAGGCACAGGCGCCTATACCTCGACCTACTCGTCGGTGGCCTTCAACGGCATTCCGCCGCTCAGGACCTACCACATCTAAGGCGCGGGGCTTGCGCCGTCCTCACCCCGCCTGACTAGCCTCCCCCTTGCAGGGGGAGGGAGCAAGAAAGTGGGGAGCCGGGCGGTCCGGCTCCCATCCCCGTCACTTCCGACAGCCGGACCGACAACGCTTTCCGAGGAAAGCGGGGCAAGGTGCGCCATGGCCAGGACTCTGCGAATTGCCCGCGCCCGCGACGAGGCGCCTGTTTCCATCCGCCACGAGCGCACCCAGGATGCACCGGCGCGCGAAGCGCTGCTCGACGCCTGCTTCGGCGCGGGCCGTCATGCGCGCACCTGCCAGCGGCTGCGCGCCGGCCGGCGGCCGGCCGATGGGCTGGCTTTCACGGCGATGCGGGATGGCCGGCTGATCGGCACGGTGCGGCTGTGGAACGTGCAGGCGGGCGGCGCGGCCTTGCTGATGCTCGGCCCGCTCGCGGTCGATCCCGCTTGCCGTTCGCTCGGCCTCGGCGCCACGCTGATGGCGCGTGCGCTCGATGAGGCGCGCTTGCGTGGCCATGCAGGCGTGGTGCTGTTGGGAGACGCGCCCTATTACGCCCGCTTCGGCTTCTCCGCCGGCAAGGCCGGCACTCTGTTCCTGCCGGGGCCGTTCGAGCGCGAGCGCCTGCTCGGGCTGGAGCTGCAGCCGGGGGCGCTTGAGGATGTGCGCGGCGTGCTGGTCGCCACCGGCCGCCGCAGCGAGACGGGTACGATCCGCCGCGCCGCATGACAGCATCGCCTTGACCGATCCCGGAACCGCGCGGTAGGCGCCATCGTTTCCCGTCGCTACACTCGGCCGCGAGGTGATCGGTGACTCATTCGCATTCGCACCACGGTGCGCATCACGGCCATGGCCACGGCGGTCATGGCCATACCCACGCTCACGCGCCGCAGGATTTCGGCCGCGCGTTTCTGATCGGCGTCGGCCTCAACACCGCGTTCGTCGTGATCGAGGCTGCGTTCGGTTTTCTCGCCAATTCGACCGCGCTGATTGCCGATGCAGGGCACAATCTCTCCGACGTGCTGGGGCTGGTCGTGGCATGGATCGCCGCGATCCTCGCCAGGCGTGCCCCGACGCCGCGTCTCACTTACGGCCTGCGCAATGCCTCGATTCTCGCGGCCCTGATCAATGCGGTGCTGCTGCTGATCGCGGCCGGTGCGATCGCGCTTGAAGCGGTGCAGCGGCTCGCCAACCCCGAGCCGGTCAAGAGCCTGACGGTGATCGTCGTCGCCACCTTCGGCATTCTCATCAACGGCTTCACCGCATGGCTGTTCATGGGCGGCCGCAACACCGACATCAACATCCGCGGCGCGTATCTGCACATGGTTGCCGATGCGCTGGTGTCCGTTGGCGTGGTGATCGGCGGTGGCGTCATCATGCTTACAGGCTGGTTGTCGGTTGATCCGGTCGTCAGCCTGATCATCGTCGTGGTTATCGTGTGGGGGACGTGGGGGCTGTTGCGCGACAGCACGGCGATGTCGCTCGCCGCGGTTCCGCGCGGCATCGATCCGGGCGAGGTGCGTGGCCTGCTGTTACAACAGCCGGGCGTCGTCTCGATTCATGACCTGCACATCTGGCCGATCAGCACCACCGAGACGGCGTTGACGGCGCATCTCGTCATGCCCGGCGGTCATCCGGGCGATGCGTTTCTTGCTGCGACCACCGATGCGTTGAAGCATCATTTCGCCATCGGGCACGCGACGTTGCAGATCGAGGTCGATGCCGGCTCGTTTTGCCTGCTGGCGTCGGACGCCGGCGTCTGAATCGTCGCCGCTGGCCGAGGCGCGGGCGGCTTGCCGCGGACATCGCAGAAGTACCGTGGATATTGACTTTTCTGCAAATACCCCTACCTTTGATTTATTATGACGACCGTGCAGCGCAATTATTTGTTTCTTCGCGCAGGCCACCTTCACAAAGGAAGGTAGCCCGGGCGGACGTGCGTTTGCGCCGTCCGGGACAAAGTAAATTCCTTACAATCGAGTTACGAAACGCCCGGCACGCTTGAAGCCGGCGTGTTGGATTGCGAGATGCTCCATGACCTCGGAAGCTGTTCCCCCCATCGTCATTCCCGCCGGCGACATCGGCCGCCTGCGGCGGCTGGCGTTGCGCGGCATGAAGGAAGATGCGCCGACCGCGCGTTTCCTGCTGTCGGAGCTGGATCGCGCCACGGTGCTCGAAACAGTGAACATGCCGGACGACGTCGTGCGCATCGATCAGTGGGTCGGGTTCCGCGCGGATGACGGCGCGGCGGTGTCAAGCCGCATGCTGTCGCTGCCGGAAGACTGCGTCAACGCCGATGTGCATCTGTCGGTGATGTCGCAGGTCGGCGCCGCGCTGCTCGGACTGCGCGTTGGGGCGAGGATGCCCTATCGCGATGACAGTGGTGCGACGCGGGTGGTGATGGTCGAAAACCTGACGCCGCCGCCCGGCATTGCCTTCTTCCGCCGCCGCGGATCGCGCCCGGCGGCAAGCCGGACCGAGTTCGATCCGTCGCCAGGTCCCGGCCCTTCAGCCGCCTGACAGCGCGAGGTGAGTGGTAAACGATATGGTGAAAGACATGACCGATACGCTGGATACCAAGCTTCCGCCCATTTCCATGAATCCGGCTGACATCGAGCGGCTGCGCAAACTCGCGGATGCGGCCGCCAACAAATATCCGGAGACATCGGATTTTCTCGCGCGCGAGATCGAGCGCGCCGCCGTGCTGCCGGAAGCGACGCCATGCGCGGGACTGGTGACGATGGACTCCAACGTCACGTTTCGCGATGACGTCAGCGGCCAGGCGCGCACCGTCAGGCTGGTTTACCCGGAGGATGCCGACGTCGACGCCGGCAAGATTTCGATTCTGACGCCGATCGGCGCGGCCCTGATCGGCCTGTCCGAGGGGCAGACCATCGAGTTCCAGACGCCGACCGGCGGCTGGCGCGCGCTGACCGTGCTCACGGTCAAGCCGCAGACGATCTGACGAAACAGGTCTCCTGACGCCGCGCCGGGCATGTGTCGGGCGCGGCGTATGCGTGCGGTTTTTTATCGGGCCGGCGGCCCGACAGAAAATTGTCTGGCGTCTGTCATCACATTTTGATGTAACCACGGCCATGGTTGGCGACTTGCTTGATGGTGTCGCGCTGCTGCGGTTTACGAAACCTGTTGTCTGTCTTTATGGAGTTTGTCTGAATGGTCGCTTCTTCCGTCCATGCGCGAATTGACGGTCCGCTGGTCATGATTGGCTTCGGATCGATCGGAAAGGGGCTGCTGCCTCTGATCGAACGTCATTTCGAGTTTGACAAGTCGCGCTTCGTCATCATCGACCCGCAGGCCGATGATACGCTCGCCAGGAAGCACGGCGTGCGTTTTATCCGGGAGGCGATCACCAAGGACAACTACGTCGAGGTGCTGAAACCGCTGTTGACCGAGGGCAGCGGCCAGGGCTTTTGCGTCAACGTGTCGGTCGATACATCGTCGGTGGCCTTGATGGAGCTGTGCCGCAGCATCGACGTGCTCTATGTCGATACCGTGGTGGAGCCGTGGCTCGGTTTTTACTTCGACAAGGAGGCCGGGCCGGAAGCGCGCACCAACTACGCGCTGCGCGAGACGTTGCTGGCCGCCAAGCGCGCCAATCCCGGCGGCACCACCGCGGTCTCCACCTGCGGCGCTAATCCGGGCATGGTGTCGTGGTTCGTCAAGCAGGCGCTGGTCAACCTGGCGCAGGATTTGAAAGTCGAGGTCAAGACCCCGGCATCGCGCGAGGACTGGGGCCGGCTGGCGCAGCGGCTCGGTGTCAAGGGCATCCACATCGCCGAGCGTGACACGCAGCGCTCGAAGAAGCCGAAGCCGATGAACGTGTTCGTCAACACCTGGTCGGTCGAGGGATTCGTTTCCGAGAGCCTGCAGCCGTCGGAGCTTGGCTGGGGCACGCACGAGAAGTGGATGCCGGACAATGCCCGCACCCATGCCACGGGGTGCGGTGCCGCGATCTATCTGTTGCAGCCGGGTGGCAACACCCGTGTGCGCTCGTGGTGTCCGACGCCGGGGCCGCAATATGGCTTCCTGGTGACGCATAACGAGTCTATTTCGATTGCCGACTATCTCACCGTGCGCGACGGCGACAAGGTGACGTATCGGCCGACCTGCCATTACGCCTATCATCCGCCGAATGACGCGGTGCTGTCCTCGTTCGAGATGTTCGGCAACGGCGGCACGATGCAGCCGGCCTGGCACATTCTCGACGAGAACGAGATCGAGGATGGCATCGACGAGCTTGGCGTCCTGCTCTACGGACACGCGAAGAATGCTTACTGGTACGGCTCGCAGCTTTCCATCGAGGAGGCGCGGCGCGTCGCGCCCTATCAGAACGCCACCGGACTTCAGGTGACGTCGGCGGTGATCGCCGGCATGGTGTGGGCGCTGGAAAATCCGCGCGCCGGCATCGTCGAGGCCGACGAGATCGATTTCCGTCGCTGCCTCGATGTGCAGGCGCCGTATCTCGGTCCGCTCAAGGGCTACTACACCGACTGGACGCCGCTCGCCGGCCGTCCCGGGCTGTTCGCGGAAGATATCGACACCGAGGATCCCTGGCAGTTCCGCAACGTGCTGGTGCGGTAGACCGTCTGCCTCTCCCAATCGACGCGCGGGCTTGGCCCGCGCGTCGACCTTTTCGAGGTGCGCTACTTCGCTCCCGTGCTTGCCTCGGTCGTGGTCGTGGCCGAAACCTCGGCGGCGATCGGGCGCACGGGGTCGCCTTCGCGCAACAGCGCGCCGGCGCGCGCCACCACCACGTCGCCTTCGCTCAAGCCTTCGCGGATTTCGATCTGCCCGCCCGACATCAGCCCGGTCTCGACGCGCCGCGTCTCGACCCGGTCGTGCCGCACCACCTGCACCACGGTGGCGCCGCCGCCGTAAAGCACTGCGGTCAGCGGCACCGCGATGCCGCAGCTTTCGCCGGTCTGAATGGTCGCCTGTGCCGCGGCATTGGCGAGCAGGCGCCGCGACGTCTCCACTGAAATGAACACCCGGCCGAGCTGGGTATTGGGTTCGACCGCGGTTGCGACCTGCCTGACCTTGCCGTCCGCCGCGCCGGCGCCGGCGACGTGTATCGCCGCGGTCTGGCCGGTCTTCAATCGTCGCATGTCGGCGGCGCCGGCCTGCGCCGCCAGATCGAACTCGGCATTGGCGATGATCTTGAACAGCGGCTCCGCCTGCCGCGCTGCCGTCATGCCGATCAGCGCGGTGGAAGCGCTGACAAGGCCGGCCACCGGCGCCGACAGCGTCACGGCTGCGCCGTCGGGCGTGCCGAGCCGGGCCAGCGCCTGGCCGGCGCTGACGAGATCGCCGGGATCGGCCAGCACCTCGGTCAGCTTCAGCCCATCGCGCGGCGCGCCGACCGGCACTTCGCTGCGCGGGATCAGGACACCGGCCACCTCCACGGTGGCGGCGAAACAGGCTTTGGTTGCCCGCAACACCGTGACCGCGGTGCCCTTCGCGGCATCCTGCGCGGCGGCCGGCAGCGGCGCCAGCAGCGCGGCGGCGAGCGCCACCATGGCGAGGCGGGCGGAACAAGGCGGTGCGGCGCGCTGGAGCATGATGATCCTGTCGGCGGGTACTTTGCGGAAGTGTAGTGGCAGGCGCCGGGGCGGCCAAGGGGGCGGCCAAGGGGGCCGGGGAAGCGGAAAAAGGGGTGCGGTCAGGCGGGGCCGGGGCGGTGCGGCACTGTCGCGGCTTCGGTGCCGCCGTGCCAGCGGAGCACCTCCATCGCCGGGACCGGGCGATGAAACCCCTTGAGATCGAGGTCGGCGATCGGCCGCGCCTCGACGAGCGGTTCGACCATGCCGTAGACCCGCTGGCTGACGATGATCTGCCCGGCGCCGGCCTCGTCGCACAGCCGCGAGGCGAGATTGGTGACGCTGCCGACGGCGGCGTATTCGAGCCGGCGGTCGAAGCCGATCTGGCCGAGCGTGGCGTAGCCGAGTGCGATGCCGATGCCGAAACCGAGCGCGTGGCCACGGTTGCGCCACTTTCCCGTCATGACGTCCATGGCGTCGCGCATCTCGACCGCCATCGCCACCGCGCGCGCGACATGGTCGGGCAACTGCAGCGGCGCATTGAACAGGATCATCACACCGTCGCCGGCGTAGCGATCGAGCGTGCCCTCGTAGCGGAAGATCAGTTCGCCGAGCGTCTTGTGATATTCGCGCAGGATGGTCATCACCTCTTCTGGCTCGGTGCTTTCAGTGAAGGCGGTGAAGCCGCGCAGGTCGCAGAACACCACCGTCACCTCGCGGCGGTGGCTGGCGAGCAGCGCCTCGTGGCCATCGGAGGAGGCGATCAGTTGCGCCACCTGCGGGGCGAGAAAGCGCTCCAGCCGGCGGATGCGCTCGATCTCGCCAAGCTGGGTCGCGACGCGATCTTCCAGCGACCTGTTCCAGTCGCGCAACTGTTCGGTCTGTTCCTGCAGCTTGTCGGCCTGCGACTTGACGGTGGCATGCGCGCTGGCCAGTTCGCGGCCTTTCCGGTCGACCTCGTGGAACAGCCGCGCGTTGCGCATCGCCACCACGGCCTGATGGGCGAAGGTGCGCATCAGGCCGACCACGTTGGCAGGAAATGCGCCGGCGTGCCGGCGCATCACCACCAGCGCACCGAGCACGCTTGCATCGTCGGCGAGCGGAATTGCCAGCATGGAGCGGAAACCGGCCGCCAGTGCCGATTGCTTCAACGGCTGGTCCGGCAGGACGGCAAGGTCGGCGCTCGCGATCGGCTCGCGCCGCGCCGCCGCCTCGTGCAGGATGCTGGCTGGCTGACCGGCCACCGGCTGGTCGCGCATGCCTTGCGCCGGTGCGGCGCCCTTGGCTTCGATCAGGTCGAAGCGGCCGGCCGCCGCATCGAAACCGTAGATCAGCACCGTGTCGGCGCCGGTGATGGCGAGCGCCTGCTCGGCCACGGTCGCGAGCACCGCCGCCAGATCGAGCGAGGAGGCGACCGCCCGGCCGACCTCTTCCAGCACCTTCAGTTCGTTGACCGACCGGGCGAGGTCGCGGGTGCGCTCGTCCACCTTGGCTTCGAGGCGCGAATAGGATTCGTGAAGCTGCCCGGCCATGCCATTGAACTGCTGCGCCAGGTCTTCCAGTTCGTCGCCGGTTCTGACCTCGATGCGGTGGGCGAAATCGCCGGCGCCGAGCCGGGTGGCGCCGGCGCGCAGCGCGCGGATCGGCACCAGCATGCGCCGTGCGAGGAGACTGCCGGCGATGGTCGCGACGATCAGCCCGAGCACGACCAGCAGGGCGGCGCGCCACAACAGGTCGCCGATCGGCTTCAGCGCCTCGGTGCGCGGCTGCTCCAACAGCACCGACCAGCCGAGTTCGGGCAGCGGCTGCGTCGCGCTCAGCATCGCGACCTGCGGCAGGGCGGACAGGTCGGTGCCGGGGCGGTCGGCTTCCCTTGAACTTGCCAGCAATATCCCCTTGTGATCGACGATGACGGCATGGCCGGCCCGACCGGCCTGTGCCTCGCTGACGATGCCGGTCAGGAACGACAGGTCGATGCCGGCCACCGTCACGCCGGCGTTGCGGCCGGAATGCGCCACTGCGATCGCCATGCGGGCGGCGCCGTCGCGCACCTCGGCCGGCGCATACCATGCGCCCCTGGCCACCGCCTGCGTGAAGCGCGCCTCGCGCGAGGCGTCGGCATTGCTGCCGATCACGGCTTCGCGCCGCGACAGCCGCACCTGCTCGCGGCCATCGCCATCGAGATAGCTGAGGTCGGTCACGACCGATTGCTGGCGCAGCAACAGCGCGTAGTCGGCGCGACGCTGGTCGAGCGTGGTGACGCTCGCCCGCGTCACCCAACTGATCTGGCGTTCCAGTTCGCCGATCGCCTGATCGACGCGGCGCGCGGTGGCCTCGGCCTTCTCGGCCATGGCGGCGACGAGGTTGGCCTTGGTCTGCTGGTAGATGATCCAGGTTTCGATGGCGCTGTTGACCGCCAGCACGAACAGCACCAGCCCGACCAGCGCCAGCACATATTTGCCGAACAGGCCACCGCGCCGCAGCCAGGCTGTGTCGTTTCCCGCCATCCATTCCTCACCAGAGGTTTTTTGGCACCGCGCGGGTGGCCATTCCTGTTTCTTAGCTTGTTTCTTAGCTTGGATCGCGCCCCGGAGCACCGCTTTTGCGATGGTGTGGCCCCCGGCTGGGGAAACCGGCCGCCGTGCGCGCGCAGGCTTGCGGCGGCCGCGGTATAGTCGGGCGCGATGCGCGGCTGCTGGCGGCGCGCGATCCTTGGGGAGGGGCGATTGAGCAGGCAGGCCGAGTTCGCGGTGATCCTCAGGATCAATCCGCTGTTCGCCGATCTCGGTGAGGAGACGATCGGGCGCATCGCCGCGCTGTGCCGCACGCGGGACCTCGGCGAGGGCGAGGTGCTGTTCCAGAAGGGCGATGAGGGCGATGCGCTCTACGGCATTCGCCGCGGCCGTATCCGCATCGAGACCGGGGCCGCCGACGGCACCCGGCTGACGCTGAATTTTCTGGGGTCGGGCGATCTGTTCGGCGAGGTCGCGGTGCTCGACGGCGAACCGCGCACGGCGGACGCCACCGCGACTGAGCCGACCGAACTGTTCGTGCTGCGGCGCGACGACTTCCTCGGCTTTCTGGAGCGCGAGCCGCGCGTGGCGGTCAAGCTGATCGCGCTGTTGTGCCAGCGCATCCGCTGGATGAGCGAGCGCATGGAGGAATCGGTGCTGCAACCGTTGCCGGTGCGGCTTGCGCGGCGGCTGTGCGCGCTTGCATCCGATTTCGGCTCCGAAGTGCACATCTCGCAGGAGCAACTCGGCATCTTCGTCGGTGCGGCGCGCGAGAGCGTCAACCGCCAGCTTCAGCAGTGGCGCAAGGAGGGCGTGGTCGATCTGCAGCGCGGCCGCATCGTGCTTCTGAAGATGAACACGCTGGCGGCGGTGGCGCGCGGCGGATAGCGCATGATCCCGAAAAGTGGGAACCGGTTTTCGGACAAGATCATGCTCGAATAACAGGCTCTCGCGCCGGCTTACGGCGTCTTCGTTGCCGTCGCCGCGGTTGCTGGCGGCTCCCCTTCCGCCGGCGGCGCTGCCTCGTCGCCGTTGCTGCCGACGAGGCGGCGGCTGACGCGCCAGGTGAACTGGCCGATGTCGTCCATCAGCATGAACATCGCCGGCACGAACACCAGGGACAGCAGCGTCGAGAACACCAGTCCGCCGATCACGGCGAGCGCCATCGGCGAGCGGAATTCGCCGCCGGCGCCGAACGCCAGCGCGCTCGGCACCATGCCGGCCGCCATGGCGATGGTGGTCATGACGATCGGCCGCGCCCGCTTCTGGCCGGCGTCGATCATCGCCTCGTCGCGCGGCTTGCCTTGGCGGATCGATTCGATGGCGAACTCCACCAGCATGATGGCGTTCTTGGTGACGATGCCCATCAGCATCAGGATGCCGATCCACACCGGCGTGGTGAGCTGCTTGCCGGTGATCAGCAGCGCGCCGATCGCGCCGCCGATCGACAGCGGCAGCGAGAACAGGATGGTGATCGGTTGCAGGAAGGTGCCGAACAGCAGCACCAGCACCGCATAGACCATCATCAACCCGCCGGTGATCGCGGTGGTGAAACCTTCCGACAGTTCGTTGAGGCTTTCGGCATCGCCCGACTGGTTGACGCTGACGCCGCGCGGCAGGCTTTTCATCACCGGCAGGTCGTAGATCTGCTTGAGCGCATCACCGAGCGCGGCGGTGCCGACCAGGTCGGCGGCGACGGTCGCCTGCCGCTCGCGGTCGTAACGGTTGATGCTGGTCGGCCCCTGGTCGAGCGTGATGTCCGCGATGACCGACAGCGGCACCGTGCCGCGGCCGCCGCCGAACGGCACCTGCAGGCGTTCCAGCGTCTGCAGGCTGGCGCGTGCGGCATCGTCGAGCTGCACGCGGATCGGCACCTGGCGGTCGCCGGCATCGAACTTGGCCAGCGCCGGGCCGACGTCGCCAATGGTGGCGACGCGGATCGTCTCCGACAGCCCTTCCGTGGACACTCCAAGCCGCGCGGCGAGGTCGGCGCGCGGCCGCACCCGCAGTTCGGGCCGTTCCAGCGCCGTCTCGGCGATCACGTTGGCGATCAGCGGCAGGCGCTTCATCTGCGTCGCCAGTTCGCTGGCGACGTTGTTGACGATCGCCGAGTCGTTGCCGGTGACGACCAGCGAGATGGCGCGCAGGCCGTTCTCGTCGAGGAACCAGTAGCGGATGTCGGGAACGTTTTCGAGGTCGCGGCTGATCGACAGTTCGAGGTCGCGCTGCGTGACGGCGCGCGCGCCCTTCGGCGTATAGTTGATGATCAGCGCGGCGCGGCGCACCTCCTGCGTGCCCGGCGGCACGCGGCCGCCATCGACGAAGATGCTCTCGATCTCCGGGCGCTTGCGCAGCCGCCGGGTGATTTCCTCGGTGATCTTCTCGGTCTGGGCCAGTTGCGTGCCGGGCGGCAGTTCGAGCGCCAGCAGCGAGCGGGCGGAATCCTGCGCCGGCAGAAAGCCCTGCGGCAGCAGGAAAATCGAGGCGACCGACAGCGCGAACACGACCATTCCGGCAAGCACCGTCAGCAGATAGTGCCGCACCGACCAGGTGACGAGCCTGGTATAGGCGTCGAGTACGCGGCCGGGCGGTTTTTCCACATGGGCGTGCGGCTTCATGAAATAGGCCGCCAGCACCGGCGTGACGAAGCGCGCCGCCAGCAGCGAGAAGAACACCTGCACCGACACCGTGATGCCGAACTGCTTGAAGAACTGCCCGGCGATGCCCGACATGAAGCTTGCGGGGGCGAAAATCGCGATGATGGTCAGGCTGATAGCGATCACCGCCAGCCCGATCTCGTCGGCGGCCTCCAGCGCCGCGCGGTACGGCGACTTGCCCATGCGCATGTGGCGCACGATGTTCTCGATCTCGACGATGGCGTCGTCGACCAGGATGCCGGTCGACAGCGTGATGGCGAGGAAGCTCACGAGGTTGAGCGAGAACCCCAGCATGTCCATCGCCCAGAACGCCGGGAAGATTGACAATGGCAGCGAGACGGCGGCGATCACCGTGGCGCGCAGATCGCGCAGGAACAAAAACACGACGATGACCGCCAGCATCGCGCCCTCGAACAGGGTCGAAATCGCGGCCTCGTAATTGCCCTTGGTGAACTCCACCGAGGTATCGATCAGCTTCAGGTCGACGTCGGGATGGGTCTTCTTCAGCGCCTCGATGCGCTTCTCGATGGCTTCCGCCACCACCACGTCGCTCGCCCCCTTGGCGCGCTTGACGCCGAGCGCCACCACCGGCTCGCCGTTGAAGCGGGCGAAGGTGCGGCGGTCGGCGATGGTGTCGGTGACGGTGCCGAGGTCGTCGAGCCGCACCTCGCCGCCGGCCGGCAGCGCGATCATGGTGCCGGCCAGTTCGCCGAGTGTGCGCGCGCCGGCCAGCGTGCGGATCGCCTGGTCGTTGTGGCCGATCTCGGCGCGGCCGCCGGCGACGTCGACATTGGTGCCGCGCAGCCGGCGGCTGACGTCGAGTGCGGTGAGACCGACTGCACGCAGCCGGTCGGGATCGAGCGACACGAGGATTTCTCGCTCGACGCCGCCGATGCGCTCGACCTGCGCCACGCCGCGCACGCCCTGCAGCGCGCGCTTGACCACGTCGTCGACGAACCACGACAGTTGCTCGGGCGTCTTGCCCGGCGCGATCGCGGCATAGGTGACGATCGGCAGCCCGATCACGTCGACGCGCTGGATCAGCGGCTCATTGACGTTCTGCGGCAGGTTGGCGCGCACCCGCGTCACCGCGTCCTTGATGTCGTTGAGCGCCCGGTCGGTGTTGGTTTCTAGGCTGAACATGATCGTCGTCACCGACAGCCCGTCGGTGATCGAGGAGGCGATGTGGCGCACGCCCTCGACGCCGGAGACGCCATCCTCGATGGTCTTGGCGATCTGGATCTCAAGTTCCGCAGGCGCCGCGCCGAACTGCGCCACCGCGACCGATACCACCGGGATGTCGGCGGCCGGCAGCCGCGTCACCGCCAGCTTGGTGAAGCTGGTCCAGCCGAGCACCAGCAGGATGATCGAGAACAGCACCGAGGGCAGCGGATTGCGGATCGACCAGGCGGAAATATTCATGGGCGGCTCGCTTGCGGCTGGTCGGCCTCCTCGGCGGTGATCGCCTTGACGCGGTCGCCGTCGTGCAGCGAGGTGCCCGCGTTGGCGACCACCGTTTCACCGTCGCTGACGCCGGCGAGGATTTCGATGGCGGTATCTGAGGCAAGGCCGGTCTGCACGCGGCGGGTCTCGACGACGCCGTCCTTGACCACCTGCACGCTCTGGTGATCGACCGCGGCGCGCGGCACGGAGATGCCGCAGCTTCGCCGCGCGGCAATGGTGGCGCGGGCGAACTGGCCGATGCGCAGGCTGGGGTGGTTCGGCAGCGACAGCCGGACATGGCCGAGCTGGCTGCGTGGATCGATCTCGGCCGCGACCTGCCGCACTTTGCCGCTGATCTCGATGTCGTCGGCCAGCATGACGCGGGCGCTGGCGTCCTTGTTGAGCTTGAACAGATGCAGGCTCGGCACCTCGGCGTCCAGTTCGAGGTCGCCGTTGACGGCGATGCGGAACATCGGCCCGGCCTGCGGTGAGGCCGGCGCGCCGGCGCGGGTGCGCACCTCCGTCACCAGTCCTGCGGCCGGCGCCTTGAGGATGGCGGTGGGTTGTGTGCCGCCGGGCGGGATCAGGCGCGCCAGCTCCTGGTCGGCCTTGACGGTGTCGCCCTCGTTGACCAGCACCTGGGCCACGCGCGCGCCTTCGCTGTCGACGCCGGCGACCGCGATCCGACGCGGCGTGACGAAACCGGTGACGCGAACCAGATCGGAGAAGCAGGCATTGGTGGCCCTGGCGACAATCACCGTCGCGCCGGCCGGGGGCGTGTCCTGGGCAGCAGCGAGAGTGCCGCCCGGGAGCAGCGTCGTCGCCGCAGACAGGGCCAGCAGCGCTGCCGGAATTGCCCACCTCTGGTTGCGGCGCGGTGGTGGAGCGGTTGCGTTACTGCACGCCATAACCGGCGAATTCCTTGACGATATCAGGATCCATCGCCTTGGCGTTGGCGATGTCGCGCCGGCCATCGTCGGCGGCGCCGCCGCGGGTCCGGGCGATGCCGCGCCCGTACAGCGATGAGGTCAACCGCGGGTTGGCCTTGAGCGCGGCGTCGAAGTCGGCGATCGCCTCGCGGGTGCGGTCGCTCTTGAGATGGACGAGGCCGCGGCTGTCGAGCGCATCGACGAAGCCGGGCCTGAGCTTGAGCGCCTCGTTGCAGTCCTTCAGTGCCGACGCGAGGTCGCCGATGACGGCGCGGGTCCAGCAGCGGTTGTTGAGGGCTTCGACATCGCGCGGGTTGAGGCGCAGCGCTTCGTTGAAATCCTTGATGGCGAGCTGGTAGGCGCCCTTGCTGGCATAGACCTGACCGCGGCGGTACCAGGAATCCTGATCCTTCCGGTTGGCGGCAAGCTTCTCGCTCAACGTCTTGATGGTCGGGTCGCCGGCAAGCGCGGCAGCGCTCGGCTCCTCGCGCGCTGGCTCGGCCGGTTGGACCTCCTGCGC
>JBARWE010000128.1:0-14465 GCA_049646625.1 Xanthobacteraceae bacterium
AGTCCGGCCCGAGCGCGCGCGTCTCCGCCTCGAAGGTCGCGCGCGTGACGCCGGCCTCCCGCGCCTCCGGCCACAGCGAGGCGACGAAGCGGGTGAACGCGGCATCGGCATGCGCAGGCGCTGCCACGAGCATCAAGGCCAGCGCGGCACCGCAGCAAAGCAGGGCGCCGCGCAAGGCGTTCGGCCAACGCTCCCTCAATGCGCCGCCTTCCGCGCATCCTCGATCGAATCCGCCGAGAGGCGATCGACATAAGCGATGCCGATAGCGGAGAGGATGAACACGACATGGATGATGGTCTGCCACATCACGCCGGCCTCGGTGTAGTTGGTGGTACGCCCCGCGCCGCCGAGATTGCCGGCTTCGATGAAGGTGCGCAACAGATGGATCGAGGAAATGCCGATGATCGCCATCGCCAGCTTGATCTTGAGCACGCTGGCGTTGACATGGCTCAGCCATTCCGGTTTGTCGGGATGGCCCTGCAGATTGAGGCGCGAGACGAACGTCTCATAGCCTCCGACGATCACCATCACCAGCAGGTTGGAGATCATCACCACGTCGATCAGCCCGAGCACCACCAGCATGATCTGCTGCTCGGAGAAATCGGTCGCGTGGGCGATGAGGTGCCATAGCTCCTTGAGGAACAGCACCACATAGACGCCCTGGGCGAGGATCAGGCCGATATAGAGCGGCAGTTGCAGCCAGCGCGAGGAGAAGATCAGCATCGGCAGCGGGCGTAGCGCCGGCGCGGCCGCAGGCGGCGGAAGGGGCGTTTCCGGTGTCAGGGACATGGATAAACGATCTCTGGTTGAAAAGGATCTCGGTACCGGCCGATCGGGCCGGCCGCATCGGCCGGCCGTCGCTCAATGGCGGCGAATTTTGCCTGATTCGTGTTGCGCCGGCGCGATGCGCGGGGGCGTCGGTGGCAAAATTTCAGCGCACGGCCACGACAAATAGCCGCGGGAACCGGAGCAGCACCTTGCCGTCGGCGCACGGCGGATAGGCGTCAGCGATGCGCCCGGTATAGGCGGCCAGGAATGCGGCGCGCTCGCCCTCGTCGAGCGGATCGAGAAACGGCCGCAGGCCGGTGCCTTTGACCCATTCGACGATCGCCTGCGGGCCGTCCAGCACATGGTTGTAGACGGTGTGCCAGATATCGACGCGGGCCGAGAGCGGCTTGAGCGCATCGTAATAGACCGCCGGCGCCGGTAACGAATCACGCGCAGCCGCGGCCGGCGCAAGCTTTGCCGCCCACGGCCCCTCGGCCGCGGTGGCGCGCATCAGGGCGTGGCTCGGCTCGTCGAGATTGTCGGGCATCTGCACCGCCAGCACGCCTGAGTCGTCGAGCGCGGCGAGCAGCCGCCTGAGGTGCGCGACATGATCCGGCACCCACTGGAACACGGCATTGGCGAACAGCACATCGACGCCGGAGGGCGGCGCCCACTGCGCGAGGTCGGCCTTGGCGAAGGCCACCTGCGGCAGCCGCTCGGCGGCCTGCCGCAGCATGTCGTCGGAGGAATCGACGCCGCTGATCCGCGCCTGCGGCCAGCGCCGCGCCAGCAGTTCAGTCGAGTTGCCCGGCCCGCAGCCGAGATCGACGACATCGCGCGGCGCGGCGTAGGGGACCTGCGCCAGCAGATCACGCGCCGCGCGGCTGCGCTCGTCCTCGAACTTCAGATACTGCTGCGCGGACCAGTCGGACATCGGATCCCACCTTTTTTCAGCCCCACCTCACCGCGTCAGCTTCTTGTACTTCAGCCGGTGCGGGATGATCGAGTCCTGACCCAATCGGCGCATCTTGTCCTTCTCGTAATCCTGGAAGTTACCCTCGAACCATTCAACGTGGCTGTCGCCCTCGAAGGCGAGAATATGCGTCGCGATGCGGTCGAGGAACCAGCGGTCGTGGCTGATGATGACGGCACAGCCGGCGAAATCCTCCAGCGCCTCCTCCAGCGCGCGCAGCGTATCGACGTCGAGGTCGTTGGTCGGCTCGTCGAGCAACAGCACGTTGGCGCCCGACTTCAGCATCTTGGCCAGATGCACGCGGTTGCGCTCGCCGCCCGACAGCGCGCCCACCTTCTTCTGCTGATCGGCGCCCTTGAAGTTGAAGGCCGAGCAGTAGGCGCGCGAATTGACTTCCTTCTTGCCGAGCAGGATCTGGTCGGTGCCGCCGGAGATTTCCTCCCACACCGTCTTTGAGCCGTCGAGCGCATCGCGCGACTGATCGACATAGCCGAGCTGCACCGTCTCGCCGATGGTGATGGTGCCAGAGTCCGGCTTCTCCTGCCCGGTGATCATACGGAACAGCGTGGTCTTGCCGGCGCCGTTGGGACCGATGACGCCGACGATGCCGCCCGGCGGCAGCTTGAAGGTGAGGTTGTCGATCAACAGACGGTCGCCGAACGATTTCGACAGCCCCTCGAAATCGACCACGTTGGTGCCGAGCCGTTCAGCAACGGGGATGATGATCTGCGCGGTCTGGGTCTGCTTCTCGCTCGCCTTGGCCAGCAGCTCCTCATAACGCTGGTAGCGCGCCTTGGACTTGGCCTGACGCGCCTTCGGCGAGGCCGCGATCCACTCCTGCTCGCGCGCCAGCGTCTTTTGATGCGCGGCGTCCTCGCGGCCCTCCTGCTCCAGCCGCTTCTGCTTCTGCACCAGCCACGACGAATAGTTACCCTCGTAAGGAATGCCACGGCCGCGATCGAGTTCGAGGATCCACCCCGTCACGTTGTCGAGGAAGTAGCGGTCGTGGGTCACGATCAAAATCGCGCCGGGATAGTTGCGCAGGTGACCTTCCAGCCACGACACCGACTCGGCGTCGAGATGGTTGGTCGGCTCGTCGAGCAGCAGGAGGTCCGGCTGATCGAGCAGCAGCTTGCACAGCGCAACGCGGCGGCGCTCGCCGCCGGAGAGCTTTGTCACGTCGGCGTCGTCCGGCGGGCAGCGCAGCGCATCCATCGCCTGATCGACCTTGCTGTCGAGATCCCACAGGCCTTGCGCCTCGATCTCGTCCTGCAACCTGGTCATCTCGTCGGCGGTCTCGTCGGAATAGTTCATCGCCAGTTCATTGTAGCGATCAAGAATCGCCTTCTGCTTGGCAACGCCTTCCATGACGTTCTCGCGCACGCTCTTGGCCGGATCGAGTTGCGGCTCCTGTTCGAGGTAACCGACGCGCGCGCCGTCGGCGACCCACGCCTCGCCGGTATAATCCTTGTCGATCCCGGCCATGATCTTGAGCAGCGTCGACTTGCCGGCGCCGTTGACGCCGAGCACGCCGATCTTGGCGTCGGGGTAGAACGACAGATGGATGTTATCCAGCACCTTGCGGGTCGGATAAGCCTTGGTCAGGCCCTGCATGAAGTAGACGAACTGGCGCGCCATCGCGGTCGGAATCCGATCCTGTTCTGGAGCACGATCCCGAAAAGTGGCAACCGGTTTTCGGACAAGATCATGCTCGAATGAAAAATAACGCCGGAGTCCCATTCAACTTTGTTGAACGGGACTCCGAGCGGAAACGTGCCGGTGATGTAGCCACCACGCCGGCAAAGGGCAACCTGTTAAGGGTTTGGCAGCCGTGTTGCACGAAACGGCCGGCCCCGGCCGCAACGCCAGACATCGTTAAGCAATCCCCGGCACGTTTGCCAGAACCAGTGCGGATACCCGGCCATGCGCCCGCCCCTGCTGTCGATCCGGCTTGACGCCTCGCGCGGCGGCCCCGGCCTGCCGCGATGGGCGCCGGCATGGGCATGGGTACGGACATCGACATGGGCGGCCGTCGGCCGGCGGCTGGTCGGACGGATGCTGTCGTCCTACCGGCCGGAGCGGCACTATATGCGCGGTCCCGGCCCGGCCTGCGCCGCCAAGCGGCGCGATGGCGCGCCAGGTCCGATCAATCGAGCGTCACGTTGAATTCGTAAGCCTTGCCGCTGCCAACCAGCGTCAGGCGCAGTGCGGCGCCGGACGGGTCGGCGCCCGGCGGCAATCCGTCAAGATCGAAGGCGAAGCGCGTCAGCCCGGCCGGCGCGCCGTCGATCCGCACCGGCGACGGCAGCGCCCAGTCGGAACCCGGCCCCTCCACGAACAGTTCGACATCGCCGGTCGTGTCGGCGGTTTTATCGCTGGCCTTAATGGCGCCGGTGACGCCGGCGTCGACCATTACGCGGCCGCCCTCGCGACGCACATCGACAATGGTGAGCGGCGTGGCATCGCCGATATTGGCCGGCTTCGGCACGGCGTCGAGCGCGGCCGCAAGCGTCGCGTCCTCGGTGCTGGCGACGCTGACGAACGGCAATTCGACATTCGCCTCGACCGGCACACACAGCCGCTCGCAGACCGCGTAGGCGATGCGGGCGCGCAGCGTCACCGGCTTGTCGGCCTGCCGCGCAAGAATGCGCAGCGGCAGCACCACATCGTGCGCATAACCGAAGGAGTGACCGCCGGCACCATCAGGAAAGCGCATCGGCGCCGGCCACAGCACGGTGACGGCCTCGACATTGTCGGAGGCGGCAAAATCGAAACGCGCCGGCACGCCGGAATCGCCGGGCGTGCGCCAATAGGTTTTCCAGCCGGGGGCAAGCCGGAAGGCAACGCCGCCGAGCAGCACTGCACCGCTGCGCGACCCCGCCAACAGCCGCACCGCCGAGTGGCTGTCATGCGCCCAGTCGGATGCATCCTGCGCTTGTGCCATACTTGTGGCGAGGCCGGAGACGATTGTGGCGGCGGCAAGAAGGGGAAGAACGAAGCAGCGTGCGATCATGATCGATTTCTATCGTCGCCGAAGATGACGATCCATTGAATTGGTCGTGATCCCGCGATAGCGCCGGCGGGTTGATTGACAGGCCCGGCACCCGATATCAGGATAACCGAGGGGCAACGGAGTTTGACCGATGGACCCGACCGACGAGCGCCCCGGTGGCGATCGCAGCCACCGCCTGGAGGCGGCGCAGGACAGCGCCGGACCGACCCGTGAGGAGACCGCGCCGGAAAGAAGCCAGGGTTATCTCGACGGCCAGATGCTGATCGCCATGCCGGTGATGGATGACGAGCGCTTCGCCCGTTCGGTGATCTATATCTGCGCCCATTCCGCCGAAGGCGCCATGGGCATCATCGTCAACCGGCCGGCGCGCGCCATTGATTTTTCCGAACTTCTCGTGCAGCTCGAGATCATCGACAAGGCCGAGCAGATCACGCTGCCGGAAACCGCCGAAACGATGAAGGTGATGAAGGGCGGCCCGGTCGAGACCGGGCGCGGCTTCGTGCTGCATTCCAGCGACTTCTTCATCAAGAGCGCGACGCTGCCGATCGACGAAGGCATCTGCCTCACCGCGACCCTCGACATCCTCAAGGCGATCGCCTCCGGCCATGGCCCGAGCCGCGCGCTCTTGGCGCTCGGCTATGCCGGATGGGCACCGGGGCAGCTTGAAAACGAGATCCAGAGCAATGGCTGGCTGCATTGCCCGGCCGACCCGGACCTGATCTTCGGCGCCGACAGCGAGGACAAATACGCCCGCGCGCTGCGCAAGATCGGCATCGACCCCGGCATGCTGTCCAATGAGGCTGGCCACGCCTGAGCGCGCTTAACGCGAGCCGGTTCCCACTTCGCTTGAAAACGCTCTAGTCACGCCGGCGGATCGCGCCGCGTGCGATCGCATGGACCATGCCGGCGAAGGTGATCGTCCACGCCGCCAGCGCGATGTAAAGAAAGGTGCGCGGCAGGCCGTAGAGAAAGCCGAACCCCATCGCGCGATCCATCTCGAAGGTGCAGGCGGCGTACATGCCGAGCGGAAACACCGCGCCCCAGTACAGGGGATCGTAGGCGAAGGGAAAGCGCTTGTAGCCGTAGCGCCACACCCCGAGCGCCAGCAGCATGGGAATCCACCAGGTGCCGGTGGCCCAGTAGAGCACTGTAAAACCTTTCAGGAACGGCAGCAGCGACGTCAGATACGGCGCCTGCGGCGCGTTGAGGATCAGGAGCGATCCGGCGAGCGTCGAGATCGCCATCGCGCCCATATTGATCCAGTACGGCGGCGCGAGGTCATCGGCTTCGAGCCGGAAGAAGGTGTAGCGATAGAAGATCAGCGACATCATCCAGATGTAGAGCATGCCGCCCCATAGCCACATCGACAGCGCGATCAGGTTCAGTTCGACACGATACGGCTGACCGATGCGCGCGGCCAGCAACGCACTGGACACCGACAGCGCTTGCGTCGCGACCACCGCCAGCAGCCAGCCGCCGTTGATGCCCTTATCGAGGGTGGGCTTGTCCTGCTTCACCGTCAGCATGGTGAAGATCGTGTAGGTCAGGCCGAACCACAGCAGGGCGGCAAGACCCCACAGCGCCGCGCCGACCGCGACATTGTCCCTCATCACCAGAAACTGGCTCGCCAGAATGCCGGTGCCGGCGACCATCGTGAAATAGCCGGGGCCGCGCAGATGGACGGCCATGTCGCCGAAGAAGCGCCGTGGATATCGCCACGCACGCAGGCCGTAGAGCAGGCACAGCACCGCATACTGCACGACGTTCAGATAGAACAGCGCCAGCGCGAGGCGGCCGTGCCCCATCAGGAAGCTCGCCAGCGACACGATGCCGGTGGCCATCACCAGCCCGAAATAGGCTGGCGAGAGATCGGCAAGGCTTGGCGCCGGTGCCGGCGGCAGATCACGACGCGCGACCATTGTCACGCCTTCTTGCGGTTTCGAAAAAGGTACGGCCCGGCACGACGCATTATAGAGTGCGGGGAAACAGGCGGACGCGGTGCCGCAGTCCTAATTCAGCCGGGCGCAACCGGTCAAGGTGGGCACGGTCGCGCTTGCCAAAACGAAAAACCTCCGCGCATAATCGCGGCAAGACCAACAATGGTAGATTTGGGGAGAGAATGACCATGGCGAAGTTTTCGCGTCGCGGCGCCTTGCGCGCCGGCCTGGCCACCGTCGCCGCACTGACGCTGACGGCAGGCGCCGAGGCTGCCGATCCGATCAAGGTCGGCGTCACCATCACCCAGTCGCCGCCAGGCTCGGTGGTGCAAGGTACCCAAGTCAAGGACGGGCTGGAAGTCGCCGCCAAGATCATCAACGATGCCGGCGGCGTCGATGGCCGCAAGATCGAACTGGTGATCGAGGACACGCAGGGCCTGCCCGAGAAGGCGCGCGCCGCGGTCGAGAAGCTCGCCACCCGCGACAAGGTCGCAGCCATCACCGGCGAGCATCAAAGCTCGGCCGCGCTGGCCGGCATCGAGGTCGCCCACCGCTACAAGATTCCTTACGTCAATACCAACGCCTGGTCCGACGTGGTACGCGAGAAGGGCTACCCCGAGGTGTTCAACCCCGGCAACTACAACAGCCGCGTCGGCAGCGCAGCCGCCGCCACCATGAAGGAGCTTGGCGCCAAGCGTGTCGTGTCGTTCGCCGAGAACACCGACTACGGCATAGGGCTTGCCAAGGCGATCGGCGAAGCGCTGAAGAAGATCGCGCCCGAGATCGAATACAAGTACGAGACGCTGGATCGCGCCTCGAAGGATTTTCTGCCGGCGATCCTGCCGCTGCGCGCCAATCCGCCCGATGCCATCATCAACCTGATGCTGCCGCCGGCGGCCTACATCATGATGAACCAGGTCTACGAGCAGGGCGTCGCACCGTCCGCGAAAACCTGGCTCTATGACGGCTCCGGCCTCGCCGACTATCCCGACTTCTGGCAGAACGTGAAGGAAGCCGGCAAGGGCATGCTGGTGTTCGGCCTGTACCACCCGAAGATGGCGCAGCCGCCGCTCGGCAAGCAGGTTGGCGACGCCTACACCGCCAAGACCAAGAACGAGCCGAACCGGCTGCTGTTTCAGGCCGCCGACTCGCTGTTCCTGATCGCCGACGCCATCAAGCGCGCCAAGTCGACCGAGCCGGAGGCGATCATCAAGGCGCTCGGCGAGACCAAGTATACCGGCACGCGCGGCGAGATCACCTTCGCCAAGGACAAGGGCTTCTCGTTCAACCAGTGGCTGGAGGTGCCCTACGTCACCTTCCAGATGACCGAGGTGAACCAGAAGGTCGGCGATTCGGCGCTGGTGTCGCAGCCGGGCCAGCCGGTCGACAAGAGCAAGCTGTGGAAGCCCGCTAAGTAGCGGGCGGCCACATCCTCATGAGTGCCATCAACGTCGATCTCGCGGTCAACGGCTTCATCACCGGGCTGTTCTACGCGCTGATGGCGATCGGCCTGTCGCTGATCTTCGGCATTCTGAAGATCGTGAACTTCGCCCATGGCGAGTTCTACATGGTCGGCGCCTACGCCTACACGCTGGTGGCGCTGGCGTTCGGCGTGCCGGTGTGGGTGGCGCTGCCGATCGCCTTCCTGGTCGGCGCGCTGGTCGGCTGGGCCACCGAGCGGACGCTGATGCGCCCGCTCTATGCCGGCTACACCTCCTGGGGGTTGATGCGCGACGAATACGCGGTGATCGTCACCTTCGGGCTGTCGCTGTTCCTCATCAACCTCGTCGACAAGGTGATCGGGCCTTACGCCTATCGTGGCCCGCCGCTGGTCGAGACCAGCCGCGTGGTGCTCGGCCCCGTCCTCATCAGCGGCCATCGCCTGCTCGCCGCCGGCATCGCCATCGCGGTGATCCTCGTCACCGCGGCGCTGATCAAGTGGTCGTTCTGGGGCCAGCAGATCCGCGCGGTGTCGCAGAACCGGCTCGGCGCCTCGCTCGCCGGCATCGATACCGCCAAGGCCAGCGCCATCGTGTTCATGCTGTCGGGCGGGCTTGCGGCGTTCGCCGGTGCACTGTTGTCGCCGGTGATCAATGCCTCGCCCGACGTCGGCATCTTCCCGGCGGTCAAATCCTACATCATCGTCGTGCTCGGCGGCATGGGGTCGGTGCCCGGCGCCATTATCGCAAGCCTGCTGCTCGGCGTCATCGAAAGTTTCGGCGCGGTGTACCTGTCCTACCAGTACCGTGACGCCTTCGGGCTGATCCTCCTGATGTTGTTCCTGCTGTTCCGGCCACAAGGCCTGTTCGGCGAAAAAGGACGGGAGGTGTGATGGCCGCGCCCGCAACCCCGTCCGCCGCCGGCGCCAATGCCGGCGCGCAGCTCACCACCACCAAGACCACGATCGAATTTCGCGCCGCGCTGGTGGCAATGGCGATCGTCGCGCTGATCCCGCTCGGCGTCAGCAACCCCTACTGGCTCGGCGTGCTGATCGTCTCGATGTATTTCGCGATCCTTGCCGGCGGCTGGAATCTGCTCGCCGGCTATACCGGGCAGTTCTCGCTGGCGCCGGCCACCTTCGCCATGATCGGCGCCTATACCACCGGCCTGCTCGGCACCTATTTCAACGTGCCGCCGCTGTTCGGCATCATTGCCGCCGTCATCGTGTCGGGACTGGTCGGCTTGCTGCTGGGCCGCGCCGTGCTGCGCCTGGTCGGCCCCTATCTCGCGCTCACGACCTTGAGCTTCGCCGAGATCATGCGGCTCGTCGCCGCCAACTCGATCGACATCACCCGAGGCGACCTCGGCCTCGGCGTGGCCGGGCTGCCGATCGGCCGCCTCGCCTGGTACTATCTGTTCCTGGCCGTGCTGGTGGCGCTGCTGATCCTGTTCTATCTGTTGCTGCGCTCCAAGGCCGGACTATTCTTGCAGGCGATCCGCGACGACGAGGTGGCGGCGCGGCGCGCCGGCGTCGACGTGGTGTTCTGGAAGACCGCGGCCTTCACGCTGTCGGCAGCCGCCTCCGGTCTCGCCGGCGCGCTGTATGCGCATTTCGCCGAATTGGTGACGCCCGAACTCGGGCTGATCGGCCAGACCGGGCTGATCCTCAGCATGGCGGTGATTGGCGGCATGGGGACGCTGGCCGGGCCGCTGGTGGCCGCCTTCCTCGTCTATGTGCTGTCGGAATGGCTGCGCGACGTCGGCGGCTACCAGTTGGTGGTGTTCGCGGCCCTGGTGGTCATCTTCGCCCGCTTCTTCCGCGAGGGCCTGTGGGGCCTCGCCAAGGCCGCGGTGCGCCGCTGGAGGCAGGCATGACGCTGCTGTCGGTCAACGGCATCACCAAGCGCTACGGCGGGCTGACCGCGGTGGACGACGTCTCGTTCGACATCCTGGCCGGCGAACTGGTCGGCCTGATCGGCCCCAACGGCTCGGGCAAGACCACGCTGCTCAACATCCTGAGCGGACTGGCCCGTGCCGACAGCGGCGAAATCCTGCTCGACGATACCCCGTGCCACGGCTTGACCCCGGAACAGCTCGCCCATCGCGGTGTGATGCGCATGTTCCAGTTGACCCGCGTGTTCCGCCGCATGAACGTGGTCGACAACCTTTTGGTCGCCGGCCGGGCGCTCGGCCTCAAGCCGGCCGAGGCGCTGGAGCGCGCGCATGCGCTGATCTCGGAACTGCGGCTTGACGCGGTCGCCGCGCTCGACGCCGGCCAGCTCTCCGGCGGCCAGATGAAGCTATTGGAATTCGGCGTCTGCTTCATGGTGCCGCCGCGCATCGCGCTGCTCGACGAGCCGTTCGCCGCGGTGCATCCGACCATGAAGGAGATCATGGGCGCCTTCATCCGCGCGCGCCACGCCAAGGGCCAGACCTTCATCCTGGTCAGCCACGACATGCCGGTGGTGGTGGAATTGTGCCCGCGCGCGATCTGCATGAATGCCGGCGCGGTGGTGATCGACGCCACGACGCGCGAGGTGCTGAACGACGCCCGCGTCATCGAAGCCTATCTCGGGGGGCAGGCGGCATGAGCGCGGTGCTGACCCTCGACAATATCACCGCCGGCTACAGCGTTGATATCGACGTGCTGCGCAACCTGGGCCTCACCGTCGAGGCCGGCTCGATCACCGGGCTGATCGGGCTGAACGGCGCCGGCAAGTCCACCGTGATGAAGGCGATCTGCGGCTTCCTCGTGCCGAAGGCCGGCCGCGTCGTCTACGACGGCGAGGACATCACCGGCCTGCCGCCGCACAAACTGAGCGCACGCGGCATCTGGTACATCCCGCAGGAATCCAGCCTGTTTCCGTTCATGAGCGTGACCGAGAACCTGCGGCTGCCGCTGGAGAGCCTGTCGCGCGCAACCGGCGCGCCCGACCGTGCGGAGATCGAGCGGCGCTTTGACGACATGCTGACGAAATTCCCGGCGTTGCGGCCGAAGCTGCGGGCGCAGGCCGGCGACCTCTCCGGCGGCCAGCAGAAAATGGTGGAGTTCGCCAAAGCCTGGCTGATGCGGCCACGGCTGTGCCTGATCGATGAGCCGTCGATCGGCCTGGCACCAAAGATCGTCGAGGAGGTGTTCGAGTGGATCCGCCTGTTCGCCGCCGAGCGCATGGCGATCCTGCTGGTCGATCACAACGTCCGCCGCGTCATCGCCATGTCGCACCGCATCTATGTGCTGAGCCTCGGCGAGATCACGGCATCCGGCGAGCCGGCCGATTTCGCCGGCGACCTGCACGAGCAGGTCAAGCAGTGGCTCGGGATCAACTTCTGAGTCCGCGATGCCGCCGGACCGCGCGCCGATGACGATCATCGCAGAAGCCGCAACGATGGCGGCGTTCGCGCCCTATGGCACGCTGCTCGCCATCAACAGCGCGGGCGATGCCGGGCGCGCCGTCAATCAGGGCCGTGCCCGCCGCCTCCCCGGCTTGCGCGATCTCACCCACGACGCGGCAGCCAGCCGTCCGGTGCTGGACCTCTACCGGATCGAGCCGTCAACGCTGCCGTTTGCGCTCGTTTGTTTCGAGCGCCATCCGCTCACCGCGCAGGTATTCGTGCCGCTTGAGGCGGCGCGGCTGCTGGTGGCGGTGGCCCCCGATGACAACGGCCGCCCCGACATCGGCCGCGCCCGCGCTTTCATCACCGATCGCGCCATCATCCACTACCGCGCCGGAGCCTGGCACGCGCCACTGGTCGCGCTCGATGCGCCGGCCACGCTTGCAATGCTGATGTGGCAGACGGGCGATGCCCGCGACTGCGAGGAGTTTTTCCTGGCCGAGCCGGTGACGGTGAACGGTAATTAACGCCTTGGCGCGGAGCTACGGAGCGCATCGCCAAAGGCCAAAACGCCCTGCGCCAGCCGCACCTTGGAGGCATCGTCCGTCATCAGGGTCGGCACCGCGCAGGTCGGCAGATCGACAGCCTTGGCCCCGGCCGCATCTCCCGCATCGACCACCAGCCCGTCGATCAGGCCACGGTAATGCGCCGCGATCGCCTGGGTATCGGCCGCGACGCCAAGTTCATCCATGATCTTGCGTGTCGGCCCCTTGACCGCCTGACCGCCGACCAGTGGCGAAACGGCAACGACCGGCACGCCGGCCGCCCGCACCGTGTCGCGCAACCCCGGCACGGCCAACACGGGATCGATGCTGAGATACGGATTCGACGGGCAGATCACCACCATCCGCAAGCCCTCGGGCCGCAACGCCGCGCGCACCCCGGCACTGAGCCGCGCCTTGTCGGCGCCATCGAAGCGGATATTGCGGATCGCCGGCTCGCAGCGGCGCGCCACGAAATAGCGCTGAAACGCCAGGTCCTCGTCCGGCGTCGCTACGATGGTGCGGATCGGATCGTCGGTGACCGGCCACAGATGCGCGGTCAGCCCCAGTTTTCTCGCGATGTCGGCGGCGATATTGGTCAGGCTTTCACCGGCGGCAAGCCGGCGTGTGCGCTCGACATGCAGCGCCAGATCGCGGTCGCCGAGCGAGAACCAGGTTTCGCCGCCGACCTCGGCCAGCGCCGCCATGAAATTCCAGCTTTCGTCAGCCCGCCCCCAGCCGCGCTGCCGGTCGCTCAATCCGCTGAGCGTATAGAGCACGGTGTCGAGATCGGGCGAGATGTGCAGGCCGAGATGCTCGAAATCGTCGGCCATGTTGACGACGACATGCAGCCGTTCGCCAAGCACGGTCTGCAACCCCAGCGCCAGCTTGGCGCCGCCGACGCCGCCGCACAGCGCCACCACGCGGCCATGCTCGGCCCCGACCTCCCCGCTCATCGAAACAGGTCCTGCTCGCGTGGCCGTACCAACGCCGCCGCCGACCGCGGCGGCGCCGAACAGGCGAAGCCGCGCACATGCACCACCGGCTGGCCCTCGGCGCCCTGCCCCATCACCAGCGAGGCGGCGGCGGCCAGTTCGTCCGCCACCGCGATTTCCGTGATCCGCATGGCGCGATCGAATAGATCCGGCTCACCGATCATGCTGCGCAACGACGCAACGCCGGCGCTGCCGATGGCCACGCCGACCACGCCGTTGCGCCACGGCCGGCCAAAACTGTCATTGATGATGACACCGACATCGACGCCGAAAGCCTCGCGAAGCCCCTGCCGCAGCCGCTCGCTGCTGGCATCGGGGTCCTTCGGCAGCAGCAGCACCCGCGCCTTGCCCCCGGCATGGGCGATGTTCGATTCGTCGATGCCGGCATTGGCCATGACGAAGCCGAGCCGATGCGCGACGATCATCACGTTCTGGCGGCAACGCACCACCTCGGTGGATTCCGACAGCACCACCTCGATATGGCGCGGATCCTTGCCGACGATCTTGGCAAGCTCCAGCGCCTGCGCCGACGGCGTAACGTCGGCAAGATCGACGTAGCGGTTCTCCGCCTTGGACACGATCTTCTGCGCGATGACGAACACGTCGCCCGCCGCCACGGCGAGGCCGGCGCGGCGCGCGCCCTCCACAATCATTGCGACAAGATCGTCGCCCGGCTCAACCAGTGGCAAGCCCGGAAGCGCGGTATAGGTGATGCTGCTCACCATCGGTCACTTACTCTCCGCCCACGCGCGCGCGCGCCCCGAGGCCGCAAACGGGGTCCGGTCGCCAAAGCCAGTCGATTCGATCGGAATCTATTTTAGCCGCGCCCGAACAGTTTTGCGAACAGCGCCTTCAGGCGGTCGCGGATCATCGAGGTCATCAGCGATCCCGCATCGAACTCGGCGGCGGCCGGCGGGGCGGCACCTTCGGCCTGGGGCGACAGCCGGGCTTCGAGATTCTGCACGAAAGCGCCGATCAGGCGGTTGGCGACATCCTGCACCAGCCCGGAGCGGCTGAACTGCGCCAGCACCCCGGTCAGCGTGAAGCCGACCTGCACGTCGACGCGGGTCTCATCCGGCGTGGCGCCGGGCTTGACCGCATATTTGATCGCGCCGCGCGTCGCGGAGTTGGAGCGGGTATCCTTGCCGCTGCCGATGATGGTGCCGCTGCGGGTGGCCTCATCGCGGGTGACATCGGCAACGCCGTTGAACTCCGCGGCGATCGGCCCAACCTTGACCCGGATCTTGCCCTCGACATGCCCATCGACCGGCTCACCCGTCAGCGACGCCCCCGGCAGGCAGGCCGCGACCTCGCCGAGCCGGCCGAAGAATTCCCACACCGTATCGACGGGATGGCGCACGGTAAAACTCTGGTCGAACGTGGTCTGCGGCTTCCAGTCGCTGTCCGCGCCCGCAGCAGCAGCGCGCGGTCCGGACCGGGCCACGGCCGGCGTCGCATTGCCTG
>JBARWE010000129.1:0-9374 GCA_049646625.1 Xanthobacteraceae bacterium
GCTCGCCGCCGGGGCCGGCCTGGCGGCGGCCGGGGCAGGCTTGGCGCCGCCGGCACCTTCGCTGATCTGGCCGAGCAGCGCGCCGACCGCAACCGTCTCGCCATCCTTGGCGACGATGTCCGACAGCGTACCCGCGGCCGGCGCCGGCACCTCGATCGTCACCTTGTCGGTTTCGAGTTCAACCAGCGGCTCGTCCACCGCCACCGCGTCACCCGCCTTCTTGAACCAGCGCCCGATGGTCGCCTCAGTGACGGATTCGCCGAGCGTAGGAACGCGAATTTCGGTCATCTCGATATCCTTAAAATCCGAAAAATCCGATGGTCTCAAAAGGGCGGGAGGTGACACGGGCGGCCCCTTGCAAGGCACGCCCGAAACTGCCGACCGGTTATCCGAGCGCCTCGTCGAGCAGCGCCTTGAGTTGTGCGAGATGCTTCGACATCAAGCCGGTCGCGGTCGCCGCCGAGGCCGGCCGGCCGGCATAGCGCGGCCGCTTGTTCGGCGCACCGACCTGATTCAGCACCCACTCCAGATACGGCTCGATGAAGTGCCACGCCCCCATGTTGCGCGGCTCCTCCTGGCACCAGACGATCTCAGCGTTCTTGAAGGCGCCAAGCTCCTGCACCAGCGTCTTGAGCGGCACCGGATAGAGCTGCTCGATACGCAACAGGTAGATGTCGTCGATGCCGCGCTTCTCGCGCTCCTCGTAGAGGTCGTAATAGACCTTGCCGGTGCAGATGACGACGCGGCGGATCTTCTCCGGCGCGACCAGTTGCGTGACCTGGTCGGGCAATTCCACCGCATCGTCGCGCAGCACCCGGTGGAACGAGGTGTCGACGGCCATTTCGGCAAGCCGCGAGACGGCGCGCTTGTGCCGCAACAGCGACTTCGGCGTCATCAGGATCAGGGGCTTGCGGAAGTTGCGGTGCACCTGGCGGCGCAGCACATGGAAGTAGTTGGCCGGCGTCGAGGGATAGGCGACCTGCATGTTGTCCTCGGCGCACATCTGCAGGAAGCGCTCAAGCCGGGCCGAGGAGTGCTCCGGCCCCTGCCCCTCGTAACCATGCGGCAACAGGCAGACGAGACCCGACATGCGCAGCCACTTGCGTTCGCCGGAGGAAATGAACTGGTCGAACACCACCTGCGCGCCGTTGGCGAAATCGCCGAACTGCGCTTCCCATATGGTCAGCGCCCGCGGCTCGGCCAGCGAATAGCCGTACTCGAAGCCGAGCACCGCCTCCTCCGACAGCATCGAATTGACCACTTCGTAGTGGCCCTGTTCGCCGCCGAGATGGTTGAACGGGGTATAGCGGCTCTCGTCCTCCTGATCGAACAGCACCGAATGGCGCTGCGAGAACGTGCCGCGCTCGCTATCCTGGCCGGACAGGCGAACACGGTGGCCGTCCTTGAGCACTGAGCAGAACGCCAGCGCCTCGGCGGTCGCCCAGTCGATGCCCTCGCCGCTGTCGATCGCCTTGGCGCGGTTGTCGAGGAAACGCTTGACGGTGCGGTGGATGCGGAACCCCTCCGGCACCTCCGTGATCCTGCGGCCGATATCCTTGAGCACCGCCATATCGACGCCGGTGACGCCGCGGCGCGGATCGTCGTCGTCGCTGGCGTGCTGGAAGCCGGCCCACTTGCCGTCGAGCCAGTCGGCCTTGTTGGGCTTGTAGCTGGTGCCGGCCTCGTATTCGGCATCGAGCCGGGCGCGCCAGTCGGCCTTGGCCTTGTCGATCTCGCCCTGGGTAATCACCCCGTCGGCGATCAGCCGCTGCGAATAGATCTCCAGCGTCGAGGGGTGCGCTGCGATCTTCTTGTACATCACCGGCTGGGTGAACGACGGCTCGTCGCCCTCGTTGTGGCCATGCCGGCGGTAGCAGAACATATCGATGACGACCGGCTTGTGGAACTTCTGCCGGAATTCGATCGCCACCTTGGCGGCGAACACCACCGCCTCCGGGTCATCGCCGTTCACGTGGAAGATCGGCGCATCGATCATCTTCGCCACGTCCGAGGGATAGGGCGAGGAGCGCGAATAGCGCGGATAGGTGGTGAAGCCGATCTGGTTGTTGACGATGAAGTGCAGCGAGCCGCCGATGCGGTAGCCCTTCAGGTCCGACAGCCCGAGACACTCGGCCACCACACCCTGGCCCGCGAACGCCGCGTCGCCGTGCAGCAGCAGCGGCAGCACCGAAATGCGCTGGTCCGGCGGATCGCCGTGCTGGTCCTGCTTGGCGCGGACCTTGCCGAGCACGACGGGATCGACGATTTCGAGGTGCGAGGGGTTGGCGGTCAGCGACAGGTGCACCTTGTTTTGGTCGAACTCGCGGTCGGAGGAGGCGCCGAGGTGATACTTGACGTCGCCCGAGCCTTCGACCTCGTCGGGGTTGGCGGAGCCGCCCTTGAACTCATGGAACAGCGCGCGGTGCGACTTGCCCATCACCTGGGTCAGCACGTTGAGGCGGCCGCGGTGCGGCATGCCGAGCACGATCTCGCGCACGCCGAGATTGCCACCGCGCTTGATGATCTGCTCCATCGCCGGGATCAGCGATTCACCGCCGTCGAGGCCGAACCGCTTGGTGCCGGTGAACTTGACGTCGCAAAACTTCTCGAAGCCCTCGGCCTCGACCAGCTTCATCAGAATGGCGCGGCGGCCTTCGCGGGTGAAGGAGATTTCCTTGTCCGGCCCCTCGATGCGCTCCTGAATCCACGCCTTCTGCGCCGGGTCGGAGATATGCATGAACTCGACGCCGAGCGTCTGGCAGTAGGTGCGCTCGCAGATCGCCACGATCTCGCGCAGCGTCGCCGTCTCCAGCCCGAGCACATGGTCGATGAAAATCCGGCGGTCGAGGTCGGCCTCGGTGAAGCCGTAGCTGCGGGTATCGAGTTCCTCGTGGTCCTTCTGGCCCTCGATACCAAGCGGATCGAGATTGGCGTGGAAATGGCCGCGCATGCGGTAGGCGCGGATCAGCATCAAGGCGCGCACCGAATCGCGGGTCGCCTGCTGCACATCGGCGGTGCCAAGATCGACGCCGGCGCTCTTCGCCCGCGCCGCGATCTTGTCGCCGAGCACCTTCTCGACCTGCGGCCAGTCGCCGTCCAGCGCTGCGGTCAGGTCATCGCGGGGAATGCGCGGCCAGTCGCGCCGCGCCCAGCTCGGCCCGGTCGCGTTTTTGGCGACATCGTCGCGCGTGTCCTTGAGGCTTTCGAAAAACGACCGCCACTCGGCATCGACGGAAGCCGGGTCCTGCTCGTAGCGGTCATAAATGGCGTCGATATAACTGGCGTTGGCGCCTTGGAGAAACGAGGTAAGGGCGAAAGCGGCGTTCGCGTCCTGGCGAGACATCATCCTGTCCTGATTGTGAGGCGGCGCGACGCCACCAGCAGCATCGCGTCCCATTATTGCGGCATTCCCGGCCGCTAGACCAACTCTTACTCTAGATAGGATAAATAAACGCCATAAAAACCACCAAAAAATGAACTACCGCTTCAATTTCTCGACAAGGGTCTTGCCGAGCCGCGCCGGTGACGGCGAGACGGTGATTCCAGCCGCCTCCATCGCCGCGATCTTGGAATCGGCGTCGCCCTTGCCGCCCGAGACGATGGCGCCGGCATGGCCCATGCGGCGTCCCGGCGGTGCGGTGCGGCCGGCGATGAAGCCGACCATCGGCTTGGCGCGTCCGCGCTTGGCCTCGTCCTTGATGAACTGCGCCGCGTCCTCCTCGGCCGCGCCGCCGATCTCGCCGATCATGACGATCGACTTGGTGTTGTCGTCGGCCAGAAACATCTCCAGCACCTCGATGAACTCGGTGCCCTTGACCGGATCGCCGCCGATGCCGACCGCGGTGGTCTGGCCCAGTCCTTCGGCGGTGGTCTGGAACACGGCCTCATAGGTCAGGGTGCCGGAGCGCGACACGATGCCGACATGGCCGGGGCGGAAGATATTGGCCGGCATGATGCCGATCTTGCAGGCGCCGGCGGTGACAACGCCGGGGCAGTTCGGCCCGATCAGCCGCGACCTGGAGCCGGACAGCGCCCGCTTGACCCGCACCATGTCGAGCACCGGAATGCCTTCCGTGATGCAGACGATCAATGGAATCTCGGCGTCGATCGCCTCGCAGATGGCATCAGCCGCGCCCGGCGGCGGCACATAGATCACCGAGGCGTCGGCCCCGGTCGCCTCGCGCGCCTCGGCCACGGTGTCGAACACCGGCAGCCCGAGATGGGTCGAGCCGCCCTTGCCGGGCGAGGTGCCGCCGACCACCTTGGTGCCGTAGGCGATCGCGGCTTCCGAGTGGAAGGTGCCGTTACGGCCGGTGAACCCTTGCGTGATGACGCGGGTGTTGTTGTCGATCAGCACGGACATTTACGCCACCCCTCGCACGGCTTTGACGATCTTCTGCGCAGCGTCGTCGAGGTCGTCGGCGGCCACCACATTAAGCCCGGATTCGTTGACGATGCGCTTGCCCTCGGCAACGTTGGTGCCCTCCAGGCGGATCACCAGCGGCACTTCGAGGCCGACCAGCTTGACCGCGGCGATGACGCCGCGCGCGATCACGTCGCACTTCATGATGCCGCCGAAGATATTGATCAGGATGCCCTTCACGTTGGGATCGGAGGTAATGATCTTGAACGCCGCCGCGACCTTCTCCTCCGAGGCGCCGCCGCCGACATCAAGGAAGTTGGCCGGCGCCTCGCCATAGAGCTTGATGATGTCGAGCGTCGCCATGGCAAGGCCCGCGCCGTTGACCATACAGCCGATGGTGCCGTCGAGCGCGATATAGGCGAGGTCGTATTTCGACGCCTCGATCTCCTTGGGATCTTCCTCGCTCTCGTCGCGCAGGCCGGCGAGATCCGGGTGGCGGTAGAGCGCGTTGGAATCGAACGACACCTTGGCGTCGAGGCACTTCAACTCGCCCTGCTTCGTCACCACCAGCGGGTTGATTTCAAGCATCGCCATGTCCTTGGCGACGAACGCCGTATACAGCTTCTCGACCAGCTTGCCGGCCTGCTTGGCGAGATCGCCGGTCAGGTTCAGCGCCTTGGCCACAGTGCGACCGTGGTGCGGCATGATGCCGGTGGCCGGATCGACCGAGAAGGTGACGATCTTCTCGGGCGTGTCGTGAGCGACATCCTCGATGCTCATGCCGCCTTCGGTGGAGACCACGAAAGCAATCCGCGAGGTCTCGCGATCGACCAGCGCGGAGAGATAGAATTCCTTGTCGATGTCGGAGCCGTCCTCGATATAGAGGCGGTTGACCTGCTTGCCGGCCGCGCCGGTCTGCACCGTCACCAGCGTCGCGCCGAGCATCTCGCGGGCGAAGCTCTTTACTTCGCCGATCGACTTGGCGAGCCGCACGCCACCCTTGTCGCCGGCGGAAGGCTCCTTGAACTTGCCCTTGCCGCGGCCGCCGGCGTGGATCTGGCTCTTGACCACCCAGATCGGACCGCCAAGCTGCTTCGCCGCCGCTTCCGCCTCCTCCGGCTTGAAGATGGGGACGCCCTTCGAGACCGGCACGCCGAAGTCACGCAGCAGCGCCTTGGCCTGATACTCGTGAATATTCATGCAGCAAAATCCCCCAATGCGGAGTGGCCACGGCGCCGCGGCGACGCCGTGGTGAGGCCGGTGCGTCAGGCGCCGAGCAGGTCGGGCGCGATCTTCTTGCAGGCATCCATCAGGCCGTGCACGGCGCCGACCGACTTGTCGAACGCCTCACGGTCGGCGCCGGCAAGCTCGATCTCGACGATGCGCTCGACGCCCTTGGCGCCGATCACCACCGGCACACCGACATAGGTGTCCTTCACGCCGAACTGGCCGCTGAGATAGGCCGCGCACGGCAGCACGCGCTTCTTGTCGCGCAGATAGCTCTCGGCCATCGCGATCGCCGACGCCGCCGGCGCATAGAACGCCGAGCCGGTCTTGAGCAGGTTGACGATCTCGGCGCCGCCGTTGCGGGTGCGGGTGACGATCTCGTCGAGGCGGCCTTGCGAGGTCCAGCCCATCTTGACGAGGTCGGGCAGCGGAATGCCGGCCACGGTGGAATACTTCACCAGCGGCACCATAGTGTCGCCGTGACCGCCGAGCACGAAGGCAGTGACGTCCTCCACCGAGACGTTGAACTCGTCGGCGAGGAAATAGCGGAAGCGCGCCGAGTCGAGCACGCCGGCCATGCCGACCACCTTGTTGTGCGGCAGGCCGGAGGCCTTCTGCAGCGCCCAGACCATGGCGTCGAGCGGGTTGGTGATGCAGATGACGAAAGCGTCGGGGGCGTATTTGCGCAAGCCGGCGCCGACCTGCTCCATGACCTTGAGGTTGATGCCCAGGAGGTCGTCGCGGCTCATGCCCGGCTTGCGCGGCACGCCGGCGGTGACGATGCACACCTTGGCGCCCTCGATGCCCTCATAGGCGCTGGTGCCGGTCAGCCTGGCGTCGAACCCGTCGACCGGCGAGGACTGCGCCAGATCGAGCGCCTTGCCCTGCGGCACGCCGTCGGCGATGTCGAACAGCACGACGTCGCCCAGCTCCTTCAGCCCGATCAGGTGCGCCAGCGTTCCGCCGATCTGACCTGAGCCAATCAAAGCAATCTTGTCGCGTGCCATCGAATTCGTCCTGTTGATGCAAGATGTCGTGCGGGCTGGAAGCCAACGAATGGATGGCCCAGCGTCGTATCGCTTTCAGCCATCGCGTTCAAGCCGCCAGACAAGTGAATCGGGTGCGAAACGAATAAATCGGCATTAGGAATGAATATTGATTCTTATTTCCATTCACCGCTTCGCCGATTGTTGCGGTGCGATAATCAGGTTTCGACCAGCCCGGTGGTGGCATCGCTGGCGGAGGAGTCGCTGCGGCCGTGCGGCAGCGCCAGATAGTCGTCGGACCCCATCTCGTGCAACCGCGAGGCGGTGCGGGCGAACTCCATCGCCTCATGACCGTAGTCGGCGCGGTAGAGCGCGTCCGGCGCCGCCGCCGCCGAGGCGATCAGCTTGACGCCGTTGTCGTACAGCGTGTCGATCAGGGTGATGAAACGTTTGGCGGCGTTGCGCTCGGCCTCGCCCATCGCCGGGATACGGTCGATCAGGAAGGTGTGGTAGTCGCGGGCGAGCCGCAGATAATCGGCGGCCCCTAACGGCCGCTCGCACAGGTCGGCAAAGGCAAAGCGCGCCACCCCGCCGGCGGCGCGCGGCACATGCAGGGTGCGGCCCTTATAGGCGATGTCGCGCGGCGTCCCCTTGGCGTTGCCCGTCAGTTTTGCAAACGCGGCATCGAGCGCGGCGGTGGCGGTGGCGTCGGCCGGCACCAGCCACATTCTCGCGCCGGCGAGCTTCTCCATGCGGAAGTCGGTGCGCGAATCGAGCCGCATCACCTCCATGCGGGCGGTGATCATGGCAATGAACGGCAGGAACAGCGCCCGGTTGAGGCCGCCCTTGTAGAGGTCGTCCGGCGCCACGTTGGAGGTCGCGACCACCACGGTGCCGAGTTCGAACAGCCGCGCGAACAGCCGGCCGAGGATCATGGCGTCGGCGATGTCGGTGACGTGAAATTCGTCGAAGCACAGAAGCCACGCCTCGTCGAACACGGCCTGCGCGGTCAGCCGCACCGGATCGCTGTCGTCGTCGATCTCGCCGCGCGCGATTCTCTGGCGGAAGCCATAGATGCGCTCGTGGACGTCGGCCATGAACTCGTGGAAATGGGCGCGGCGCTTGTGCTGCACCCGACTGGCCTGGAAGAACAGGTCCATCAGCATGGTCTTGCCGCGGCCGACCTCGCCATGGACGTAGAGGCCGCGCGGAGCCTCCCGGTCCTTGCCGTTGGCAAACAGCCGGCCGAGCAGACCGCCCTTGCGGCGCGCCGGCCTGTAACCGGCCAGCGCCGTTTGCAGGCCTGCGAGCTTTTCGACGGCGCGCGCCTGCGCGGCGTCGGCGTCGATGGCACCGGCAGCGACAAGTTTCTGATAACGGGTTTGCAACGAGGGCAGGGCTTGCGTCATGTGGCGCTGTTACGGGGCAACTGCGCGAAAAAAGCAAGCCGGCACTGGGTGGGCGCGGCGGCGTCAGGCGGGACGAGATCGGGGTGAATAGCCTCCCCCGCTCTCCTTTTCCTTGTTTTTGAACATGATCTTATCCGAAAACCGGTTCCACTTTTTCGGGGGCATGCTCTACGCACTCAGCGCATAGGCGTCCTCAACCAGATACGGCCCGCCGCCGACCGAATCGCGCGAGGAAAACAGCACGAACCGCGACGCGGTGAACACGCAGGGCGGAAAATAGCCGCGCACCGAGAGGTATTCGGCGACGTCGCGACTGGTCGCCCGCCTGAGCCGCGCCAGCGTCACATGCGGGGTGAACTTGCGTCCCTCCGGCTCCAGCCCGATCCGCCGCACCAGCCGTTCGACCTCGGCCTGCAGGTCCATCAAGGGCCGGCTCGGCGCGACGCGGGCCACCACGGCGCGTGGCTGGCGGCCGCCGAACGAGTCGAGGCCCTCGACCACCACCTGGAACGGCCTGCGGTTGACCCGGTCGAGCGTCGAAGCGATTTCGGCCGCCGCCAGGCAGTCGATGTCGCCGATGAAACGTAAGGTGACGTGGTAGTTTTCCGGGTCGATCCAGCGCGCTCCCGGCAGCCCGCCGCGCAACGAGGCCAGCGAGCGAGCGATCTCGGCCGGAATCTCCAGCCCCGCAAACAACCGCGGCATGGCAGCACCTCCACTGAGGCCGGGGGTAACGAATCACCCCGATATCCTGTCTAGCCCAGCCGAATGACAGTGCGAAGCGCGGCGGCGGCACACAGGGGATAACGTCAATGGGCGGAACCGAGGCGGGATTCGGCCACCCCGCGCAGAAAACGCTCGACCGTGGGCAGGATGCGGCGGACGATCTCGTCCACCCCCTCGGCCGTCGGGTGGATACCGTCGCGCTGGTTGAGCCTCGCCTCGCCGGCCACGCCATCGAGGAAGAACGGGTAGAGCGGCACGCCGTGGGCCTCGGCCAGTTCCGGGTAGATGCGATCGAAGGCTTCGGTGTAGTCGGCGCCGAAATTGCGCCCGGCATACATGCCGGCGAGCAGCACCGGGATATTGCGCGCCTTCAGCCGCGTCAGGATGTCGTCGAGCGCGGCGCGCGTCACCTCGGGCGCGACGCCGCGCAGCGCGTCGTTGGCGCCAAGTTCGAGGATCACCGCCGCCGTGCCCTCGGGGACCGACCAGTCGAGCCGGTCGCGGCCGCCGGAGGCCGTGTCGCCGGACACCCCGGCATTCACGATTTCGGCATCGATGCCGCGCTCGGCCAGCGCCTTTTGCAATCGTGCCGGGAACGCGGCCGCGGCCGAAAGCCCGTAGCCGGCGGTCAGCGAATCGCCGAGCGCCACCACTTTCAGCGGC
>JBARWE010000130.1:0-5887 GCA_049646625.1 Xanthobacteraceae bacterium
CCCACAGCGTCCGATTGGCTGCAATCTCGATCCCGATCCGGCCGAGGATTGCATCGAGTGCCTGTTCGCGCGGGCCGATCCCTTGATGCACCGCGACTTCAATCGGGATGCGATGACTGAAGATGTAGGTTAAAGGCGACAGTGTCACTTCGGGCTCACCAGGATCGCCGTCACGGATAATGACGAGGCCGCCTGGCGGTACCCGCTCGGGCTTTGCCAGATTGCGTTCGACCTTCGCCTCCGGCACTGCCGCGGCGATCAGAGCGACGATCGCATCGAGCACCTGTTCACGCTTGCTGGTCACGGCACGGTCACGATCAAAATGGCTGCTATGAAAGCAAGGGATGGGAGAATAGTGGCCATTGCCATTCGCGCCTGATGCACGATCATCTCCAATGCTGCGCGAGGATCGGACCGACGCGGTTTGCCCAGCGCTGTGCGATCGGCTCGACATCGAGCCGCTTGCGTAGCGTGACCTGCGGCACCAGGATGAACACCACGACGGTCGATCGACCTGTCAGGCGGGTGAACTGCGCGCCGCTGCGGGTCCGACCGGCGTTCGGCCGTGCCAGCCCTCGCTTGCTCAGCCGCGCGTTGTCGACGACCAGCAGCGACGGCTTTCCGCGACGATAGACGAAGCGCAGCCGCATGCCGGTGCGCCGCTCGAAGCCGCCGGGCGTAATCCGTGCACGAGCGCCGGTCGTCGTCAGACCAGTCGCGCCCGCGGCCGGCGTCGGGATCGCAAGCCAGAAACCGTTCTTCGAGCGGATGGTTACGCCGCGATCGAAGACGTCGACAAGGTTCGGTGCCTTCGACCAGATAAAGGCAGCCGCATCGAGGCTTGCGCCGCCCTCGGGAAAGGTCTTGCCGCGCCAGGTGTTGGCGAGTCGACGTCCGAGGCCGGCATCGACGACATCGGCGCGCAGATCGCCCTTGAGCCCATCGGTCACCTCGCGCATGGCGCCGGTGACCGAGCGCGCTGCCTGTATTTCGTTGTCAGTGAGAACTTTAGCGAGATCGTCGGCCTTCAACGTGAAGCGCATCAGCTCAACCCTGCAACGAGGCCTCGCAGACCCACACCAGCCGCAGGCTGTCAGCAATGGGCGGCGCAATGATTTCAAAGGTGTCGCCATCGAACTCGACCGTGTCGCCGCTCGCAGGTTCGGCGACCTCCGAGCGGCGCACATCGATGAGCACCGTCGGCAGGATTGCTCGGCTGTCGCCGAAGCCAACGACCTGGTCGGGCCGCCGTACGGCGACACGAACAGCGACGCCCGACCCCACCCCGCCCGGACGCCAGGTCGCGACGCGGGCAATATTCGGGTCGGTGAACAGCGCATCGATCGCCGCGGTGAATGCGTCCACCACGATAGCTTAGTTGCTGGTAGTAATCTTGACGGCAAGTCGCGGGCGCTTGTTGATCGGTAGTGGCGAGGCCTCGGTCTTGACGTCGATGGCGCTGCCGTCCAGCCGCGCAATCTGGCGGGCATAGATCGGCAGACCCATGGTGTTGACGGTCTCGATCAGGTTGGCCGGCGCGCCATAGGTCACGAAGGTGTCCATGGTGCCGAGCGGGAAGGCAATGCCTTCGCCCGCTGGAATCAGCGTCTCGATCGCGCCGGTCGAGAGCGTCACCGTGGCGTTGTATTCCTCAAACACGATACCAGAGAACGGGAAGCGCCGGCGGGTGTCCTCGCGCAACGGCTGCGCCCCAGTTGCGGAGAAGTATTTGTACGCCTCCTCGACCCTGGCGTGACCGATCAGCTTGTCGAAGAAACCGGGGCTGACCAGCGCGAGCACGCCGGTCATGGTCTCGCCCTTGAGCTCCGTCTCGATGCTGCGAAGCACCTCGCGGCACTTGGCCTGGACCTGGGTCGCCGCGGTGCCGAGCACGAAATCGACTGCCTGCTGGGCAAGCCCGAACTCATCGAAATAGTCATAAAGGGTGACGCCGGCACCATCCTTGACGACGCCGCGCAGTGCATTGACCTCCATGTATTCACGGGTCTGGGCATGCTTCGCCCGCATGCGGGTGAGTTTGCGCTCCATGACGGTGGCAAGCGGATCTGCGGCATCCGCGACGCCGAAGCCACGCACGCCCTGGATATCCTGCGGGGTGATGACGTCATCGTGCGGGATCCACGGCACTGTGAACGAGCGCATCGAGCGGGCATCGCGGTTGGCGACGGTGGCCGGCCCGCCCAGTGGCACTGTCGGCAGCAGGTTGAGCACGCCCTCGGCCTGCTCGATGATGGCGCTACGTTGGGTGATACCCTCAAAACGAAACAGGCCCATCTCGCCGAGACGGGTGTAGATATTAGGCAGGATATTGATGGCCTGGGTCATCTCGGCAAGCGTGTAACCGCCTGCGTCGAAGGGATTGATCATCGGAGCCATGGGGTTGGGTCTCCTTAAAAAAGATTGGGCCTCGATGGAAATCCATCGAGGCCCGGCCAAGCGGGGAGGTTCAGAAAAGATCAGGCGGTGTCGCGAGCGACGAGCCCCACAGCGGACAGCTCGGCATGCTTGGCCGCAGTCTTGGATGCATCGTCGACCGAAGCATCGAGCACGAGGGCGGCCTTCGACAGGATCACGGGGCCGCGCGCGACGACGAGGCCGGCCTTATCCGCGGCCGTGGCGTCGGCGGCCTCGATGAGGACGGCGATCGCAGTCTCAGCACCCTCGTCGCCGGCAAACTGGGCTGCCGGAGACAGGCGGTACTTGCCAGAGGCGGTGATCTTCCCGAGCACCGAGCCAAGCGTGTAGTTGGTGCCGGCCTTGAGGGTAACGGTCTCGCGGCTATAGTTGCCATTGAGCTCATATTTGAGCAGGTCGCCGAGCGTCGGCGCCATGGTGAGAACGGGCATGCGGGATCCTCCTCAAATCTGTCGATGATCAGGCGCGGGCCGCTGCCGCACGCTCCCTGGCGCGCCGCACGATCGGGCTGTCGCCGGCTGCGGGCGTGGACGGCGCCGTGACGATGACACTCGTCGCCTCGCTCCGCTGGCTAAGCGTGTCGAGCACGGAGCGACGCAGTGCATCGGCGGAGACGCCCCTGGCGACCGCGTCTGCCGCGTCGACCGCGACGCCGAGCCGGGCAGCCTGCGCGGCAACGGCAGCGATCTCGGCGAACTCGGCGCGCAGTCTGCCCGTGGGGTCGGGTTCGATGGCCGGGGCAGTCGCGGGCACGATGGCCGTCTGAGCCGGAGGAACCGCCGGTTCAGGGATTGCCGGGACCGGAGATGCTGCCGGCAGCGCGGGCTGCGGCTCGTTCGGTTCGTTTCGACTGTGTTCGGTGTCGTTCGTCGCCATGGACGATATCCTCCTGGGTGTCGGGTTGCTGGTGGCACGCGGCGCCGAGGCCATGCGGTCGAAATCGGCAGCCATCTCTGCGATGGCGAGGTCGAGCGTGCCGACGCGGTCGGCGAGGCCGGCGCGGATTGCGAGCTCGCCGCGATAGATCGCAGCATTCGTACCGCGCACCGTCTCGCTCGTCAGCCCACGATTGCCGGCAACGAGCCCGCAGAATTCGAAGTAGAGGCGATCGACGTCGGCCTGAATCGTGGCGCGGGCGCGTTCGGACAAGGGCTCGTGCGCATTGCCGTCGACTTTGCGATCGCCGGCGAACACGAAGGTCCAGGCCAGTCCCGCCTTGGCGTCCGCCCCGCTCTCGTCGATGTGAACAGCGACCACGCCGATCGAGCCGACTTCGCCGGTGCGCGAGACATAGAGCCGGTCCGCCGCGCTCGCGATGGCATAGGCCGCCGACAGCGCGCTCTCGTTTGCAACGGCCCAGAGCGGCTTTGCGTTCGCGCTCGAAATGGCCTTGATCCGCTCGACCAGGTCGAACAACCCGCCAACCTCTCCGCCCGAGGAGTCGACGTCGAGGATCACGCCGCGCACGCTCGCGTCATCCATGGCGACGGCGACCGCCTCCGCGATATCGTCGTAGGCCTGGAGTCCGCTCGCGGCGTCGAGATAGCCCGAACGACTGACAAGCGTTCCGATCACCGAGACGACCGCAATCCTCTCGGCCGTGATCGACGTGAGGGGCGCCAGATCGGTTTGCGGTCCGATCGACTCCAGCGTACCGCCGGCGAGACGCGGCCCCAGCACACCGAGGATGACCTCGAGCCTGCCGCGCGCGATCAATAGCGGCGTGCCGAATACGCGGCCGGCCAAATGCGGTAGGTCAGGCATTCGCATTGTCCTGTTCGCCGGCCGGCGTGTTGCTCGGCTCACCCTGAAACAGTGGCGAAGCTGCGGACGACCGGAAACTCAACCCGAGCGAATTCTCGCGTGCCTGGTCGGCCGCGATCTCAGCGTCGACCTGCTCAGCGTCGTAGCCGCGCTCTGCCAACGCCTGCGTTCGGCTCTTCAAACCGGCATTGATCTGCTCGATCTCGGCACGGGCGTCCTTCAGCGGGTCGACCCAGTCCCACTTCGGCGGCAGCCAGCCGCAGGCGAGGTGTTCACGCCGCCGGTCGTCATAGCGCGGAAGATCAAGCGCGCCGGCAAGCACCGCCGTGTCCATCCAGCGCGCCCACACCCGGCGGCAGAGCTGCCAGACGATCACGGCATGCTGGTAGGCTTCAATGCGGCGGCGGAATTCGAGCAGCGCAAGGCGAGAATTCGAGTAGTTCGCCTTGAGCATATCGTTAGACAGATACGCATAAGGTACACCCAACGCCGCCGAAACCTGCAGCAGCGTACGGTACTGAAACGGCTCGTAAGTTTGTCCCGAGTCGGCCGGCGCCGAGGTCTGCACCTCCTCACCCGGCTCCAACATGGTGATCTGGCCGGGCTGCAGGTCGATGGTACGCTCGTCATTGTCGTCCCGACCCTCCGCGGCGTCGAGCGGTTCGGACGGCGCCGGCGTCGTGATGAACAGCGCGTGCATCGCCGCAACCTTCTTGCGGTCGAGCTCGGCGTCGTCGTACTGATCAAGCAAGAACAACTTTACGATGCCGGCGGCAAACCGTGACACGCCGCGCAACTGGCCGGCATCCACCGGATCGATAATGTGAGCGATCTCAAAAGCTGGGATCCGCACCATCTCGCCAGCAAGGCCTGGATCCGTGATGTCGCCGGGATGCCGGCGCAGGAAGTGGTAGGCGACACGTCGCCCGATGGCGTCGAACTCGATACCCTGCCGGATCACATGGCCGTCCTGCAAAACCTCGTTGCGGTTGAGCGGCAGCATCTCCGAGGGCAGCATCTGCAGCTGCAACGGCACGGTCAATCCATCCTGAGGTCGCCGCGACCGAAATCGAAAGAATACCTCGCCGGCGATGAACACTTCGCGCGCAGCGCGGCGCTGCAATCCGTAGAAGTCGGTGAAGCCCTCCGCATCGGCTTCATCAGTCCAGCTGAGCCAAAGCTCCTGAACCGCGGCTTTCAAGCCAGCATCCTTGATAAGAGACGACGGTTTGATGCCGGCGCCAACGACATTGCCAGCCCAGCTCTCGATCGCATTGGCGGCATAACCATTGTTGCGCACCAGCCAGCGGGCGCGGGCAGTGATATCGGGACCTGCTGCCGCAATCAGCGTGTTGAGATGCGCCCGGCTCGGCTGAAATCCTCTCAGTCGCCGATTTGCAAGCCCTGCCTCGAACCCGCCAATGAAGGCACCGACGCGGCGACGAAATGCTGTCAGTGAGGCGAGCACTCAAAGCCCCTTCGACGCAGACGTGAGAATGCGGCGCTTGCGGCCACCTTCCCGGGTCGCGGCAATGCGGCGCTCGAGATCGGTGATAGCGGCCGCCATCTCGGCATCGCTCGCATATGTGACCCGGCGGCCGTCGATTTCGACGGTGCGCACGCCACGAAAGCGCGCCGCGAGCAGCGCATCGCGTTGCGCCAACATCTCTTCGAGTGTCATGGCTCA
>JBARWE010000131.1:0-24637 GCA_049646625.1 Xanthobacteraceae bacterium
GGAGGTGACGCTGCGGCCGTTCAGCCTGACGCGGCCGCGCGTATTGTTGATCGGCGCATCGACCGGCGGCCCACAGGCGCTGATGCGGCTCGCCGCCGAGATCGGCCCGGTGGTCGATCGCGTGCCAGTGCTGATCACCCAGCACATGCCGCCGATGTTCACCACCATCCTCGCCGAGCATCTCGCGCGGGTCAGTCAACGCCCGGCGGCGGAGGGCGTCGATGGCGAAGCGATCCGCGCCGGGCGCATCTACATCGCACCGGGCAAGGCGCACATGCAGGTGGCAACGCGCGGCTCCGACGCCGTGATCGCGCTCGACGACGGTCCGCCGGTCAATTTCTGCAAGCCGGCGGTCGATCCACTCTTCACCTCCGCGGCGCGCGTCTGGCAGGCGGCCACGCTGGCACTGGTGCTGACCGGCATGGGCGCCGACGGCATGCGCGGCGGGCGCGAGATCATCGCGGCCGGCGGCAGCGTGATGGCGCAGGACGAGGCTTCGAGCGTCGTCTGGGGCATGCCCGGCGCAGTGGCGCATGACGGACAGTGCGCGGCGATCCTGCCGCTCGACCGGATCGCCGGGCGGCTGGTTCAGCTCTATGCGGGGGACCGTCCATGACGCCCCAGGACTACGACTACCTGCGCCATTTCCTCAAGGAGCGCTCCGGCCTCGACCTCGCCGCCGACAAGCAATACCTGGTGGAGAACCGGCTCGCGCCGCTGGCACGGCGAGCCGAGCTTGCCGGCATCAGCGAACTCGTCGAGCGGATCAAGACCCGCCCCGACAGCCTCGCCACCGAACTGGTCGAGGCCATGACCATCAACGAGACGTTCTTCTTCCGCGACAAGGCGCCGTTCGACGAGCTTTGCGATACCATCGTGCCGACCCTGATAAAGGGACGCGCCCAGCACAAAGCTCTGCGGGTCTGGTGCGCGGCCGGTTCGACCGGGCAGGAATCCTATTCGATCGCGATGTGCTTCAAGGAAATGGCTGCGCAGCTCGCCGGCTGGCGCATCGAAATTCTCGCCACCGATCTGTCGCAAGGCGTGCTGGAGAAGGCAAAGGCCGGCATCTACACCCAATTCGAAGTGCAGCGCGGGCTGCCGATCCAGATGCTGATGAAATACTTCAAACAGATCGGCGACCTCTGGCAGATCAACCCCGAAATACGCGCCATGGTGCAGCACCGCCAGTTGAACCTGCTGCAAAGCTTCGCCCACCTCGGCACCTTCGACGTCATCTTCTGCCGCAACGTACTGATCTATTTCGACCAGCCGACCAAGCGCAAGCTGTTCACCGCCCTGTCGAAGGCGATCGAACCCGACGGCGTACTGGTGCTCGGCGCGGCCGAGACGGTGATCGGACTGAGCGACGCCTTCCGGCCGTGGCCCGACCATCGCGGACTATACCGGCCGGCGCCGGCCACCCAGTCGACAGCAGCCGTGGCGACCACGCCGATCTGACACCCCGCCCTTATGGCATTATCGCACGTCAAAACGAAATCCAGGAACTTTGCTTTTGATTCCATCAAAAGCAAAATGCTCCAGGCACAAACAAAAACTCCGCCGAAACCGGCGGAGTTTTCTCTTTGGAATGTCGTTGCGGGCGGTCGCTCAGGCGGGAATGCGCGCCTCTTCCTCGTTCGGCTCGCGCAGCACATAGCCGCGGCCCCACACCGTCTCGATGAAATTGCGGCCTTCGGAGGCGTTGGCGAGCTTCTTGCGCAGCTTGCAGATGAACACGTCGATGATCTTCAGCTCGGGTTCGTCCATGCCGCCATAGAGATGGTTGAGGAACATCTCCTTGGTCAGCGTGGTGCCCTTGCGCAGCGAAAGCAGTTCCAGCATCTGGTATTCCTTGCCGGTCAGATGCACGCGCTGGCCGGCGACCTCGACGGTCTTGGTGTCGAGATTGACGATCAGGTCGCCGGTCTGGATCACCGACTGGGCATGGCCCTTGGAGCGGCGCACGATGGCGTGGATGCGTGCGACCAGTTCATCCTTGTGAAACGGCTTGGTCATGTAGTCGTCGGCGCCGACGCCGAGGCCCTTGACCTTGTCTTCGATGCCGGCAAGACCCGACAGGATCAGGATCGGCGTCTTCACCTTCGACAGCCGCAGCGACTTCAACACTTCATAGCCCGACATATCGGGCAGGTTGAGGTCGAGCAGAATGATATCGTAGTCGTAGAGCTTGCCGAGATCGATGCCTTCCTCGCCGAGGTCGGTCGTGTAGACGTTGAAGCTCTCGGATTTGAGCATCAGCTCGATCGACTGCGCAGTCGCGCTGTCATCTTCTATCAGCAATACGCGCATGCCAGTCCCCTAGTCGTCGCCGATGCGGGCGTCAGGCCGGCCGCACAGCGGCCTAGAAAAACGCCTTGGAACAACTGATTCGGATCCTGACGCCATATGGTTAACAAAAACTGATTCGCCCCTGCAAGCAGGCCCGGTGCAATTTTCGTCGAATCGACCTAAAGTGCTGCAGTGAATCAACTTTTCTGGTCCGCCGTCGTTCAGGTTCCGAATTAAGAACACGCCCCGGAGGATTTGGTGCGAAGGTTTCGGCCGTGGTCGGCCGGCGCGCACAAACTCCAAGACAGTGACGCAATGATTAACGACGCGGGTAAACACCAGGTTAAGGCGATCCCCTCATGGTCGCGAAACGTAAGGCTTTTACGGTGAGGACGCTCGCTGAGCAGATCGGCGAGATCGACGACGTCAATATTTATGGCCGAGTTGCCGGCGTGCGCGGCCTGATGGTGGAGATCGCAGGCCCCCTGCATGCGATGTCGGTCGGCGACCGCGTGGTGATCGAAACCGGGCGCAGCGCGCCGATCCCTTGCGAAGTGACCGGCTTTTCCGGCGACAACGCGGTGGCGATGCCGTTCGGCTCGCTCGACGGCGTGCGCCGGGGCTGCCGCGCCATCATCGTCAACGCCGCCTCGAAGGTGCGGCCGTCGCCGGCCTGGCTCGGTCGCGTGCTCAACGCGATGGGCGAGCCGATCGACGGCAAGGGACCGCTGCCGCAGGGGCCGCAGCCGGTGTCGTTCCGCAACGCGCCACCGCCAGCCCACGCGCGCAGACGGGTCGGAGCGCCCCTCGACCTCGGGGTGCGCGCGCTCAACACCTTCCTCACCTGCTGCCGCGGTCAGCGCATGGGCATCTTCGCCGGCTCCGGTGTCGGCAAGTCGGTGCTGCTGTCGATGCTGGCGCGCAACGTCGAGGCCGCCGTCTCGGTGATCGGCCTGGTCGGCGAGCGTGGCCGCGAGGTGCAGGAGTTCTTGCAGGACGACCTCGGCGAGGAGGGTCTGGCCCGCTCCGTCGTGGTGGTGGCGACCTCCGACGAGCCGGCCCTGATGCGCCGGCAGGCGGCCTATCTGACCATGGCGATCGCCGAGTATTTCCGCGACGCGGCGCGCGACGTGCTGGTGCTGATGGATTCGGTGACGCGCTTCGCCATGGCGCAGCGCGAGATCGGGCTGTCGGCCGGCGAGCCGCCGACCGCCAAGGGCTATACGCCGACCGTGTTCACCGAGCTGCCGAAACTTCTGGAGCGCGCTGGACCGGGCATCGGCGAGGGCACCATCACCGGCATCTTCACGGTGCTGGTCGATGGCGACGACCACAACGAGCCAGTCGCCGACGCGGTGCGCGGCATCCTCGACGGCCATATCGTGATGGAACGGGCGATCGCCGAGCGCGGCCGCTATCCGGCGATCAACGTGCTGAAATCGGTGTCCCGCACCATGCCGAAATCGGCCGATCCGGCCTATCTGCCGACGGTGATGCAGGCCCGCCAGGTGATGGCGACCTATTCCGACATGGAGGAACTGATCCGGCTCGGCGCCTACCGGGCAGGCTCCAGCCCGGAGGTCGACGAGGCGATCCGGCTGCACGGGCCGCTGGAGGATTTTCTGCGCCAGGGCAAGGACGAGGCGACGCCGCTCGCCGAAGGCTACGGCCTGCTCGCTCAAATCGTCGGAACTTCGGCAACGGAAAGCTAACTTTGTCACGCCATGATCGCCGCAGTCATTTTCGGGTGTCGGCGGGGCTTTGAGGCGCCGGCACGGTCCCGGTTCGATCGGGACTTCTGGGGAGTAGGAGTCGATGAAGTCACGAGACACCCTGATCCGCCTGAAGAAATTTCAGGTGGATGAGATGCGCCGACGGGTCACGCAGATCGAGGCCATGATCGCCGATTTCCGACGCATGTCCGCCGAGCTTGAACGCGAGATCGCCACCGAGCAGGAGCGCGCCGGCATCGACGACCCGACGCATTTCGCCTACCCCACTTATGCCAAGGCCGCGATCGCACGCCGCGAGAACCTGCTGCATTCCGCCGCCGAACTTGAGACGCAGCTCGACGACGCCCGCGCCCAACTGGCCGACGCCTTCGAGGAACTGAAGAAGGTCGAACTGCTCGACGAGCGCGACCAGGCCCGCGGCCGCGCCGAGGAAGACGCCCGCGAGCAGGCCGACCTCGACAGCATCGGCCTGATGCGCGCGCGCATCGGCGCCATCGCCTGAGACGAAGCCGCCGGCCAATCGCCCCCATCCTCAAAAGCCCGGCCAATCGGCCGGGCTTTGTTATGCCGGGCTGCCCGGACCAAGAAAAAAGCGCCCGTGGGGAGCGGGCGCTTTCTTACCAAGTCAGCTTTGGGGGTCGTTGATTGCTTTGGGGTGGTCTTCAATTATCCACGCGGCGACTTTGGGGGGCTGGGGTCAGGCGACCGCGTGAATCTCTGCAAATCCTGTTGGCAAATCCTGTTGTTGGTCAGCGCACCGCACTGGTGCCGCTGCTGGTGACAAGGACATCCTTGGTGGCCTTCACGACCGGCACCGTAACCCGTGCCGTTTGATAGCCGTCGCCGGAGGCGATCCGGGCGGTAACACCGAAGCCGGCAACAACCACCGCAGCGAAAAGCGCCACCACCACGATCTTCAGGTGGGTCATGCGATCCGCGCTGTAAATCGAATGGTTCATTGCGGCCTCCTGTCGTCCGACCGGCTTTGCTCCTTCATGCAAATCAGTCGTCGGCAATTTCCGGCGGGTTCAACTGCACCCGCGCAGAAAACGTAGGAAACCGGCTTTACGTTCCGAAGGGGCCTTCACAAGGCAGTGATGATTTGTGATCGGCCGCGACCCAGGCGCGGCCACAGAACAAAAATATTCTATATTTCAATATTTTAAGAGAACCTAGACGCTGCCGACGGTTTTCAGCCGGGCGCGTGGATGAATTTCCGCCTGCGACAAAACGCTTGTCTGTGGCCGAAAACGCTCAGTCAGCGAGCGCACGAACGGCCGTGCAGCGACGGAGGTGACGAGCACCGGCGCCTCGCCGCTCTCGGCCGCCTGCTCGAAGCGGTCGCGCACCGCCGTCATGAACTCCGACAGCTTTGTCGGCGCCATGGCGAGGCTGCGGTCCTCGCCCTGGCCGATGATCGATTCGGCGAACGCCTGCTCCCACGGAGCCGACAGCGCGATCAAGGGCAGGTAGCCATTCGGCGAGGTATTCTGCGCGCATATCTGGCGGGCGAGCCGGGCGCGGACGTGCTCGACCAGTGTTGCCGGGTTGCGCGAGAACGCCAGCGCCTCGGCGATCCCCTCAAGGATGGTGGCAAGATCGCGGATCGACACCCGCTCGGCCAACAGAAGTTGCAGCACGCGCTGGATACCCGACACGGTGATCTGGTTCGGCACGATGTCCTTCACCAGTTCGCCCTGCTCCTTGGGCAGGTCCTTCAGCAGTTTCTGCACCTCGCCGTAGGACAGAAGCTCGGCCATGTTGACCTTGAGCAGTTCGGTCAGGTGGGTGGAAAGCACGGTCGCGGCATCGACCACGGTGTAGCCCTTGAGCGAGGCTTCCTCCTTCAAGCCGGCATCGACCCAGGTCGCGGGCAGGCCGAAGGTCGGCTCGGTGGTGTGCACGCCCGGCAGCGAAATGCGGCCGCCGGCCGGGTCCATCACCATGTACTGGTTCGGCCAGACGCGGCCGGCACCGGCATCGACCTCCTTGATCTTGATGACGTAGCTGTTGGCTTCCAGTTGCACGTTGTCGAGGATGCGCACCGCCGGCATGACGAACCCCATCTCGATTGCCAGCGACCGGCGCAGTGCCTTGATCTGCTCGGTCAGGCGGTCGGTGCCGTCGGGCGCGTTGACCAGCGGCAGCAGCGCATAGCCCAGTTCGATCTTGAGGTCGTCGATCTTCAGCGCGGCGGCGATCGGCTCCTCGGCCGCCGGCTGTGGCGCGGCAGCGGCCGCCGATGCCAGCGCCGCGGTCTCCGTCACGCCGAGATTGCGCTTGCGCGCGAACCAGGCCAGCGCCCCGGTGCCGCCGCCGAGCGCCAGGAACGGCAGCATCGGAATGCCGGGGATCAGCGCCAGCACCAGCATCACGGCGGCCGACATGCCGAGCGCCTGCGGGTAGCCGGACAACTGTTTCATCAGCGCCTTGTCGGCGGCGCCCGAAATGCCCGCCTTGGACACCAGAAGGCCGGCGGCGGTGGAGACGATCAGCGCCGGTACCTGGGTGACAAGGCCGTCGCCGACGGTCAGCAGCGTATAGGTGTGGGCGGCATCGGCAAAGCTCAGGCCCTGCTGCGCCATGCCGATGATCATGCCGCCGATCACGTTGATGAACACCACCAGCAGGCCGGCGACCGCATCGCCGCGCACGAATTTCGAGGCGCCGTCCATGGCACCGAAGAAGCCGCTTTCGTCCTCCAGTTCCTTGCGGCGCTCGCGGGCACTCTTCTCGTCGATCAGGCCGGCCGACAGGTCGGCATCGATTGCCATCTGCTTGCCCGGCATCGAATCGAGGTGGAAGCGCGCCGCGACCTCGGCGATGCGGCCCGATCCCTTGGTGATGACCACGAAATTGACGATGACCAGGATCGTGAACACGATGATCCCGATCACAAAATTGCCGCTCATCACGAAATTGCCGAACGCCTCGATGACGTGGCCGGCGGCGCTGGTGCCTTCGTGGCCGTGCGACAGGATGAGGCGGGTCGAGGCGAGGTTGAGCGCCAGCCGCAGCATCGTGGCGATCAACAGCACGGTCGGAAAGGCGGAGAATTCCAGCGGCGCCTGGATGAACAGTGCCGTCATCAGGATCAGGATCGACAGCGTGATGGAGATGGCAAAGAAGATGTCGAGCGCCAGCGGCGGCAGCGGCAGGATCAGCACCACCAGGATGACGAGAACGCCGACCGCCAGCGCGATATCGCCGCGCCGCAGCAGCGCGCCGATCTCGGCAAGGCTCGGCCATCCGCCGGACAGGCCGCCCGAAAGCCCGCCGCCGGCGGCGGATTCCGCGCTTTGGCTCGCCGTCGTATCCGTCATGCGTGCCGTCTCTCCCCGCGCGCGCCGGTCCCGGTTGCCGATGGCCGGCGCGGCAGCCGAAGGGCCGCCCACCGGGATGTGATTCACCGCACTGGCGTCCACGGGATCCCCCGCGCTCACAGCATAACGACGACCTCACCCGGCAAAATTTGCCCGGTGCATGGTTAGCAAATGGTTAAGACCCTGCCGCGCGCCGTATCCCGGCCGATGCGGGAGAATGATATTTCTGCATGGCGCCCTTCCATAGGATGACTTGACCGCGAGGCGGCACCCGCCGAAGGTGCCGCCCGTGACCGCGACACCCCATCCCGCTGCCGCCCCGTTCGTCCCCGATTCGCCCCAGGCCTGGGTGCGGCTCGGGCTGGCGGTGCTGATCGGCGCCATCGGCAGCGTCGGCATGTGGTCGGTGGTGGTGGCGCTACCGGCGGTGCAGAACGATTTCGGCACGACGCGGGCCGCCGCCTCGCTGGCCTTCACCGCTGTGATGCTCGGCTTCGGCGTCGGCGGTGTGTTCATGGGGCGGCTGTGCGACCGCTATGGCATCGTCACGGCGCTCGGCGTCGGCTGTGTCGGCACCACGCTCGGCTATATCTGGGCCGGGCTGTCGCCGACGCTGTGGTCGTTCATCGCCGCGCACGCCCTGATCGGGGCTGGCGCATCGGCGACATTCGGCCCGCTGATGGCGGAAGCTTCGCACTGGTTCGAGCGCCGGCGCGGCTTCGCCATGACGGTGGCCGCCAGCGGCAACTATCTCGGCGGCGCGCTGTGGCCACCAGTGGTCAACGCGATCATCACCGGCTTCGGCTGGCCGTCGGCGCATATCGCGATCGGGTTGGCCTCTGGCATCGGCATGCTGATTGTGCTGATCGTGCTGTGGGCGAGCATCAACGGCACCGCCCGCCAGGTTCGCAACAATGCCGCACCGCTCAGGGTGCAACTACCGATGAGCGCCAACACGCTGACGGTGCTGCTGTGCATCGCCGGCGTCGCCTGCTGCGTCGCCATGGCGATGCCGCAAGTGCACATCGTCGCCTATTGCGGCGACCTCGGCTATGGCGCGGCGCGCGGCGCCGAAATGCTGTCCCTGATGCTCGGCTTCGGCATCGTCAGCCGGATCGGCTCCGGCTATCTCGCCGACAAGATCGGCGGCTTGCGCACGCTGCTCGTGAGTTCGCTGGCGCAGGGCGCGGCCCTCGCCCTGTTCCTGATGTTCGACGGCCTGACCTCGCTCTACATCATCTCGGCCTTATTCGGCCTGTTCCAGGGCGGCATCGTGCCGAGCTACGCCATCATCGTGCGCGAATCCATGCCGGCGCACGAGGCGGCGACGCGGGTCGGCATCGTGGTGTTCGCCACCGTGATCGGCATGTCGCTCGGCGGCTGGCTGTCCGGCGTGATCTTCGACGCCACCGGCTCCTATACCGCGGCCTTCGTCAACGGCCTTGGCTGGAATCTCCTGAACCTCACCATCGCGCTCGGCCTGTTGTGGCGGGTGCGCGCCCGGCCGGCACTGGCATAAGGCAAGGCTGGCGCCGCCGGGGCGGATTGCCCGCCTGCCAGCGTCGTTGTATGGGGAGGCGGCCTCTGCGCTTGCCGTGAGAAGGGCCTGTAGCTCAATGGTTAGAGCCGACCGCTCATAACGGTCTGGTTGCAGGTTCGAGTCCTGCCAGGCCCACCAGCAGGTTATTTTTGACCCAGACAGGATGGTGATGGTGCGTCTCGTGGCCATCGCCTGTTCGCCATAGGCGGTGCGGCAGCTTTCACTCATCACATTTTCAGACGCTGTCGCGATCTGCCGCGAGCATCAGCATTATCGCCTGGAGCGATTTGCTTTGCACCCCTGTCGATGGCAAGGCGCGCAAGACCGAGCACCAAACCGATACCAGTGAACATTCGCTGTCAGAGGCTTTTCGATAATTTGAATTGCCGAGCAGCAGCGGTGGATTTCTCCTGTTCGGCTACAGGATCGACTTTCCTGGCAGCGATTTGCCGCCATCAAGGCACCGCGTTCATGCCGCGCGATCCAGATCTGTGAGCGCGTCAAACCGGACTCAGAATGCGACGTCCCAGCCCAATCAAATGCGTTGAAATATCGCAAAACAGCCAACGCCATCTGACGAGTTCAGCGCGAGTACCAACGCACCGAGGTCACAGCGGCAACTCGGCCCGCCGCGTCCGCGAACAGCACAAACTAAGAATTGACAGCCTATATCCTGCCCCTTAAAATAGGTACACTGTACCAATTATTGGGACGATCTACCTTGGCAGCCCAACGCCTCACCAATTTCCCTCGATTGTACAAGACACTCGACGCCAACGAACTGGATGGCGTGATCGGTACATCCGCGGAGAATGTCGTCTATCTTTCCGGCTTCTGGGCCATGACCCAATGGGCACGGAGGACGCCGCAGACCTATGTGCTGATGCCGGGCCAAGGAAAGGGCAAGGCGGCCATCGTCACCAGCAGCGGCCTTATCGATCTGATTGCCGATCAGAAGCCGTGGGTCGATGATGTGCGCAGATACGGCTATTTCCAGCTCGACCGGAACGAAAGCGTTACGCTCTGCGATAAGGATCTTGCTCAGCTACGCTTGATGGAGACACCGGAATATGCCGGCCCGGTCGAGGCCCTCGTTGCGGCCATTCGCGACAATGGGCTGGAGCGCGGCAAGCTCGGTATCGATGAGGTCTCGATATCCGTCCAGTGCTTCGACCAGCTTCGTGATGCACTGCCCGATGTAACGTTCGTCCGATCCGCCTCCCTTCTTCAGAGGGTTCGAGCGGTCAAGACACCGGAAGAAATTTCCCGGCTTCGCCGCGCCGCACAGATCGGCGAAATGTCCATCGATGCTGCGTTTGCCATTTCCGCCGAAGGCGTCAGCGAACTCGACTTCATGCGCGAGTTCAACCGCACGACCGTAAACCATGACGGGTTACCCGTTTCAATCTGCATCGGGTTTGGTGAACGCAGCGCGATGAGCAACGTTCAGCCTTCGGAGCGCGCGTTAAAGATCGGCGATGCGATCCGGTTCGACGTAGGCGGTCGCTATCAGCACTATCGCTCCGACATTTCACGTTGCGGCTTTTTCGGTGAGCCGGGCGAGCAGATCCGACGCTACCATAACGCCCTCTATCGCGGAGTGCTGCGCGCCTATGACATCATCAAGCCGGGCGTCGTCGTCAGCGACGTCTTCAACGCGGTGATGGAAACGGTCCGCACCGAGGGCCTGTCGCATTATCAGCGCAACCACGTCGGGCACGGCATCGGTATCGATGGCTACGACTATCCCAACGTCGCACCGAACGAAAAGGGCGTGCTCGAGGAAGGCATGGTGCTGTGCATCGAGACACCCTATTACGAACTCGGCCTTGCCGGTCTCCAGGTCGAAGACATGCTCCTCGTCACCGCTGACGGGGCTGAAACATTTATGTCGACCGATGGGGCCTTGCGGATCATCGAGCCATGAACGACACAAGGCTCGTCTGCATCCGCTGCGGCGCAGCCTATCCTGCCGATTGCTATGCAATTCAGTGCACGGCATGTGGGCCTGATCTGCCGATAGCCTTGACGGTCACTTACGCAAACGATCGCCTCAAGGATGTGACCAGGGAGCGCATCGCGCGTGGGCCTCGGTCGATCTGGCGATATCAGCACAGTCTGCCCGTGGATGCCTCGCAGGCGGTCAGCCTCGGCGAAGGGGTTACACCGATGGTCTCTCTCGCCACGCTCGGCAGGGAGATGGGGCTGGCCAATCTGTTCGGCAAATGCGAGTTCGCAAACCCTACCGGATCCTTCAAGGATCGCCTCGCCTCAGTCGCCATCTCTGCGGCGGCACGGCTGTTTGACGCGCGCGTCATTGCCTCCAGCTCGACCGGCAATGCTGGCGCGGCTGTGGCAGCTTATGCCGCCCGAGCCGGCCTCGACTGCATCGTGTTTACCGCTGGCGTCAGTTCTGGCCCGATGATTTCCCAGATGCTCGCCTACGGGGCGACAGTCGTTTCGGTGCCGAGCAAAGCCGATCGCTGGACACTCATTAGCGAAGGGGTCGATCGGTTCGGCTGGTTTCCCACTTCCCCATTCTTCGGTCCGCCGATCGGCTCCAATCCGTTTGGCATCGAAGGCTACAAATCGCTCGCGTATGAAATTTGCGAAGACCTTGGCTGGAAGGCTCCCGATTGGATCGTCATGCCGGTGTGCTACGGCGATGCGATGTATGGGGTGTGGAAGGGCTTTGTCGAACTTCAAACGCTCGGTTGGGTGGATCACGTTCCACGCTTTGCCGCCGCCGAGATTTACGGCTCTCTTGTCGAAGCCTTCAGGACCGGATCGGACACCCCACCGCTAATGCCGCAGCCTTACCAAACGGCGGCCGCGTCAATCACGTCGCCGCAGGGAACGTTTCAGTCACTGACGGTGCTGCGAAAGACGAGGGGTGTGCCGGTGAAAACCGGCGAGGCCGAAATCGCGGAAGTCCGAAGGCGTATCGCCCGCATGGAAGGCATCCACCTGGAAACGGCGGCCGCAGCATCCCTCACCGCCGCCGGAATACTGCGTGCCAATGGCACAATCGGCAGCGACGACACCGTGGTCTGTCTGCTCACAGCGGGAGGACTAAAAGAAACTCTACCCGCAAGCGATCTCGACAACAGCGTTCTAAACGTCACCGCCGATATGGATGACGTGCTGAAAACTGTCGCAGCGACGCGCGGCAAGGATCTGACATCAAAAAAGCACGCTGCACCGGCTCGATCTAACGAGCCGGAAACGCGGATCGTGAAAGGAGCAACGTCATGAAATTCTCCGTCTGCCTGTCAACCGGATACGAAGGGCTGGCATATCCGATCAACTTCTGTACCGGGCCTGATCTCGTGAACACAGCCAGGCTTTGCGAACAGCTCGGATACGATGGCGTATGGGGCAACGACCACGTCACCACGCAGCACTATGTTCGCGAGATTTTTCCGGGCGAAGTGCCCAACTTCTACGAGCCTCTTATCACCATGGCAATGATCGCCCAGGCGACCGAAAAGCTGCGGGTCGGCACTGCGCTCTTGGTGCTGCCGATGCGCGATCCGGTCTACCTCGCTAAGCAGGTGGCGACGATCGATCAAATCTCCAACGGACGGTTCTCGATGGCGATTGGCCTTGGCGCCTATCGCGAGGAATTCGAGGCCTGGAAGGGCAACCGATTCCCGGATGCCCGTCGCGGCGATATGTTCGAGGAAGGTATCATTGCCTTCAACAAGCTGATCTCAGAAACATCGGCAACCTTCGACGGGCAATACTACTCCTTCACAAATCTTGAGATGGCGCCGAAGCCCAGGCAAAATCCCTTCCCGCTTTATCTCGGTGGCCACAACATGCAGTCACTGGAGCGTGCCGCTAAATACGGCCAGGGCTGGCTTCCGGGCTGGCGCCCGTTCCACGAGATCAAGGAACGCATCGGCATCATCCGCAATCGGGCTGAAGAGCTGGGCCGCAACCCGAAGGACATCGAGATGGCGCCGCAGTTCTCCCTGCTGCTCGGGCGCACACAGGAACAGGCCGAATCCACCTACATGAAGTCCGGTCTTGTCGCGCACCGCGTGTCACTTGCCTACACCGGTCGCGATCCGAAATACCAGGTCTCGGCCAACCTTGTCGGATCGCCGCAGACGGTGATCGATAAGATCGGCGAACTCAAGGACATGGGCGTCGACCACTGCGCGGCGATGGTTGTCGCTGTGAACACGCTTCAAGAATACAACGAGCAGTGTCAATGGTTCGCTGAAGAGGTCATGCCGAAGGTCTGATCCTTCGGCATGCTTATCCGATCGACTGTCGGCCCGAAAGCTGCATATGGCTATAGATCCCCGCCACCCGTCTCTCTCCAGCATTCCGACACCGGCTCTTGTGGTTGACGTCGCGGCACTGGACCGCAACATCGCCAGCATGGCGCAGCGCGCCGCTGCGACGGGAACGTCGCTGCGACCGCACATCAAGACGCACAAGTCGGCGGACATCGCGCGGCGTCAGGTGGCGGCTGGCGCAAAGGGATTGGCCTGTGCGACGGTGGCTGAACTGCTGTATCTGGTCGACGCCGGATTTGAGGATATCCTCCTCACCTCATCCATCGCCGATCCGGCCAAAGCAGCAATGATTGCCGCGGCGAACCGGCGCACGAAGCTCGCCGTCGTCGCCGACCATCCCTGGCAGGTAGCACTGCTGGAGGCCGCGGTCAGCGGCACCGGCGAACAACTGCACGTTCTCGTCGATATCGACGTGGGCCAGAACCGGGCGGGCGCAGCCGACATTTCGGCCTGCATCGACGTCGCGCGGGCAATCGAAAAATCGGCCAGCCTCGTTTTTGCCGGCATTCAGGGGTTCGCCGGACAGGCCCAGCACATCGTCGAGGAACCTGCTCGCCGCGAGGCCGCCGGCAAAGTCACCGCGTATCTGGGAGAGTGCGCGGATGCCTTGCGGCGCGCGGGGTTCGCGGTCGATTGCATCACCGGCAGCGGCACGGGTACGAGCGTCTACGACGCCCACGCTTTGTTCACCGAGTTGCAGGTCGGCTCCTATCTATTCATGGACGCCGACTATGGGCGCCTGCAGGGCAGCTCCGAAGGTGGAATGAATTTCGAAAGAAGCCTGTTCGTGCTGGCCACCGTCGTCTCGGTCAACCGGGCGGGGCAAGTCAGCATCGATGCGGGCACGAAGGCGTTCGCGATGAACGGCCCCTCCCCGACGCTGATGATCGGCGTCAGCAGCCCAATGACGTACCGATTTGCCGGCGACGAGCATGGCATCCTGACACCGCCTAGCGGCACGATGCTTCCTCGCCTGGGCGACCGGATTCTTCTTGAGGCAACACATTGCGACCCAACCGTGAACCTCTATGCGGGGTTTTACGCAATTGATCCCGAGGGGCATGTGGAAAGGTGGGAAACCGGCGGCAGGTATACCTGACAGCGATCCAGAAGCTGAAAGCATGCCAGAGCGGCCGCTGGAAGCAGCTCGCTACCTCTCGACGCGAAGGATCGAAGTCGAGCCTATCGCCTGACTAAAGGATTGATACCTTTCCACATCCGGCATTTACAAGGTTATGGTGAACTCCTAGGAGTTCAAGATGGGTGACGTCATTCCATAGCGGTGGATCTGACGTCGTGCAGGAGAGGCCGATGACCGCCGGAGATAAAAAAGAGGGTCAAAAGAACCAGTCGGTTCAACGGGCCTTGCATATTCTGCGATATCTGGCGGACAGAGGCGAGCCTGCCGGTGTCCGCGAAGTGGCCCGTCATTTTCGCTACTCCCCCAGCATCGCACAGCGTTTGCTCAGCACGATGGCGCAAGAGGGCTTCGTCGAGCAGACCGGGGAAACCGCTCGCTACATCATCGGCCACGGCGCATTTCAGGTCGGCTCGACCTTTCTCCGCAAGAACGATCTTCTGTCGGCGGCGACGCCGGAGCTGCGCCGGCTATCCGAGCACGGCATCACCGGCTTTCTCGGCATTCTGCGCAACGACTACGTCATCTACATGGGGGCAATGCAAGGAAACGGCCCGATCGCCGTTAAAAGCGAAATCGGCACCTCAACTCTTCCGCACACGACGGCCCTCGGCAAGGCGCTCATTGCCGACCTGTCGGAAGCAGAGGTTCGCGCCATCCTGAGCAAGCCGCTGAAAAAGGTTACGGAAAAAAGCATCACTTCGATTGACGTGCTGTTGGATCAACTGAAAGAGGTCCGCCGCGTCGGCTATGCCATCAACGATCAGGAGAACCGCGACGGCGTCTATTCGGTCGGCTCGCCGGTGCGCGACTCGAACAATGCAACCGTCGGCGCCATCAGCGGTGCGGTCGCGGTCGGATCATTCGATGAGAATGGCAAAGCCGACCTGATCAAAATGGTCGTGGGGGCCAGCCGTCGCGCATCGCAGAAGCTCGGCGCCAGTATCGATATCAAGGGCGAAGGGGCCTGACGGGGAACGCCACCCATGTACGTTTCGGTTCAATCAGAGTCGAACGCGCTCTAATCCTCGATCAGGCGCGTGTCGCCGCGATAAGACGGACCTGGTCGTCATCCGACGTATTGCCATCGAAGGTGATGGCCAGTTCTGAAATTCCGGCTTCCTTGTGTGCGCGGGCCTGTTCGAGGCATTCATCCGGCGTCCCCGCGATCGCGAAGGCTGCGGCGAATCGATCGCTGAGGGCAGTCTCCGGGACCTCGCCCGCATCGAGACGGCGGGCTGCGTCCGAAAACTCCTCGTCTGAAATTCCCGTTCCGAGGAACAAGGCGTCACGCGCCGACTCGACCCGCTGGCTCAGTCGCCAGAAAGACGGCACCAACGTCTTGAGCATACGCTTCGCACCATTTCGCGCGAGCCTGCCGTCGGTGGCAACACAGCCGGGCACATAGCGCACCACGGTGCTGTTGCGCGTCCCTCGCGCCTGCACTTCGGAAGAGCGGACATCGGCGGCCGACTTCGAGGCATAGTTGAGCGAGCACATATTGGAGATGATAAGACCGTCCGCCGCTTCGCCGCAGAACTTCAGCGTCTGCCTGCCGCGGGCTGCGATGAAGATCGGAATGTCGTGACGGGTCTGAAATTCAAGCTTGATCCCCCTTGCCGTATAAATCTTGCCCTCATAGTCAATCTGCTGACCCGCAAACAGCCCTCTAAGAATAGCGACGGTGTCGCGGATGCCGTTCAGCGGCAATTTCGGATCACCCCCGATCTTCGCGACCGCCGCACCGATTCCTGCACCGATGCTGATGCCGACCCGGCCACCGGCCAGTTCATCGAGCGCGCCGATCTCCATCGCCATCATCGTCGGGTGGCGGCTTGTCGGATTGAAGACGCCCACTCGGAACTTGAGCCGCTCGGTCGCAAGCGCACAGGCGGCAGCCGCAGGCAGAATCCCCCTGGCAAAAGCGTTTTCAGCAAACCAGGCGGCATGGAATCCCGCTTTCTCCGCCAGCATTGCGCGCGCAACACAGTCGCGCGCCGATATGTCTCCATGAAGGCGTATGCTGAGAAGCGGGAGACCTGCCATTGACTACATCCTTGCCGTCGTGAGCGATGGGATTGGAAAGCTGCCGACCGCTTCCCGGCTAATGCCTCACAGTCGCATCGCGCTCCTCGCCTGGCGCATTGATGAGACGCCAGATGCGCGCGGGCGAAAACGGCAGGCTGCACGGCTCGGCAGAAAAATGGCGAAGCGCCGATGCGATCGCGTTGCCAACAGCCCCGCCCACGGCAATCAAGCCACCCTCACCCGCCCCCTTGGCGCCGAGCGGGTTGTTCGGACACGGACGCAAGCCAAGCGAGGTGGAACGTGGCGCTCGAAAATCCGTCGCGGTCGGCAGCAGATAGTCCGCGAAGGTTCCAGTCAGCAACTGGCCAGCCTCATCATAGACCAATTCTTCAAGAAATGTGCTTCCGAAACCCTGATAAGCGGAGCCGAGCACCTGACCATGAAGGGTGGCAGGGTTGATCACGCGACCGACGTCCTCGACGGTGCAGTAATCCAGAATCTCAACCTCTCCGGTCTTAGGATCGACCGCAACGTGTACCGCATGGGTGCCGTAGCTATATGTATGCTTGGAATTCGCAAAACTGTGCTCGACCTCGATCGGCTCGTCGCATAGGCCGGCCAGCGATATTCTTTCCTCTCCCACGCACAATTCACCGTCCTGCAGGCGCACAGCATCGAGCGGACAATCGGCCTTCGACGCAGCAAACGCGCGAACGGCCTGCAATAGCACGGCGGAGCACTCCAGCACGGCTGATCCGCCCATCACCGTCGAACGGGAGTGAAACGAGCCGTACCCTTCCTTCACATGGGTCGTCGAACCGTGAAGCACCCGGATGCGTTCCATCGGCATTCCGAGTGCATCGGCAGCAATCTGGGTCAGGATCGTCGCAAGGCCCTGCCCCAGCGCCGACGATCCGACATAAACGGAGACCGACCCGTCGGTCTCCAGAACCATACGCGCGCCTTCACGAGGCCCCGCCGCGCCCCCTTCGACGAAGCACGCCAGCCCCAGACCATGGTAGCGACCGTCAATCAGCTTTCCTTGCAGATGCTGCTTTCCATGCCAGTCAAACTCCACCAGGCACCGGTCGAACACCTCGGTGTAGGCGCCGCTGTCGCACCAGGTCTCCGTGCCCGGCTCGACATGCGACATGACGGCCAGCTTGTAGGGCATTTTGTCTTCCGGGATCAGGTTCACGCGCCTGATCTCGGCCAGATCGATGTTCAGGTCGCGCGCGGCCATATCGAGCAGGCGCTCCATAAAGAATGCGCCTTCGTAGCGCCCCGGCCCACGGTAGGTGCCGGCGGGCACCTTGTTGGTCATCAGCGCGCGGGCATCGATCTCGATATTCGCAACGTCATACGGACCGGAGCAGAACTGCGTGACGTTTCGGGGCGCGGTCAGCCCGTTCGTGCGCAGGTAGGCACCGATATTCGTGTTCACCGTGCCCCTTAGCGCAAGGACCCGGCCACGTTCGTCACAGGCGATCTCGATCTCGGCATCCATTTCACGGGCGTGATTCGTCGCAAGGAAGTGCTCGCGCCGATCCTCGATCCAGCGGACGGGCCGCGATACGAACCGCGAGGCGAAGGGGATCAGGAAGTCTTCCGGATAGAACTCGCCGCGAGCGCCAAAGCCGCCGCCGACATCGACCTCGAAATAGTCAACCGCCTCACGCGGCAATCCCATAAACCGGGCAAGCAGACTGCGGTTGTAAAAGGCCACCTTGGCAGCACCATAGACTGCGAGCTTGCCCTTTTCCCGGTCCCAATCGGCCAACAGGCCGCGAGTCTCCATGGGCGACGCCATGTGCCGCTGCACTGTAAAGCGCTCCTTCCGCACATAGTGCGCGTGCGCGAAGGCAGCGCCCGCATCGCCCTTGCGGGCCTTCATCGTATAGGCGAGATTGGTGCCGGTATTCTCAAACAGCAGCGTATCGCCAGACAGCGATGTCTGCGTCGTAACGACTGCCGGCAATTCCTCATAATCGAGTTCAATCAGTTCCAGCGCATCTTCTGCGACCGCCTGATCCTGCGCGATCACCACCGCCAGAGGCTCGCCTACATAGCGGACGACATCGCGTGCGATGACGGGCTGGAGGTAAGGCTGGCCTTCCTCAAGCACCTGCTGGCGCAGCGGGATATGCGGGATATCCGCGCCGATGTCGACGTGAGTCAGGATCGCCACCACTCCGGGAAGCTGGCGCGCAGCATCAAGGCCGATAGCGCGGATGAGGGCGTGCGCGACGGGGCTGCGAAGCACGACGGCAGACAAGGCATCGCTCGCCGGCACATCGGCAACGAACGTCCCGCGCCCGCGCAACAGGCGATCGTCCTCGACCCGTTTGACGGACTGGCCGACATATGTGTTGCCGGCTGCGCCCCCTTGCGATTTCACACCGCTACTCATAGGCACTTCTCGCATCCAGCGCCGCCTGCACGATCGGCTCGTAGCCGGTGCATCTGCACAGATTGCCTGAAATCACTTCGCGGATGCGGCGCTCGTTTGCGTCCGGTTCGGCAGACAGCAAGGAGTGGATCGTCATCAGCATGCCGGGCGTACAGAAACCACATTGCAGCGCGTAGTTTTTGTGAAAGCTTTCCTGAAGGGCGGACAGACGGCCGTCTTCGGCCTCCAGCCCCTCAACCGTCACGATCACCGACCCGTCCGCTTGCACGGCGAGCATCAGGCAGGACCGCACCGCTTCACCGTCGACGGAAATGGTGCAGGCGCCGCAAACTCCGTGTTCGCATCCAAGATGGGTGCCCGTCAGACCGAGCCGTGTCCGCAGAAAGTCGGCGAGTGTGATGCGGTCTGGCACCTCGGCGCTGATCTGCTTGCCATTGATGGTCAGTTCGACAGTTCTCATAGCCGTTCAGTCCGCAGCAGCCGTTGTGAGGGCACGGAGAAGCATGGTCTCAAACAGCGCGCGGCGATAGTCCGCATCCGCCTGCGCATCCGAATGAACCTCCACCGACGCCGCCCCCAGTTGCGAGGCCCGTTCGAGATGAGCATGCGTCATCTCGCGCCCCTCCAGGAATGCCTCGACTTCTCCAATGCGAAGCGGCGTATCGCCCAATCCGAAGCCGGTTATGGAGCAGTCTCGAATGCGGCCGTTCGCATCGAGGTCAAACTGCGCGACAGCGCCGGCGAGTGCAAAATCACCCTGCCGTCTGGCGAACTCCCTGAAACCGAACCGGCGTCCTTGTTTCCAGGCAGGAAATGCGATCGAGGTGATAATCTCGTTTTCATCAAGCGTCGTGACCAGCGGCGCAACGAAGAATTTGCTGAGGGGGATCGTCCGAGGGCCAGCCAATCCGACGACGTTGACGGTCGCATCACAACCGAGTGCAACCGCCGGAAACTCCGCCGCGGGATCGGCGTGAGCCAGACTGCCCCCGGTCGTGCCGCGGTTTCGGATCTGATAGTGCGCGATGTGGCGAACCGTCTCCCACAGCAGCGGATGTTCGGTGCGAAGGCGCTGGTGGCGCTCGATCGCCGTCCACGTCACGCGCGCTCCAAGGGTCACAGTCGCCCCGCAATCAATGCGATCGAGATTCGGAATCTTCCGCAGATCGATCAGCATCCGGGGCAGAACGACCCGATAAGCCATCATCGGCAGAAGGCTCTGCCCGCCGCTTATAATCTTCGCATTGCCCGAGCCGGAGGCTAGTAAAGCAACGGCTTCTTGAAGCGTTGCCGGAAGCCGATACTCGAAATCAGGTAATTTCATACCCCTGACCGGTTTGCGTCATGATCCAACGACATAATGATTTTGTGCCTATTATTGGCACAATGTTCCATATTATTGGACTTCTCTTAGCGACTGTCAATCGCGTTAAGAGCGCTCCGGCAACGCCGATACTCAGCCGGTCGGGCGGGTACAGCCGATTACTTCATCAAGAGCGCCGGGCGGATACGGGGACGATATCGCGGTCGAGCCAAAGCCACATACAGCGGGCAGTACACATCATCGACTGATTTGGGCAGCACACTTTTCGTGCACATTGCCTCACCGGCAAGCTTGACTCGGATTGGGGCAGAGAAGATAGTTTTCGTAAAAGAGTACACTGTACCTATAATCGAAACATCTTCCGGGAGAGAACTTCAAATGCACGATCCGATACGCCGAACGCTTGTCGCCGCTGTAACCGCCACCCTCACCTGCGTTGCGATCAACGCCGCAGCAGCTCAGGATTATCCGGCGCGCCCGATCTCCGTGATCGTGCCTTACGGCGCCGGCGGACAGACCGACCTGGCCGGCAGGCTGATTGCCGAGGCCCTCTCTGCCGAACTTGGCCAGACCGTCACCGTGGTCAACAAGCCCGGCGCTGGCGGTGTGACCGGCACGGCCGAACTCGCCGCGACCACGCCGAATGGCTACACGCTCGGCCTTGCTACCTCGACGCCCATTCTTCAGAAGCCGCACATTTCCAAAACGCCATATACATATGAAAGCTTCGACTACATCTGCCGCGTGAATCACAACCCGCTTCTGTTCGCCGTGAAGAAGGATTCCGACATCAACACGGTGGAAGACCTCATCAAATTCGGCAAGTCCGGAAAACGCATCACTTACGGATCGAGCGGCGAGGCTTCTGTTCAGCATATCGCCATGACCATCCTCTCCGAACGTTCCGGCGTGAAGATGGTCCACGTTCCCAACACCGCCGATACCGACAACCTCCGCAACATCCTGGCAGGCGTCCTGACCGGCACGCTGGTGCCGGCGAGCGTTGTCGCGGCCAACGCGGATACCGTCAAACCGATCGGCCTGATGGACACGCAGCGTCTTTCGAATTTCCCCAACATCGGAACGTTCGCGGAGGCCGGATACGACATCACGGCGGCGGTGTGGGGCATTCTGGTTGGGCCGAAAGGTCTCGATAAACCGGTCCTCGCGAAGCTTCGCAAGGCCTGCGCCGATGGTCAGGCGACCGACAAGTTCAAGAAAGAAATCGTCAAGCTCGGAATGCAGCCGGCCTATCTCGACGGCGATGCTTCCCTTGAACTCGTCGCCAAAGAGACCAAGGACTCGATCATCGCGCTCAAGCAAATGGGATTTGCAAAGTGAGCGAGCCTGCATCAGGCGGTGTGCTCGGCCACGAGCGCACCGCCTCCCGCATGACGGGCGCGATACTCACCGCGTCCGCACTGGCCATGATCGCATTCGGAGACATCATCCAGCCGGGCAAGATGTCCGGCTTCTTCGAACCGACCTCCCCCGCCCTGGTCCCGACCGTTGTGCTCGTCGCACTGGCCATCTGCGGTTTGACGATGGTGGTGTGGCCGGACGCAAGCAACACGGAACGCTTCTCGCTATCCTCCTTGGGTCTCAAGCTCGCTGCGCTTCTGTATCTTTTCGTATTTACGTCACTTCTACCCGTCGTCGGCTGGCTCATTGCCTCTCTCGGCCTACTGCTCACCATGCCGCTCCTGGCAGGCTATCGGAAACCGGTGGGGATTATGGCAGCGGCAGCTCTCGTTCTGGGGTCGATCTGGCTCGTCTTTATCGTCGGCATCGATGCTCCGCTGCCGTGATCGACGCTGACACGCTGGCGCCGCCAGCAGCTTCGCGAGGCACATGGATCGCGTCCTGCATCTTGCGCAACCAATCCCCTGAGCACCAGCGGCTGCACGGGATTCGTCAGGAAGACGTTCTTACGGGCACGATAGGCCCCTTCATCCGGCTTTCATGGTGACACTATGGGCGACCTCTACTCTGCGCTGGCGATGCTACTGGAATTCAACTCGGTTATCGCTCTGCTGATCGGGACAATCGTCGGCATTGTCATTGGCGTCATTCCTGGCCTAGGCCCCTCGATCGCGATCGCATTGGCCATCCCGTTCACTCTCAACATGGGCCTGGGTCCTAGCATCGCCCTGCTCATGGGGCTTTACTGCGCCTCGGTCTACGGCGGCGCGATCACCGCGATCATCGTCAACGTTCCGGGCACCCCCGCCTCCGCAGCGACAGCGCTCGATGGCTACCCGATGGCCAAACGCGGTGACGGCGACATCGCGCTGACGATAGCCACGCTGGCCTCCGGTATCGGCGGTTTGATCTCGCTTGCCATTCTGATGCTGCTGGCGCCGATGCTCGCGGGTTTCGCCCTGCGTTTTGGACCGCTCGAAATGTGTCTGGTCGCCACATTCGCATTGGTCTGTATCATCCTCCTGGACCGCAAGATCATCATGCGGGCAATCATCGCTGCCTTGATCGGCATGCTCCTCGCGATGATCGGCCCGGATCCGGTCACGGGCGGTACACGGCTGACATTCGGGCTTTTCCAGCTCGCAGCCGGTGTCCCGCTTGTTCCTCTACTGATCGGCCTGTTCGCAATCTCCGAGGTCGTGTTTGAACTCACCAACAAGAAGAAAAGCGGAGCTGTCAAATTTCAGCGCGTCGGCGTACGCCTGCCGGCGCGCGCCCGGCATAAACGGCTGAGCTGGACCGTCCTCAAGTCATCGCTCATCGGTACGGCCGTTGGCATCTTGCCCGGAGCCGGCCCAACCGCCGCGTCCTTCATCGCCTATTCGGAGGCACGGCGCAGCTCACCAGAGCCAGACAGCTTCGGTAAGGGCAACCCGGAAGGCGTCGCCGCATCGGAATCCGGAAACAATGCCGTCGTCGGTGGCGCCCTGGTGCCGTCGCTCTCGCTGGGCATTCCGGGCGACCCGATCACGGCCCTCATCCTGGCATCACTGGTGCTCCAGGGAGTCATACCCGGCCCGCGCCTTTATCTCGAGCACTACAACATCGTCATTTTCATTCTGATGACGCTGTGCATCGCCAATATCGGCATCATCGTGTTCGGTCTGTTGGGCACACATCTGTGGACGAGGATCCTGCAGATCCCTCACCAGTTGCTGCTAGGCGGAGTGGTCATCTTTGCGACAATCGGAACGTTCTCCGTTAACAACTCCTTGTTCGACCTGACGCTGATGGTAGCGGCCGGCTTGCTTGGCGTCCTCTTGCGCCTCGGAAACATTCCGGTAACGCCATTGATTATCGGCTTCGTGCTGGGGCCACTGTTCGAAATCAATTTCAGGCAGTCTTTGATCCTCTATTCTGGAGACTGGATGGTCTTCTTCGATCGCCCCATCGCTGGCGCGCTACTATTGCTGACGCTATTTATGATTGCATTGCCGACGCTGCAAAAGCAGTTTGGACTGCTCCTTTCCAGGCGCAGAGCTTAGCCACGCGACAAAATACCGAAGTGCTGTATCGAGGCCAGGCCACGGAGAGATCATCGGCCGTTCGAACGACGCAAAGCGTGATCCGATTACAAGGCAGCGGATTGCGAACGAGCCGACCTGCGACGCCGAGCGCCACCTTACGTCCGTTCAGCTTGGCGTCACTCTCGTAGATCTTCTGCTGATAGATGACATGGGCGATGCTGATCTACCGCGTCATCCATCGCCATCCATCGCCGTGAGAAACGCCTTCACAGGAAATATTCCCTGTTGAAGCAGTCGATAAAGTTCATCGCGCCAAAAACTGTCGGCCGTGGTTACGGCCGAGGGATCGACATCTGCGGCTTCATGATGCCCGCGACCTCGCGGGGCATGTAGTTCTCATCATGCTTGGCGAGCACCGTGGTGGCTGCGAACGTATCGCCCTGCCAGCGACCTTCGACAATCACCCCCTGCCCTTCGCGAAACAGATCGGGCAGGATGCCGCGATAGGTGACGGTGACGGCGTTGGCGTTGTCAGTCACGCGAAAGCTGATATCCAGCCCTTCGGCGGAGCGCTCGACGCTGCCATTCTCGACCATTCCGCCGACCCGCGACTGCGTCCCTTGCGCGACCTTGCCGGCCAGCATTTCGCTCGGCGAATGGAAGAACACGATGCTGTCGCGCATCGCCCCGAGCACCAGCACCGCGGCCAGCGACAGCACAACGCCGGCGGCCGCGATCAGCGTCAGGCGCTTTCCCTTCCTCGTCATGGCCGGCGCCCGCTTGCGAGCGGCAGGCCGAGCGCGGCCCAGGTCTCGCGCAACGCCACCACCAGCGCCTCGATCATCGTATCGTCGTGGCACGGCGTCGGCGTGATGCGCAGCCGCTCGGCACCACGCGGCACGGTCGGGTAGTTGATCGGCTGAATATAGATGCCGTGCACGTCGAGCAGACGGTCGGACGCCTGCTTGCAGGCCGCCGCCTCGCCGACCAGCACCGGCACGATGTGACTTTCCGTCGGCATCACCGGCAGCCCGGCGGCCTTGAGCCGCAGCGCGACGGCACGGGCGCGCTGGTGCAGCGCCATGCGCTC
>JBARWE010000132.1:0-5540 GCA_049646625.1 Xanthobacteraceae bacterium
CCGGACAGCAACCTGATGCGTTTGAACGCCTGTCCGATAGGCGAATGGGTGGAGATACCGAAGCGGCTGATGGATGTCCTGAGTCTCGCGCTCGATATCGGTCGCGCCTCGGGTGGCGCATTCGATATTGCTGTAGGCGACGCCGTTGCGGCTTGGGGCTTTGGGCCGGAAGTTGCCGACCAATCCCTTATCCGGAAGGCGCTTCATGCACCGCGTCGCGCGGCGCACGAGGCGCTGGAGCTCGACCTTGATCGGGGAAGGGCGCGCAAGCGAGCCCCTGTCGTTCTCGATCTCAACGGCATCGCTAAAGGTTATGGCGTCGACCGGTTGGCTGAGACGTTGCGTGCTTTCGGTATTTCTTCCGGATTGGTGGGTATCGATGGCGAGATGAGGGCGTTTGGCCTTCGTCCCGACGAGCAGCCATGGACCATCGCAATCGAGGCTCCCGACGACGATCGCCGTGCGCCCCATTCGATCCTTGCGTTGGAGAATGCGGCTGTTGCCACATCCGGCGACTATCGGCATTGGGCTCTCGTCGCGGGCCGTCGCCTTTCGCATACGATGGACCCACGCCGCGGTGCTCCTCTCAGCGAGTCGCCTGCCTCCGTGACAGTCATCGCACGAACCTGCGCCGAAGCCGATGCTTGGGCGACCGCGCTGATGGTTACCGGGGCGACGGCTGGAGCGAGGCTCGCGCAGCGGCGCCAGATCGATGCCTTGTTTCTTTCGCGTGGTAGCGATGGCGAAATCATCTCCGAGGCGGTTGGACTCTTTTCCAGAGTGTCCGGCGCGGATGCCGCCTGAGAGAGTGCGGTCCGCTGTGACGTTTCGATTTCGCCTGATCCTCTGTCTGTATCCTCTGTCTGTCCATGCAAAGACAACTTGCGCGTTTCATCGATCCCTGTGCGCAAACAGACGGCCTATCTTCAAGCCACACGCGACGGCCCTCCACGATCGCTCGTTGCGGCCAGAGCCAATACCCGACACAGGAGAAGACCTATGCAAACCGCCAAATTCCTCACCACCCTCACCATGGTCCTCGCCCTCGCATTGGGGGCGCCCGGAATCGCCGCCGCGCAGACCGCCACGCATAATGGCCATGATGCCTCGGCCCTTGAGATCGTGCTGAACAATGGCGCCAAGTGGCAGGGCGATCAGAACATGATCACCGGCATGACCGCGATCCGCGACACCATGGCCGCGAACCTGGACGCGATCCACGCTGGCACCCTGTCGGCCGACGCCGCGCGGGGGATGGCCGCCAATGTGCAGAAGCAGCTCGATTTCATGGTTGAGAACTGCGTCCTGGAACCTGCGGTTGACGAGCAGTTCCACATCGTCCTCGAACAGGTGATGGAGGGCGTCGCGGCGCTGAAGAATGGCAAGGCGCAGCCGGGCGCAGCGGCGATCGTTCATGCGCTCGATGCCTATGGCAAGCATTTCGAGCACCCGGGGTGGCAGACACTTGATTAACATCCGCGAGGCGCAAGCCCAGAGGGGCCGGCCGGCCGAGGCATTACGCTCCGGCCGGTTTTTCGGCCAACGGCCCGCGGCCCTCCAGTAGGTCGGCCTGCGCAGCTAGCGCCTCGGCCATGAAATCGACGAAAGCGCGGATGCGGGCGGTGTGGCGCAGATCCTCGTGGGTGAGTAGCCACAGGTCGAGGCGAAAATCACCCGGGAAAGGTGCCACCCGCCGCAGGCCGGAATCGGGATCGGCGATGGCGCAGGGCAGCGCCGCAAGCCCGATCCCCACCCGCGCCGCCGCGATCGCTGCCGTGATCGAATTGGTGCGAAATTGCGGGCGCAGGCCGGGCAGCCATTCGGCCAGCACCTGCCGCAAGGGCGCATGGGCGCTGCCAAAGCCGATCCAGTCATGGCTTGCTAGGTCCTCACCGATCCCCTCGCGATGGCACGCTGCCGCGCAATAGACCGCGAAGGCCAGCCGCCCGATCCGGCGCCCGACCAGCGTTTCTTGCACCGGATTGCCAAGGCGCAACGCGATATCCGCCTCGCGCCGGGTCAGGTCAAGCCGCGTGTCCGAGACCAGCAGTTCCAGTTCGATCCCCGGCCAGGCGACGCGGAACGCGGCCAGGTGTGGCGGCAGCAGGCTGATAGCCAGCATGTCGGTGGCGGTGATGCGGACCTGCCCGCTCAGCCGCTGGTCCTGCCCGGTCACGCGGCGACGGACGGCGGCGATCTCGTCGTCGATGCGCGCCGTCGCGTGCTGCATCGCCTCGCCTGCCGCGGTCAGGACATAGCCCGAGGGCAGGCGTTCGAACAGGCGCACGCCGAGGGTTTTCTCGAAACCGGTAAGGCGGCGGAACACGGTCGAATGGGTGACGCCCAAAAGCCGCGCCGCCCCCGACAGCGAACCCGCCTGCGCGACAGCGAGGAACAGACGGTAGTCGTCCCAGTTCTGATCTTGTGCATCCATGCAAGAAATCCTTGCATAATTTGCCAATAACCGTGCGTCAACGGACAGCCTATCTCGACCCTGTAAGTCAGGTCCAGACCGAGGTCGGGCCGAGCAGACAAAAGACAAAGGAAAGAACCATGTCCGACACGCTCAACACCGTCCTGCGCAGCGACGAATTTTCCTGCCCCTCCTGCGTGGTCAAGATCGAGAAGGCGCTCAAGGCGCTGCCCGGCGTCACGATGGCGAAAGTTCATTTCAACACCGGCCGCATCGAGATCGCATACGATCCGGCGATCGCCTCGGTCGAGGCCCTCGTCTCGACCGTGAAATCCGTAGGCTATACCGCCCGCCCTACGGCCTTCTGACCTCACCTTCTGACCCCCGTCCCGCCGCCACCCCCGGCGGTCATCCTCCTGTGCAAGGGAGCATCTGACATGATCACCCGCATCCTTCCCCTGCTGCGCAACCCGGCGACGCGACGCAAATGGCTAGTGCTGGGCAGCGCGGCGCTGATCGGCGCCGGGCTGGTGGTGCGCTGGGGCTTCGGCGCCATCGACCTGTGGGCGGCGCTGATGGTGGAGGCCGCGGTGCTGGCAGGCGCCGACATCGCGTGGCGCGCGCTGCAGGCGCTGCGCATCCACCACCTGTCCATCGAACTGCTGGTGACCATCGCCGCCATCGGCGCGCTCATCATCGGTGAATACTGGGAGGCGGCAGCCGTCACCTTTCTGTTCATGCTCGGCGCCTGGCTCGAGGCGCGCACGCTGCGTCAGACCCGTGGCGCGCTGGCCGATCTCTTGAAGGCCGCGCCCCAACTCGCCACGGTCATCCGCGACGGCCAGCCGGTCGAGGTCGCCGCCAGTGCCGTGCGTCCCGGCGAGACGGTGCTGGTGCGCGCGGGCCAGCGCATCCCCGTCGATGGCGAGGTGATGGAGGGCAACGCCGCCGTCTCGGAGGCCGCCATCACCGGCGAGCCGATCCCGGCCGAGAAAGCGCCAGGCGCGCGCGTCTATGCCGGCACCATCGCCGAGAACGGCTTGCTGCGCATCCGCGCCACCGGCGTCGGTGCCGACACCACGCTGGCGCGCATCATCCGCCGTGTCGAGGAGGCACAGGAGGAACGCGCGCCCAGCCAGCGCATGATCGAACGCTTTGCTCAATGGTATACGCCTGCAATCATGGTGCTGGCGCTTGGCGCCTGGGTGGTGACGCAGGATGTCCGCCTCGCGCTGACGCTCATGGTGGTGGCCTGCCCCGGGGCGCTGGTGATCTCGACCCCGGTTTCCATCATCGCCGGTATCGGAAGGGCGGCGCGCTCAGGGATACTGATCAAGGGCGGCCAGCATCTGGAAAACGCCGGGCGCATCGACATGTTGGCGCTCGACAAGACCGGTACGCTGACCGAGGGGCGCCCGAGCCTGGTCGAGGTCTTGCCGCTGGCCGGCATCGACCGGGCGGAGCTGCTGCACTGGGCGGCGATTGCCGAGTCGGGCTCGGACCACCCGCTGGGCCGCCCGATCGTCGCCGCCGCCCGCGCCGAGGCCGAGATCCCGCCACCGGAGGCGGTCGAGGAACTGGCCGGCATGGGCTTGGTCGTGCGCCATGCCGGGCGTCGGATCGCAGCGGGTAACCGCCGACTGTTCGACCGGCTGGGCATCGCCTTCGATGCCGCGGCCGAGGCCGCGCTGACTGGGCTTCTCGCGCGCGGACGCACGCCGGTAATCGTCGCGCTGGACGGGCGGGCCGTCGGCATTCTGGGCCTGTCGGATCAGCCGCGCCCTTCAGCCGCCCCGGCGATAGCCCGGCTGCGCGAGGCTGGCATCCAGCGCATCGCCATGCTGACCGGTGACCAGCCGCAGGCCGCCCGCGCCATCGCCGCCGATCTGGACATCGACGAGGTCCATGCCGGGCTGATGCCCGAGGACAAACTCAGGCTGATCCGCGCCTTCCAGGCCGAGGGCCGCCATGTCGCGATGATCGGCGACGGCATCAACGACGCACCGGCCCTGGCTGCCGCCGATACCAGCATCGCCATGGGTGCGGCAGGTTCCGACGTGGCGATCGAGGCCGCCGACATCGCGCTGATGGCCAATGACCTCGGCAAGCTGCCCGAGGCGGTTGCGATCTCGCGCGCCACACTCTCCAACATGCGCCAGAACCTGGTGATCGCGCTGCTGACCGTGGCCGGGCTGCTCGCGGGCGTGTTCAGCGGCGACATCCACATGGCCGAGGGCATGCTGGTCCACCAGTTATCGGTGCTGGTGGTGATCCTCAACGGCATGCGCTTGCTGCGCCGCCCGCGCGCTCCCCGGAAGCGCGGGGCGCGGGAACGCGGAAACATGGCTGCGAAAGAACGCACCAGCCCTGTCGACGCCTGAGGCGTTGCGTCGGAGAGTATTAGCTGACAGACCTCTCCGCTCAACCAGCTTGTCCTGCAATGGGCCGCCCGCATCGGGCGGCCCTTTTGCGTTTGCGGCCAGACTCAGGATGCCGGCGAGATCGCCATAGAGGTCGATTTCGAGGCTGCCGGAGGCGTTCGGGGTCAGCTCGATCCGGTCGATGAGCGAGCGCAGGATGTCCGCGGCTTCGCCCCGGTTTTCCTCGGCGGTGAGGACGGCGGCAAGGCGCGCGACCTGCGCCCGGTAGTGCGCCGCCATGCCCGGATGCAGCATTACGGGCTCTTCCTTAGTGCCGGCGAGCACCGTTTCCAGCTCTTCGCGCCGGGCGGTGATCCGGGCGAGATCGTCCTTGACCTCGGCAGCCGGCACGCCGTCCTTGATCGCCTGAATGATGTTCTCGCGCTGCCGGGCGAGCTTGCCGAGTTCGGCTTTTGCGGCGGCGAGCGTTGCGTTCTTCTCACCACGCAGCCTGTTAAGGTAGCGCGTGTATTCCTCGCAGAATTCTTCCATCAGCGCGGGGTCCATCAGGCGCGATTCCAGAGCGGCGATGACTCGCCCCTCCAGATCGTCCTGTCGGATGACAAGGCGGTTATTGCAGGTGCCCTTGTTGCGCGCGGTCGAGCAGCCGTAGTGGCTCTGCGAGACCTTGCTGAATCCTCCGCCGCAGCAGCCGCACTTGAGCAGGTAGGAAAGCAGCATGCGCGGGCGCTGCTTTTCATGGAAGG
>JBARWE010000133.1:0-8023 GCA_049646625.1 Xanthobacteraceae bacterium
GGCGGCGGCCGACGGCGCGGCCCTCGTGGTATTTCCCGAGTTGTTCCTCGCTGGCTACCCGCCGGAGGATCTTGTGCTCAAGCCGGCGTTTCAGGTGGCCTGCCGCGCGGCGGTCGAGGAGCTTGCGCGCGACACTGCCGACGATGGTCCGGCGGTGCTGATCGGCACGCCGTGGGTCGAGGGCGGGAAACTCTACAACGCGATGGCGCTGCTCGATGGCGGCCGCATCGCGGCGCTACGCTTCAAGGTCAACCTGCCGAACTACGGCGTGTTCGACGAAAAGCGTGTGTTCGCCCGTGGCCACGTCGCCGGGCCGTTGACGGTGCGCGGCGTGCGGCTCGGCGTGCCGATCTGCGAGGACATCTGGATCGAAGAATCCGCCGACTACGAGGACGTCGCCGAGTGTCTGCACGAGACCGGCGCGGAAATTCTCGTGGTGCCGAACGGCTCGCCCTATGCGCGGGGCAAGGCCGACATGCGGCTGTCGGTGACGGTGGCGCGCGTCACCGAGAGCGGCCTGCCGCTCGCCTATCTCAACCAGGTCGGCGGCCAGGACGAACTGGTGTTCGACGGTGCGTCCTTCGTGCTCAACGGCGACTGCGCGCTGGCCGCGCAACTGCCGGCGTTCACCGAGGCGGTCGTGACGCTGCGCTGGTCGAAGGGGGCCGACGGCTGGCGCTGCGCCGGCGGGATCGCGCCGCCGCTGGCCGAGGACGAGGCCGACTATGCCGCCTGCGTATTGGGCTTGCGCGATTACGTCGGCAAGAACGGCTTTCCCGGCGTGCTGCTCGGCGTTTCCGGCGGCATCGACTCGGCGTTGTGCGCGGCGATCGCCGTCGATGCGCTTGGGGCCGACAAAGTGCGCGGCATTATGCTGCCGTATCGCTACACCGCGCAGGTCTCGTTCGAGGATGCCGAAGACCTCGCGCGCCGGCTCGGCATGTCGCACGAGGTGCTGCCGATCGCGCCGGCGGTGGAGGGTTTTGAATCGATCCTGGCAAAACCGTTCGCCGGTCTGCCGCGCGACATCACGGAAGAAAATTTGCAAGCGCGTACCCGCGGCACGCTGTTGATGGCGCTGTCTAACAAGCTAGGTGCAATGGTCGTCACCACCGGCAACAAATCGGAAATGTCGGTCGGCTACGCCACGCTCTACGGCGACATGAACGGTGGCTTCAACCCGATCAAGGATCTTTACAAGACGCAGGTGTTTCGCCTGTCGCGGCTGCGCAACCGCTGGAAGCCGGACGGCGCGAGGGGGCCGGACGGCGAGGTGATTCCCGAGCGGACCATCATTCGGCCGCCGACCGCGGAATTGCGCGAGAACCAGAGCGATCAGGATTCGCTGCCGCCTTACGATGTGCTCGATGCCATCCTTGAGCGGCTGGTGGAGCGCGAGACGCCGCTGGCCGAGATCGTCGCCGAGGGGTTCGATCGCGACACGGTCGCCCGCATCGATCGCCTCGTCAATGTCGCCGAGTACAAGCGGCGGCAGGCGGCGCCCGGCGTCAAGGTCACGCGCAAGAATTTCGGCCGCGACCGCCGCTATCCGATCACCAACCGCTTCCGCGATTCGGGTGCGCCGCTGCCCGTGCCTGACGAGACGCTGACCCCGCGCGCCGGCCGTAGCGTGTCGGAAGCCTCCGATGTCTGAGCGGGCGCGCGTGCTGTCATGAGCGACACGCCTGTCGTCCGCTTCGCGCCGTCGCCGACCGGGCGGCTGCATATCGGCAACGCGCGCACGGCGCTGTTCAACTACCTCTATGCCAAGAAGCGCGGCGGCCGTTTCATCCTGCGCTACGACGACACCGACCGCGCCCGCTCCACGGCGGAATTCGCCGACGCCATCGCCGTGGATCTGCGCTGGCTTGGCATCGTCCCGGATGAGGTGGCGCGGCAGTCGGAGCGGTTCGCGCGTTACGATGCGGCAGCCGAACGCTTGCGCGCGCGCGGGCTGCTCTATCCATGCTACGAGACCGAAGAGGAACTGGAATATCGTCGCCGCCGGCAGCTCGCCCAGCACCGCGCACCGGTTTACGATCGCGCCGCGCTCAAGCTCTCGACCGAGGATCGGGCGCGGCTTGAGGCCGAGGGGCGGAAGCCGTACTGGCGCTTCAAGCTCGATCATCGCGTGGTGACGTGGCGGGATGGCGTGCGCGGCGAGCAGCGTATCGATTGCGCCTCGCTGTCCGATCCCGTTCTGATCCGTGCCGATGGCAGCTATCTCTATACGCTGCCCTCGGTGGTGGACGACATCGAGCTTGCCGTCACCGATGTCATCCGCGGCGAGGATCACGTCACCAACACCGCGGTGCAGATCCAGTTGTTCGAGGCGCTGGGAGCGGCCGCGCCGCGCTTCGCCCACCACAACCTCTTGACGTTGCCGAGCGGTGAGGGACTGTCGAAGCGGCTCGGCCATCTGTCGCTCGGCGCGCTGCGCGAGGAAGGCTTTGAGCCGGCGGCGGTGGCGGCGCTCGCCGTGCTGATCGGTACCTCGCATGCAGTGGAGCCGGTCGCCGGTCTCGACGAGTTGATGAACCGCGTCGATCTTACTGATGTGTCGCAGTCGGCGGCAAAATTCGACCCGACCGAGTTGCGCAGCCTCAACGCGCGCACGCTGCACAGCCTGCCGTTCGAGGCCGTGGCGGCGCGGCTCGCGGCACTTAGTGTTGGCGGTGGGGCGGCGTTCTGGGAGGCGGTGCGCCCCAATCTGGTGCTGCTGGATGGGGCGCGGGAGTGGTGGCAGGTGGTCGCGGGTGAAGCGACTTATGCCACCGATGACCCCGCGCTGGTCCGCACCGCTGCCGGGCATTTGCCGCCCGAGCCGTGGGACAACGACACCTGGGGCGTATGGACAAAGGCGGTTGCGACCGCCACGGCCAAGAAGGGGCGGGCGCTTTACCACCCGCTGCGGCTGGCCCTGACCGGCCGCGAGCAGGGGCCGGAACTGAAGCTGCTGCTGCCCTTGATTGGTCGCCCCCGCGTCCTGCGGCGGCTCGCGGCGGCCGGCTGAGGTCCGCGTTTGCCTGATTGGGCAGGATCGATTATACAGCCCGACAAAATTGATCGTCCCACTCGGGCTTCCCAACCCGCCCCGGCCGCACATGAAGAACGACGCCATCCTGGCCCGGATTTCCGACTATTGCCGCGACCACGGCATGGCGGAATCGACCTTCGGTCGCCATGCCGTCAATGACGGCAAGCTGGTGGCGCGGCTGCGCGAGGGCAAGCGCATCACCATCGACACGCTGGAGCGCATTCAGGCGTTCATCGCCGCCGGCCTTGGCGACGACGTGCCGAAGCCCGATCTGCGTGCCGTGCCGCTAGAGCGCCGCGACCCGCGCACCAATTTCCGCTTCTTCGAGAACCGGCAGAAGTATTTGTTGTTCGTCCACACCTGTAGCGAGAAGCGGATTGTCGCTCAGCGCGTGGCGATGGAATTGGGCAGCATTCATCCGCGCCCCCCGGCGCTGCGGCTGTTCGACGCCGGGATCGGCGACGGCACCGTGCTGGCGCGCGTGCTGCGCGCCATGCACGGGCGCTTTCCGCACATGCCGTTCTATATTGCCGGCAAGGAAATCAGCCTTGAGGACGTGCGGCTGACGCTGGAGAAGATTCCCGACCGGCTGTTCGAGCATCCCGCCTCGGTGTTCGTGCTGACCAACATGTACTACAACGAGGCGCCGTGGCTGACCCCGCGCACCGCGGCGGCGGCCTCCGCGACCGTCTGGCACGAGGTCGCGCTGCGCGGCGCGTCATCGGGCGAGTTCGCCGATCAGATCACCGCGCTTGAGCCGTTCCTTGAGGAGAACTGGCGCGCCAGCGTCTCGCCGCGCTCCGGCATGCCGGTCTATGAGCGGCCGGCGGTGATCGTGCTCTACCGCGAGGACCATCGCTTTCTGCTCGATTCGGTGATCCCGCGCGCCGGCCGGGCCGAGGCCAATTTCGACCTGATCATCGCCTCGCAGCCGTATCGCGCCAAATCCTCGGTCAATTTCCGCGCCCGCCGCATCATCGCGCCGCTGGCCAGGGCGCTGCGGTCGGGCGGCCGGTTGATAGGAATCCATTCTCATGGCGGCGATCCGGGGATGGATATTGTCCACGCCGTGTGGCCCGGAGAAAACCCTTTCTCCGTCAGCCGTCACGACCTGCTGCGCGCCGTCAAATACGAGTTGGGCAGCGCGGCACGGGATCTTAACTTCAATGCTTATGCCGATAGCCGTTCGATCTTTCGATATGATATGGAGGCGCTGCCGCACGAGGTGACTGGGCCGATCGGAACCTCTACCGCCTTTGCGGCCTGGAATGCGGCGGTGTATGTGGCTCAGGTCGAGGATGATCGCCTCGCTGAACTCACCGAGACCGGCCGCTACCTCGAAACCACGAAGGATGTCCTGCGCCGGCATAACGGACTTTGGTTTTACGACGAATCCTACGTCATTTCGCGCCGGCGCGATTGATGCCTCAGGATATCACCACGGAGCGGCCGCCAGCGATCTGGCGGAAAGGGGTTTTTGATGCGCGAATCTTATCTGTTTACCAGCGAGTCGGTGTCCGAAGGCCATCCCGACAAGGTGTGCGATCGCATCTCTGACGAGATCGTCGATCTGTTCTTCCGCGAGGGGCCGAAAGCCGGCATCGATCCGTGGGCGATCCGCGCCGCCTGCGAAACCCTGACGACGACCAACAAGGTGGTGGTGGCCGGCGAGACCCGCGGGCCGAAGACCGTGACCAACGAGGTCATCGAAGGCGTGATCCGCGCCGCCATCAAGGATATCGGCTACGAGCAGGAAGGCTTCCACTGGAAGACCTGCGACATCGAGATTCTGCTGCATCCGCAGTCGGCTGATATCGCGCAAGGGGTCGATGCCATGCAGCCCGGCACCAACCGCGAGGAGGGCGCCGGCGACCAGGGCATCATGTTCGGCTACGCCACCAACGAGACGCCCGACCTGATGCCGGCGCCGCTGTTCTACGCCCATAAGATCCTGCGCCTGATTTCCGAGGCGCGCCATTCCGGCAAGGAAAAAGTGCTCGGCCCCGACTCCAAGAGCCAGGTGACGGTGCGCTACGAGAAGGGCCGGCCGGTCGGCGTCACCCAGATCGTGGTGTCACACCAGCATCTCATCGAGGACATGACCTCGAACCAGGTGCGCGAATGCGTCGAGCCGTATGTGCGCCGCGCGCTGCCCGAGGGCTGGATTACCGATAAGACGCAGTGGCACGTCAACCCGACCGGAAAGTTCTTCATCGGCGGGCCGGATGGCGACGCCGGCCTGACCGGCCGCAAGATCATCGTCGATACTTACGGCGGCGCGGCCCCGCATGGCGGCGGTGCGTTCTCTGGCAAGGATCCGACCAAGGTGGATCGCTCGGCCGCCTACGCCTCGCGCTACCTCGCCAAGAACATCGTCGCCGCCGGCCTGGCCGACCGCTGCACCCTGCAGCTCGCCTACGCCATCGGCGTGGCGCGCCCGCTGTCGATCTATGTCGATACCCACGGCACCGGCAAGGTCGAGGAGGAGCGGCTGGAGAAGGCGGCGGCCGAGGTGATGGACCTCACCCCGCGCGGCATCCGCAAGCATCTCGACCTCAACAAGCCGATCTACGCCCGCACCGCCGCCTACGGCCATTTCGGCCGCACGCCGGATGCCGACGGCGGCTTCTCGTGGGAAAAGACCGACCTCGCCGATGCCTTCAAGAAGGCGGTGTGATTGTTTCCTAGAGATCGTGCCATGGCCGGGCTTGTCCCGGCCATCCACGTCTTGTTTTGCTGAACCGTCGTCAAGACGTGGATGCCCGGCACCGCAGACAAGTTTACGCAGTCTGCGACTGCTATGGCCGGGCATGACGGACGAAACTTTGAGCTTACGAATAACCGCAGGATAGCCCGACATGACCATCGCCGCTCCCGACTACATCGTCAAGGACATCGGCCTCGCCGACTTCGGCCGCAAGGAAATCTCGCTGGCCGAGACCGAGATGCCCGGCCTGATGGCGACGCGCGAGGAATACGGCCCGAAGCAGCCGCTCAAGGGCGCCCGCATCGCCGGCTCGCTGCACATGACGATCCAGACCGCGGTTTTGATCGAGACCCTGAAGGCGCTCGGCGCCGATATCCGCTGGGTGTCGTGCAACATTTATTCGACGCAGGATCACGCCGCCGCCGCGATCGCTGCCGCCGGCATTCCGGTGTTTGCGGTCAAGGGCGAGACGCTGAAGGACTATTGGGACTACACCGCAAAACTGTTCGACTGGCACGGCGGTGGCCATCCGAACATGATTCTCGACGACGGTGGCGACGCGACGCTGTTCGTGCATCTCGGCGTGCGCGCGGAGAAGGGCGACACCGCCTTCCTCGACAAGGCGGCGTCGGAGGAAGAGGAGGTGCTGTTCGCGCTAATCAAGCGTGTGCTCAAGGAGAAGCCGAAAGGCTGGTTCGGCGAGGTCGCCAACAGCATCAAGGGTGTGTCGGAAGAGACCACCACCGGCGTGCACCGCCTCTACCAGATGGAGAAGGACGGCACGCTGCTGTGGCCGGCGATCAACGTCAACGACTCGGTCACCAAGTCCAAGTTCGACAATCTCTACGGTTGCCGTGAGTCGCTGGTGGACGGCATCCGCCGCGGCACCGATGTGATGATGAGCGGAAAGGTGGCGATGGTCGCCGGCTTCGGTGACGTCGGCAAGGGGTCGGCCGCCTCGCTGCGTCAGGCCGGCTGCCGCGTCATGGTGTCGGAGATCGACCCGATCTGCGCACTGCAGGCGGCGATGGAGGGCTATCAGGTGGTAACGATGGAAGATGCCGCGCCGCAGGCCGATATCTTCGTCACCGCCACCGGCAACAAGGACATCATCACCATCGACCACATGCGCGCGATGAAGGATCGCGCCATCGTCTGCAACATCGGCCATTTCGACAACGAGATTCAGGTCGGCGCGCTGAAGAACCTGAAGTGGGACAACATCAAGCCGCAGGTCGACGAAATCACGTTCCCGGATGGCAAGCGCATCATCCTGCTGTCGGAGGGGCGGCTGGTGAATCTCGGCAACGCCATGGGGCACCCGTCGTTCGTGATGTCGGCCTCGTTCACCAACCAGACGCTGGCTCAGATCGAACTGTTCGCCAACAACGCCGGCGGCAAGTACGACAAGAAGGTCTATGTGCTGCCCAAGACGCTGGACGAGAAGGTAGCGCGGCTGCATCTCGCCAAGATCGGCGTCAGGCTGACCGAACTGCGCAAGGACCAGGCTGACTATATCGGCGTTGCGGTCGAAGGCCCGTTCAAGGCCGATCACTATCGGTACTGAGAGTCCTTATCTCTTTAGTCTGGCCGGTAGAGGGCGTTCTTGACGTTTCTCTTAGTCTATTATGCGAGCGGTTTTTGCCCCGGAGTTCAAGCTCCGGGGGTTTCTTTGTTTGAAGATACTTCGGGCGTTGGTTGGACGGTTGCGTTCGCTCGTCGGCCGGTAATCGGGTCTGCCGTACAATAGGATTTATTAACCACCACTTAACCATGCTGATATAGGTGATAATGCGTGCTCGCTGAGCCCTGCCTGCTTTTCCAGGGGCAAAGAAAAGATGCATACAGAGTATTTCATAAGAGACTTGCGTGTGCATCGGCACTCATCGGTCAGAGCATAAAATTCAGCCACATCAAATGTCATTGATCGATGTTTGGAGATCGGGACGGATTGCCCCTCTCTCCAGACACACAATTGCGCATGGAGAGAATTGAATGTTTGGTCGCAGGGTAAACGGGGATGACCGGGCCCAACTCGCGGCGCTCGGCCGCTCGCAGGCCGTGATCGAGTTCGATATGAACGGCACGATCCTTTCCGCCAACAAGAACTTTCTGGATATTGTCGGCTATCAGCTTGAGGAAATTCAAGGCAAGCATCATTCGATGTTCGTGCCGGCGGACGAGCGCAACAGCGAGGCTTATCTCGCGTTCTGGGCTGCGCTCAACCGGGGACAACACCAGGTCGCCGAATACAAACGGGTCGGAAAGGGGGACCGGGA
>JBARWE010000134.1:0-5389 GCA_049646625.1 Xanthobacteraceae bacterium
GTGCACGGCGAGGCCGGCGCCGGCGGCCACCAGCAGTTCGGCCAGCAGCGCGACATAAGGGTAGCTGATGAAGGCGGCAAAGCGCCAATGCGCCCTGATGAAGCGAAACAGCACGCCACGGGCGATCAGCCAGCCGTAGATTGCCAGCGCGTGAGGAATGGTGCGCCAGGCCGGCACCGCGCGGTCGCGCTGCACCAGGTCCTCCCAGCGCAGAAAGTCGTAACTCGTGCGTGTGCGCCAGCCGTCGCCCTCGGTGTCGATGCTCCATGACGCGACGAGATCGTCCGGCGTGACCTGCGGCCGGCCGATGCGCGGCGAAAGGCCGTAAAGCGCGCCGAACTTGCGCAGCTCGCCGCGGAACATGCGGTAGTAGGCGGCGCGCCCGCGCGGGTCGTAGCCTTGCAGGAAGATGACGTGGCGCCGTCCGATCCGCACGTTCAAGCCCCGATTGCCGGCGGATGATGCCGCCTCGCTTCGCTGCCTTGCGGCGTCGCGGCGCGCTATTCGATGTCGAGCGGCTCGCTGCCGGTGACGTCGCCGCCGGCGCCGGTGGTGATCTTGTCGACCCGCGCTTCCGCTTGCCGCAGCAGATCCTCGCAGCGGCGCTTGAGCGCCTCACCGCGCTCATAGATGGCGACCGATTCCTCAAGCGGAACCTTGCCGTCCTCCAGCCGCTTGACGATCGACTCCAGTTCGTCGATGGCCCGCTCGAAGCTCAGCTTTTTGACGTCGGCATTGGTGCTTTCGGCCATGGCTGTTCCCCAGTTGGCGTGGCGGTCGCCGGCTGTTTGGCGGGGAACGGCGGCGCTTGTCAACCGTGCATCAGCGCGCCGACATGGGCCGCGACCGATTCTTTCAGCCCGTCGAGGTCGTATCCGCCCTCCAGCACCGAGACGATCCGGCCGCCGGCGTATGCCTCGGCAACATCCATCAGCTTCCGCGTCACCCAGGCGAAATCCCCGGCGTCGAGGTTGAGATTGGCGAGCGGATCGTTGCGATGGGCGTCGAAGCCGGCCGAGATGATGATCAGTTCGGGAGAGAACCGGCGCAGCCGTGGCAGGATGACCTCTTCGAACGCCTCGCGGAACCGCTCGCCGCCGTCGCCCGAGCGCAGCGGCGCGTTGACGATGGTGTCGTGCTCGCCGTGTTCGGAACGCTCGCCGGTGCCGGGAAACAACGGCATCTCGTGCGTCGAGCAATACATCACGCTACGGTCGGCCCAGAAGATGTCCTGCGTGCCGTTGCCGTGGTGCACGTCGAAATCGACGACCGCGGTGCGGTCGATGCCGTGGCCGCGCTGGGCGTAGCGGGCGGCGATGGCGGCGTTGTCGAAGAAACAGAAGCCCATCGGCCGGGCGATCTCGGCATGGTGGCCGGGCGGGCGCACCGCGACGAAGGCGTTGCTGGCCGTCCCGCCCAGCACGGCGTCGACCGCGTCGACCGCGCCGCCGACCGATCGCAGCATCGCTTGCCAACTGCCCGGCGACATCGAGGTGTCGGCGTCGATGAAGGCAAAGCCTTCCTTCGGCGCGACGTAGCGCAGTTCCTCGACATAATGTTCGCTGTGGCAGAGCCTGATTGTCTCCAGCGTCCCTTCCGGCGCCTCCCGCCGCAGGAGGTCGGCAAACGCGGCGCCGCTCAGCGTCTCGTTGATCGCGGCAAGGCGCGCCGGCCGCTCGGGATGGCCGGGCGGCGTCAGATGCTGCAGGCAGGCGTCATGCGTCACGAAAAGCGTGGTCATGTTCCGTCCGTTCCTTTCGCGTCCGTCCGCGTGCCGCGCTGCCTCGCGATCCTCGGATCGTGTTGCGGTTCCCGAATACACGATCGGGCTGTAGAGCGCGAGTGGCACTAACGAGCGGTCGTGCAAACTTTTGCCGGTGTTCCGCCGCACCCTGCCGCCTGGTGATTCGCCAGCCTGTATGATTCACAAGTCTGTATGATTTATGAGTTTGTGCTGCGCGTGATCGGAACCGAGTGGGAGGACAGCTTTCGATGTCGGCCACCGTGCATCCGCCTCCTCGGCCGCGAGACGAACTGGACGGCTGCGTCGGGGCTGCAACTCCCGACGCCGTCGAGCAGATGCGCGTCGAGAATGAACGGCTGCGCGAACTGGTGGTGCAATTGTCGCGGCTTGTGATGCAGAACGCGATCGCACGCAAGTAACCGATTGCCGGTTCGTGCCGCGGATGGCGGGATAATGGCGTCGATCGTCGTCCTCCGCCGCCGGTGATCGTCGTCATGTTCCCCGGTATTTTGTTTCCTGATGTCTTGATTTTCTGATGCCTTGCCGGTGCCGGAGGTGCATCCTGCCAGCGGGCAGAGGACCATGCGTTGCGATCGAAGGATAGCACAATGCAATTGACAGGCGTTCACCACCTTACCGCGATCTCGGCGGACCCGCGTGGCAACCTTGCCTTCTATACGGGTGTGCTCGGCATGCGGCTGGTCAAGAAGACAGTCAATCAGGACGACGTCAGCGCCTATCATCTGTTCTATGCCGATGGCGAGGCGAGGCCCGGCACCGATCTGACCTTTTTCGATTTTCCGCTGCCGCCGGAGAGCCGCGGCAGCCGCAGCATTTCCCGCACCGGATTGCGAGTGTCGGGCGCGCTGAGCCTGGCTTACTGGCGCGAGCGTCTTGCCGGCGCGGGCCGCGCGGTCGGCGACATCGTCGAGCGCGATGGCCGCGCCACGCTGTTGTTCGAGGACCCCGAAGGGCAACGGCTGATGCTGGTGGACGACGGTGGCGCCGGCGAAGGGATGCCGTGGCGAAACAGTCCAGTGCCGCCGGAGCACCAGATCCGCGGATTGGGGCCGATCGAACTGACGGTGCCGGAGCTTGCGCATACCGAACTGGTGCTGACGCGGGTGATGAACATGCGCAGCGCGCGCCATTATGCGACGCCGGACGGCTGGCGGGTTCAGGTCTACGAGATGGGCGAAGGCGGACCAGCCGCCGAACTGCATGTCATCGAGGACCGCGATGGGCCGGTGGCGCGGCAGGGTGCGGGCGGCGCGCATCATGTCGCCTTCCGCACCCCCGATGAGACGCAGTACAAGGCGTGGGCCGAGCGGCTCAACGATCTGCACATCCCGAACAGCGGCGAGGTGGATCGCTTTTACTTCCGCAGCCTGTATTTCCGCGAACCCAACGGTATCCTGTTCGAGATCGCCACCGATGGACCCGGCTTCGCCACCGACGAGCCGATGGACAAGCTCGGCGAGAGCCTGTCGCTGCCGCCGTTCCTTGCGCCGCGCCGCGCCGCGATCGAGGCGGGGCTGAAGCCGCTGGGATGATGCTTCGGCGTGAGGTCGGTCGCCGCTTCAGGCCAGCAGCACCGCGTCCGCGCCCGTCACCGCATCGGCGCTGTCGATGACGCTCGACGCCAGCCCTTCGGCCTGCACCGTGACGGTTTCGGCGAAGAAGCGTGCCAGTGCGATCGCGCGGGCCGCGTTGCCGCTATCGCCGCCGTCGCGCAGCGCAAGCGCCTGGCTGGCCAGCAGGCCGCCGCCCAGTGTCACCGAGAACAGCCGCAGATAGGGTGTGGCGCCGGCCAGTGCGTCGTTCGGGGCCGATGACAGCCGCTCCAGCAGCCAGCGGCTGGTGCGCTCCAGCGCCGCCAAGCCCGCGCGCAGTTTCACGCCGGTGGTGCCGAAGGCGGGATCGTTCGAGGCTTCGACGCGGCCGGCGATCTCCGACAGGTCCTCCAGCAGCGCCCACACTGAGGCACCGCCCTGCGCGCCGAGCTTGCGGGTGACGAGATCGATCGACTGGATGCCGTTGGTGCCTTCGTAAATGGTGAGGATGCGGGCGTCGCGCAGATGCTGCGCCGCGCCGGTTTCCTCGATGAAGCCCATGCCGCCGTGGACCTGCACGCCAAGGGCGGCGACCTCGTTGCCGATGTCGGTGGAGAAGGCTTTCGCCATCGGCGTCAACAGCGCCGCACGCGCGGTCGCCCGGTCACGGGTGGCGGCGTCGCTGGTGCGCTGCGCGACGTCGAGCGCAACCGCGGTGGCGTAGCAGATCGCGCGGGCGGCGGCGGTGAGCGAGCGCATCCGCAGCAGCATGCGCTTGATGTCCGGGTGGGCGATGATCGGATCGGAGCCGTCGCCGGTCTTGCCGAGCGCGCGGCCCTGCTTGCGCTCCTGGGCGTAGGCCAACGCCTGCTGATAGGCACGGTCGGCGATGCCGACGCCTTCCAGCCCGACGCCGAGCCGAGCCTGGTTCATCATGGTGAACATGCAGGCCATGCCGCGGTTTTCCTCGCCGACGAGATAGCCGATCGCGCCGCCATGGTCGCCCATGGTCATGGTGCAGGTGGGCGAGGCGTGCATGCCGAGCTTGTGCTCGATGCCGCTGGCGTAGATGTCATTGCGGGCGCCAAGCGAGCCGTCGGCATTGACCAGGAATTTTGGCACCAGGAACAGCGAAATGCCCTTGGTGCCGGCGGGCGCGTCCGGCAGCCGGGCGAGGATGAAATGCACGATATTGTCGGTCATATCGTGCTCGCCATAGGTAATGAAAATCTTCGTGCCGGTAAGCCGGTAGCTGCCGTCCGCCGCCCGTTCCGCGCGGGTGCGCAGCGCGCCGACATCGGAGCCGGCCTGCGGCTCGGTCAGCATCATGGTGCCGGTCCATTCGCCCGATACCAGCTTTGCCAGATAGGTTGCCTTGAGGTCGTCGCTGCCGTGGGCGTCGAGCGCCTCGATGGCGCTCAGCGTCAGGAGCGGGCACAGGCCGAAGGCGATGTTGGCGGCGCTCCAGATCTCGGTGCAGGCGGCATTGATCGCGAGCGGCAGCCCCTGGCCGCCCCACGCTTCCGGTCCCGACACGGCGTTCCAGCCGGCCTCGCGCCAGCGCCGGTAGGCGTCTGCCCAGCCGGGGGCGGTCGTCACCTTGCCGTTGTCCAGGGTGATGCCATTCTGGTCGCCGCCGCGGTTGAGCGGCGCCAGCACGTCGCCGGCGAAGCGACCGGCTTCCTCCAGCACGGCGGCGGTGAGATCGCTGTCGTAGGCGCCGAGATGGCCGGCCTTGGCGGCGGCCGCAAGCCCCGCGCCATGGTCGAGGGCGAGCAGGATGTCGGTGATCGGTGCCTGGTAGGTCATAAGCTTCTCTCCACGGGAGCGGACAGGCTGTCTCTTCTCACGAAAGGTCCAATGCCTCAACGCCCTTTTGGGGCGGCCGGGTGCCGGGCAGGGGGCATCCCAGTCGGTGTCTTGGAGAGTTGGAAAGGGGACGGTTGAAATGCTGCGCGTCTCCCGATAGACCGCACGGGCCAAGCGCTGTGGGGCGAACCATCGCGCCCGCGCCGGTGGGGCGTCGCCAAGTGGTAAGGCAGGGGATTTTGATTCCCCCATGCGGAGGTTCGAATCCTCCCGCCCCAGCCAG
>JBARWE010000135.1:0-9290 GCA_049646625.1 Xanthobacteraceae bacterium
GGCATGCTGTTCGGCAACGGCTTCCTCGCCGGCCTCGGCTCGTTCGCCGCGCTGCTCGGCTTCGTCGCGCAGATCCTGCTGGTGGTGATCGTGGCCCGGCTGGCGCTCAACTGGTGGCGCAACCGCAACGCAGCCCCGGCGTCCGGTCCGGCCGGTGCGCCGATGAATTTCGATGCGCCCGCCGGTGCGACGCCCGCAGCGCGTGGCGCCATGGCCGGGATCGGGATGGGCGGTTTTGCCACCAAGGCTGCGCCGGCGGCGCCGCTTGAGATCACGGCGGGTGACTATGACGCCTTCGAGCGGCTGCTCGGCCAGGTGCAGGAGGCGTGGTCGAACGAGGACATGGCGCGGCTCGAAAAGCTCGCCACGCCGGAGATGGCGTCGTACTTCGCCCATGACCTCGCCGAGAACAAGGAGAAGGGCGTCGTCAACCGCATCTCGGGCGTCAAGCTGCTGCAGGGCGATCTGGCCGAAGCCTGGCGTGAAGGGGTGGACGACTACGCCACCGTGGCGATGCGCTTTTCGCTGATCGACAAGACTTTTGCGCGTGCCGACAATCGCCTCGTCGAGGGTGACGACGCGCCGGTCGAAGCCACCGAGGTGTGGACCTTCCTGCGCCCGCGCGGCGGCGACTGGGAACTGGCTGCGATCCAGCAGGCGTGACGTAACGCGCGCGAGGCCGCTTGTGCTTCGCTCGAACGCCATCAAGGGCGCGGCGGATCGTTTCGCCGCGCCCTTGCCGTTTCAGGGGAGCGGAACCGTTTTCGCGCTGCGGCGTCAAACCGGGACGGCGCCTGTCGTGGCGGGATGCGGCCTCAGGCGCGGCGGCCGCACGACATGGTTTTGAATGCGAACCCAACGGAGGAAACGATGACGATCCTGTCCACGGCGGCGTTGCGCTTCTGCCTTTGTCTCGGCCTCGGCCTGTCGGCGGCCGGCGCGCTCCTTGCGGGCGGCGGGGTCGCCTCGGCGCAACCGGCCGCCATGAGCTTCTTCGTCACCAGCCAGGGCATCGGCAACGGCGGCAATCTCGGCGGCCTCGCCGGCGCCGACAATCATTGCCAGACCCTGGCGCAGGCCGCCGGCGCCGGCAGCAGGACGTGGCGCGCCTACCTTTCGACGCAAGCGGCTGACGGCCAGCCCGCCGTCAACGCCCGTGACCGCATCGGCCCCGGACCGTGGCTCAATGCCAAGGGCGAGACCGTCGCCCGCGACGTCGCCGAACTGCACGGCGACAACAAGCTTACCAAGCAGACGGCGCTCAGCGAGAAGGGCGAGGTGATCAGCGGGCGGGGCGACAGGCCGAATCGGCACGACATTCTGACCGGCTCGCAGGCCGACGGCACCGCATTCCCGCCCGATACCGACCGCACCTGCCGGAACTGGACCAGCAGCACGCAGGGCGCGGCGATGGTCGGCCATTCCGACCGCATGGGACTCGACGAGCAGCCGCCGGCCAAGTCGTGGAATTCATCGCACCCCTCGCGCGGGCCGGATGGCGGCTGCTCGCAGGCCGACCTGCGCTCGACCGGCGGCGACGGCCTGTTGTACTGCTTCGCGACGAACTAGCGCCTCGCCCGGCTGCGGCGCATCATGCCGGCATCGCCCCGGCAGCGTGTGCCGGGTCACGGCACGGGACGTGAAGCCGATGCGCTATCAGCTCTACTACTGGCCGGGCATTCAGGGCCGTGGCGAGTTCGTCCGCCTCGCGCTGGAGGAGGCGGGCGCCGATTACGAGGACGTTGCCCGCGGCCCGCACGGCACCGCCGCCATGATGGCGATGATGGACGGCGGGCAGGGCGCGACGCCGCCGTTCGCGCCGCCGTTCCTCAAGGCGGGCAAGCTGGTGATCGGCCAGACCGCCAACATTCTGTTCTATCTCGGGCCGCGCCACGCGCTGGCGCCGCGGGCCGAGGACAAGCGGCTGTGGCTGCACCAGTTGCAGCTTACCGTCGCCGACGTCGTGCAGGAGGTACACGACACCCATCATCCGCTCGGGCCGACGTTCTACTACGAGGACCAGCGCGCGGCGGCGAAGCGCCGCACGCAGGCGTTCTGGGACGAGCGCGTACCGAAGTATCTCGGCTACTTCGAAGGGCTGTTGGGCGACCGACGTTTCATCGCCGGGCGCCGGCTTACTTATGTCGATCTGTCGCTGTTCCAGTTGGTCGAGGGGCTGCGCTACGCTTTCCCGCGCCGTATGGCGGCGTTCGAGTGCCATATCGGCGGGCTTGTCGCGCTGCGCGACCGGGTCGCGGCACGCCCCGCCATCGCCGCCTATCTCGCCAGCCGCCGCCGCATCCCCTTCAATGAGGACGGCATTTTTCGCCACTACGACGAACTCGACCGCGATTGATCGGCGCTACTTTTTCACCTGCCCGCGAATCTCGCCGGCCGGATGCGCGGCGGTGTGGACGTTGATGTAATACCGGCCCGCAACCAGGTCGGCGGCCTGCGCCTCGGTTAGCGTGGCGCTGCCCTCGGCGCCGCTGGCGCCCGGATTGGGAATCGGCACGACGATGGCGGCATTCTTGCCGGGGTCGGCCGGGCCGTGGAAATGAGCCGCGGTGGCTGGGCCGGTCAGGCCGGAGTAGCTGACTTTCCACGCCAGCTTCCTGCTGGTGGTGTCGAAGGTGACGTCGGCCTCGCCCCTGGCGGAGCTGGTATTGGCCGGCACCTCGCTGGCGCCGCTGAGCGGCACCTTCATCGTCAGCATTTCGGCGGCGGCCGGCATCGCAATGGCGAAACCGGCGGCAATGGCGAAAGCGTGAACCGCAAGCGACCTCGGGGTCATGGCGTCTCTCCCTGGAGATGGAGATGGCGTGATGGCGGCATCTCGGCAAATGAGACGCGCGAGCAGGACAGAGGTTCCCGGCTTTTGCGGGCGTGGCGAAAGCTGTGGCCTGCCCCGATGCGCTCAGAACGCCTTGAAGGTGATGATGGTGCGGGTATCCTGAATGCCGGGGATGACCTGCACCTTCTCGCTGACGAAATGGCCGATATCGGTGTCGCGATCGACGTAGAACTTGACCAGCAGGTCGTAGTCGCCGGCGGTGGAATAGATCTCCGAGGCGATCTCGGCCTCCGCGAGCGCGTTGGCCACCGCATAGGACTGGCCGAGCTTGCACTTGAACTGAACGAAAAACGGGATCATCGCGGGGGGTCTCCGGGCGGCTTGCCTTCGCCGGCAATATAGCGTTTTCAGGCGGGTGAATACCACGCCGCCGCGGAAAAGCGGAAACTGCCGGAGCGAGCCTTATGACCATCCCTATCGCGCTGACGATCGCCGGCTCGGATTCCGGCGGCGGCGCGGGCATCCAGGCCGACCTCAAGACGTTCTCGGCGCTCAAGGTCTACGGCGCCTGCGTGATCACCGCGCTGACGGCGCAGAACACCCGTGGCGTCAGCGGCATTCACGCGGTGTCGGCCGCGTTCGTCACCGCGCAGTGTGATGCGGTGTTCAGCGATCTCGATATCGCCGCGGTCAAGATCGGCATGGTGGCGGAGCCGGCGGTGATCGCCGCGATCGTCGCCGCGCTGAGGCGCTGGCGGCCCGCCCATGTGGTGTTCGATCCCGTGATGGTGGCGACCTCCGGCGACCGGCTGGTGGCGCCCGAGGCGATCGAGGTGCTGCGCCGCGATCTCATTCCGCTGGCGCATCTGATCACGCCCAACATGCCGGAGGCGGCGGTGCTGCTCGACGAGCCGGTGGCGGCGGATGAGGCGGACATCGCCGCGCAGGGCGAGCGGCTGCTCGGGCTTGGCTGCCCGGCGGTGCTGATCAAGGGCGGCCATGCCACGGGCGCGGAGAGTGTCGATTGGCTGGTGCGGCGCGAAGGCACAGTGCGGCTTGCCGCGCCGCGGATCGAGACGCCAAACACCCACGGCACCGGCTGCACGTTGTCGTCGGCGATTGCCGCGCGGCTGGCGCAAGGCGACGACATGGAGCGCGCGGTGCGCACCGCCAAGGATTATATCAGCGCCGCGCTTGCCGCCTCGGACCGGCTGCATGTCGGCCACGGCCACGGCCCGGTGCATCACTTCCATGCATTGTGGCGATGAGCGGTCGGGGTAGATTGCCGTCATGATCGATCTCGATTCGCTCCCCGTCACACCCGCCGATGTCGATGCCGCCGCAAAGGTGCTGGCGCCGGTTGCGGTCCGGACGCCGCTCCTCAGTCTGCCGGCGCTCGACGCCCGCCTCGGCGGCCGTATCCTGTTCAAAGCCGAGGTGCTGCAACGCACCGGCTCGTTCAAGTTTCGCGGCGCCTTCAGCAAGCTGTCGGCGATCCCGGTGGTGGCGCGCGCCGCCGGCGTGGTGGCGTTTTCCTCGGGCAATCATGCGCAGGGCGTGGCGCACGCCGCGCAGCTTCTGAAGATGCCCGCCACCATCGTGATGCCGTCGGACGCGCCGGTAGCCAAGCGCGAGCGCACGGCGGGTTACGGCGCCGAGGTGGTGCTCTACGACCGCGCCCGCGAGGACCGCGAGGCCATTGCCCGCGGCATCGCAGAGCAGCGCGGCGCGACGCTGGTGCCGCCTTACGACGATCCGCAGATCATTGCCGGCCAGGGCACCCTCGGGCGCGAGGTGGCCGAAGATCTGGCCGCGCTCGGGCTGGCCCCGGATATCGTGGCGGCGCCTGCCTCGGGCGGCGGGCTGGTCGCCGGCATCGCGGTCGGCGTCAAGGCGCGGTTTCCGGGGGCCACCATCCTGACCGCCGAGCCGGAAGGCTATGACGATCATGCCCGCTCGCTGGCGAGCGGCCGGCGCGAGCCGCATCACGCCAACACCCGGACGCTCTGCGACGCGCTGATGGCGCAGATGCCGGGCGAGATCACCTTCGCCATCAACCATGCCCTCGACGTGCGCGGCGTCGTGGCGTCCGAACGCGATATCGGCGAGGCGGTGGCGTTCGCCTTCAACGAACTGAAGCTGGTGGTCGAGCCGGGCGGGGCCGCCGCGCTGGCGACACTGCTTGCCGGCCGCATCGAGGCGCGTGGCAAGACGGTGGTGATCGTGCTGTCCGGCGGCAACGTCGATGCCGACCTGTTCGCGCGGCTGATCGGATAATCATTTCGATCTGTCCCGGCCGCTGCGCCGCGGAGCAGGGACTGTTCCATGGCGCTTCGGGGATACGGGCACGGGGACACCTCGCACTTTTGAACCCTTCAAAAACGCGGGTAGAGGGTCTAGAACGGCGGCAAATCCGCTGACCCCGAGGCTTTGCCATGAACGTTCCCGTGCCGCCGCCGGCCGCCGCCCTTCCGCCCTACCGTCACACGCCGCTGTTCCCGCTCGGCAAGGACGAGACGCCCTATCGGCAGATTTCCAGCGACGGCGTGCGCGTCGAGACCGTCGCGGGCCGTGACATGCTGATGGTGAGCCGAGCCGCGTTGCAGGCGCTGTCGGAGGCCGCCTTCGTCGACATCAACCACTATCTGCGCCCCGGCCACCTGAAGCAGCTTCGCAAAATCCTCGACGACCCCGAGGCCAGCGACAATGACAAGTTCGTCGCCTTCGACTTCCTCAAGAACGCCAACATCGCCGCCGGCGGCGTGCTGCCGATGTGTCAGGACACCGGCACCGCGATCATCATGGGCAAGAAGGGCGCGCGTGTGCTGACCGACGGCCATGACGAGGCGGCGCTCTCCGAGGGCGCGCGCGACGCCTACCTCAAGCGCAACCTGCGCTATTCGCAGGTGGCGCCCTTGTCGATGTTCGAGGAGAAGAACACCCGCAACAACATGCCGGCGCAGTGCGAAATCTACGCCGAGGGCGGCTCGGACGCCGTCGATCTTTCCTACAAGTTCATGTTCATGGCCAAGGGTGGCGGCTCGGCCAACAAGACCTTCCTGTTCCAGGGCACGCCGTCGCTGTTGACGAAGGAGCGGCTCTACGCCTTCATCAAGGAAAAGGTGCTGACGCTCGGCACCGCCGCCTGCCCGCCCTATCACCTTGCTATCGTCATCGGCGGCACCTCGGCTGAATTGAACCTCAAGACGGTGAAACTCGCCTCCGCGCGCTATCTCGACGCGCTGCCGACGCAAGGCTCCGAGGATGGCCACGCCTTCCGCGACCTCCAGATGGAGGACGATATCTGGAAGATGACGCAGTCGCTTGGCGTCGGCGCGCAGTTCGGTGGCAAGTATTTCTGCCACGACGTGCGTGTCATCCGGCTGCCGCGCCACGGCGCCTCATTGCCGATCGGGCTTGGCGTCTCCTGCGCCGCCGACCGCCAGGTGCTCGGCAAAATCACCCGCGACGGCGTTTTCCTTGAGCAACTGGAGCACCATCCGGCACAGTATCTGCCCGATATTGACACGGTGGCGCAGGGCGGCGACGTGGTCAAGATCGACCTCAACCGGCCGATGAAGGACGTGCTGGCGGAGTTGTCGAAACATCCCATCAAGACGCGGCTGTCGCTGTCCGGCACGATGATCGTGGCGCGCGACGCGGCGCATGCCAAGCTGCGGGCGCGGCTGGAGCAGGGCGAGCCGCTGCCGGACTATTTCAAGAACCATCCGATCTACTACGCCGGTCCCGCCAAGACGCCGGAGGGCTACGCCTCCGGGGCGTTCGGCCCGACCACGGCAGGGCGCATGGATTCTTTTGTCGCCCAGTTTCAGGCGGCGGGCGGCTCGATGGTGATGGTCGCCAAGGGCAACCGCGCCAGCGCCGTACGCGACGCCTGCAAGAGCTATGGCGGCTTCTATCTCGGCTCGATCGGCGGCGCCGCCGCCAACCTGGCCGAACATTGCATCAAGAAGGTCGAGGTGGTGGAGTATCCCGAACTCGGCATGGAGGCGATCTGGCGCATCGAGGTGGTCGATTTCCCGGCCTTCATCGTCATCGACGACAAGGGCAACGACTTCTTCAAGGAGCTGAACCTCGGCTAGTGTCCCGAATCCGAAGTTCGCCTTCGGATTCGAAAGGACACCGGCAAATCCATGAATCTGGTGTGGTCCAGGTTCAGAAGTTCGCTTGAAGGACAAGCTTGGAAAATGTCGCGAACTTCTACCACCACACCAGGGCGGCGCGGCGTCTGGGGATAGCGGCCGCAATACATGACTTCGTGGTGCATTTCGTCTAGGAGAGAGGCTCCTTGTCGAATCGAAGATCATGTCCGCCATCTCATCCCGCAAGCCGTATCGCGTTGGCCGCTCCCGCACCGGGCTTGGCCTGTTCGCCACCAAGCCGATCGCCAAAGGCACGGAAATCATCCGCTATGTCGGGCGGATGCTCGATTGCCGGAAGAAGAAGGACGATGCGATCGAGAACAAGTATCTGTTCCAGATCAACGGCCGCTGGACCATCGACGGCTCGGCCCGTAGCAACATCGCCCGCTATATCAATCATGCCTGCCGGCCCAACGCCGAGTCCGACGTCAATCAGCGCCGCCGCACCGTCACCATCCGCGCCATCAGGAACATCGCGCCGGGCGATGAGATCAATTACGACTACGGCACCGAGTATTTCAAAGCCTATCTGAAGCCGATCGGCTGCAAGTGCGAGTCTTGCGAGCGCAAGCGGGCGCGGGCGGCGGCAGAGGCCGCCAACGGCAAGATGCCGGTCAAGGCCGCCACGGCGAAGGCGGCCAAAACGCCGGCGGCCGGCGAGGCCAAGGCAACGAAGACCAAGGCAAAGAAGGCAGTATCGGCTGCGGCTAAAAAGGTGAAGGCCGGCAAGGCCAAGGCCGTTAAGAACAAGGCCGTTAAGAACAAGGCCGTTAAGAACAAGGCCGTTAAAAACAAGGCTGTCAAAAACAAGACGGTCAAGAGCAAGACGGCCAAGAGCAAGGCGGCCAAGAGCAAGGCGGCCAAAAAGACGGCAAGGCGCACCGCCGGACTATGATACAGTCGGTCCGGCCGGCGCGAGGCTGCGCCGTGGAGGCATGCCCATGACCGCGCTTAAGCCGCTGACCCTCGATGTCGTGTCCGATGTCGTCTGCCCCTGGTGCTACATCGGCAAGCGGCGCCTCGAAGAAGCGCTGGCGCAGGTCGCCGATGTGCCGGTCGAGGTGCGCTGGCGGCCGTTCTTCCTCAACGCCTGGGTGCCGCGTGAGGGCATCAGCCGCGACGATTACCTGACGCAGAAGTTCGGCTCGCCGGAGGCGTATTACAAGCGCGCGGCAGGGGCGGTCGCGGCGGCCGCCGAGGCGGGGCTTGCCTATCATCCGCACGACGTGAAGCGCCAGCCCAACACCATCGACTGTCACCGCCTGATCCATTGGGCGGCCGCCGAGGGCAAGGCGGCGGCGATGAAGCAGCGCCTGATGGAATTGTATTTCCGCGACGGTGGCGACCTCACCGACACTGAGGTGCTGGTTGGGGCGGCGGCCGATGTCGGGCTTGAGCCTGAGCGGGTGCGGGCGCGGCTCGCCACTGACGAGGATGTCGCGCTGATTTCCGGCTGGGCGCAGGAGGCCGTCGACAAGGGCATCAGCGGCGTGCCGACCTTCGTGTTCGCCGGCAAGTATGCGGTGTCGGGCGCGCAGGCGCCGGCCGAACTGGCTCGCGCCATCCGTCAGGTGTCGGCGGAGATCAACCGCGACGCCGCTGAATAGTCCGTCTGACGCTCAGTCTCCCGGCCAGTCTCCGGCGCTCAGCCTGGACGCCGCAGCCAGTGGATGGAGTTGCGCAGGCGTTCGCGTGCCGTCATCGCCGCCGCAATCGACATCGTCACCGGATCGCGGGCGCCCGCAAGCGGCAGCAGCACGTCGCCGAACGGCGTGTGCTGGCGCCAGATCGGACCGATCATCGGATGTTCGGCGCCGGTCGTGGCGTCGGCGCTGGCGATCGCCGGATCGGCGCACAGGTGGCGTGTGATGTCGAGGGTGAGCTGCACGCCGGGTGACAGCTTTGCGAAGCGCTCATCGATGCCGATCTTGAAGAAGAACGCCCGGTCCTGATGGCGCGGCAGGATGCCGGCGGCGACCACCTCGGGGCCGGCGTGCAGCGTGGCGATCTCGCAGGCGCCGTGCGCGGCCAGCGCCGCGGTGGCGCGGCGGATGAAGGCGGTATCGCCGGCATGGCTGGCGAGCGCCGTGCCGCGCCGGCCTTTCCAGCCGCTCGCCTCGACCTGTAGAAAGGTCTCCACGGCCGCCGCCACCTCGGCCGGCGTGCGCGCGACGCGGAAGCTCACTTCGCCATGTTCGGCGAGGCGCCGGCGTTGGCGGCGCAGGTCCTTGAGTTTCCGCAGGCCCAGGCCCTCGCGCAGCAGGTCGTCGGCAGCACGTCGGGCGTCGAGGCCGGCGCGGCGGCCCTCGCGCAGGATGCGCGGCCTTGAGCCG
>JBARWE010000136.1:0-23822 GCA_049646625.1 Xanthobacteraceae bacterium
TCGCCGCGAGGCGCGACCGCAGGTCGCCGTGCCACAGGCCACGCCCGGCCTCGGCCGCAAGCGTCAGCGCCACCAGCAAGAGCAGGATAAAAATCGTGCCCGGCGTCTTGCGCTCGATCAGCAGCGCATAGGTCAGCGCCGCGTAGGAGACGAACTCGCCCTGCGGGATCAGCACGATCCGGGTCAGGGCGAACACCAGCACGATGGCGAGCGCCAGCAGCGTGTAGAGCGCACCGCTGGCAAGGCCGTCCTGCACCAGATAGCCGGCGATGAAGGCGGTCACGGCCGGCTCCGGTCGCAGCGCCGCATCGGCGCCCTGCCCGTCGTGCTCTCGCGCATGCGGTCTCTCCGCCCCCTGCCTGGCCGCCGTTGTCCCGGCGGCATAAAGCGCAACCTGTTGCGCAGCGTAAAGCAAAAAAACCGCGCGGCCGGCTGACCCGCCTATTGTTTTATGCCTATAATAAACGGGCAAAGATAGCCGGCATGCGCTATGGCGTGTGATGGATCGAACGAGCCGGCAACGAGAGGGGAAGAGTCCATGAGCAGAGTTCTGGCATTTGCCGCGGCGGCGGCGCTCGCGGTTGCCGGCCTGGCGCCGACCGCGGCGCACGCGCAGATGAAGGTCGGGCTGATCTCGTCCTCGACCGGCCCGATCTCGGTGGTCGGCATCCCGCAGAAGAATACCGCCGCACTGCTGCCGCAGAAGATCGGCGACATCAGCGTCGAATACACCGTACTCGATGACGCCTCCGACCCGACGCAGACCGCGCAGGCCGTCAAGAAGCTGCTCACCGACAACGTCGATGCCATCATCGGGCCGTCTGGCTCGCCGAACGCCATGGGCATCATCGGCTTCATCGCCGAGGCCGGCACGCCGCTGCTGGCGCCGGTCGGCACCGCGGCCGCCGTGCTGCCGATGGACGACAAGAAGAAGTGGGTGTTCAAGACCACGCAGAACGACGACATCATCGCCAAGGCGCTGGTCGATCACATGACCAGGACCGGGGTGAAAACCGTCGGCATCATCGCGGTCAACGATCCGTTCGGCGAGAACTGGGTCAAGACCTTCACCGCCATCGCCGAGAAGGCCGGCATCAAGATCGCTGCCACCGAACGCTATCAGCGCGTCGATACCTCGGTGATGGCGCAGACGCTGAAGCTCGTCGGCCAGAACCCGGATGCGGTGCTGGTCGCGGCCGCCGGCGGCTCGACCATTCTGCCGCATACCACGCTGGTCGATCAGGGCTACAAGGGCAAGATCTACCAGACCCATGGCGCGGCGGCGCCCGCCTTCCTCAAGCTCGGCGGCAAGAAGGTGGAGGGCACCATCCTTGCCGCCAGCCTGATGCTGGTGATCGACGAAATCCCCGACAGCAACCCGTCGAAAAAGGTCGCGACCGCCTATATCGACGCTTACAAGAAGCTGTACGGCGAAATCCCGGCGACCTTCGGCGCCAACGTCTACGACGCCGGGTTGTTGCTGCAGGCGGCGGTGCCGCAAGCGGCCAAGGCGGGCAAGCCGGGCACCAAGGAATTCCGCGCCGCTTTGCGCGATGCGCTGGAAAAGACCAGGGAGCTGGTCGGCACCCAGGGCGTCTACAACATGACGGCGGACGACCACTCCGGCTTCGACGAGCGCGGCCGCGTCATGATCACCGTCAAGGACGGCAAGTGGAAGCTGTTGCAATGATACGCGCATAAAAAATGCCGCGCCGGTGGTGATCGGCGCGGCATTCGCATCGTCGTCATGGCCGGGCTTTGCCCGGCCATTTTTTCGGGCGATCTATTCGGCCGCGAGCTTGACGTCGGGCGCTGCCGCCCTGACGTCGGCATCGACGTGATCCTCGAACTTGGTGAAATTTTTCTGAAACATGCCGACGAGGGCGCGTGCGGTCTTGTCGAATTCGGCCTTGTCGGCCCAGGTCTCGACGGGATCGAGAATCGTCGAATCGATGCCGGGCACCGCGGTCGGGACGGCGAAGCCGAAATACTTGTCGGTGCGGAAGGCGACGTTGCGCAACGAGCCGTCGAGCGCGGAGGTCAACAGCGCGCGCGTCACCTTGATCGGCATGCGGTTGCCGACGCCGAACTTGCCGCCGGTCCAGCCGGTGTTGACCAGCCAGCAATCGACGCCGTGGCGGGCGATCAGCTCGCGCAGCAGGTTGCCGTAGTCGGACGGATGGCGCGGCAGGAACGGTGCGCCGAAGCAGGCGGAAAACTCCGGCTGCGGCTCGGTGACGCCGCGCTCGGTGCCGGCCACCTTGGCGGTGTAGCCGGACAGGAAGTGATACATCGCCTGTGCCGGGGTCAGCTTGGCGATCGGCGGCAGCACGCCGAAGGCATCGGCGGCCAGCATCACCAGGTTCTTCGGTTGCGGCGCGCGCCCGGTGCGCGAGGCGTTGGGGATGAAGTCGAGCGGGTAGGCGGAGCGGGTGTTCTCGGTCTTGGAGCCGTCGTTGAAGTCCGGCGTGCGGGTATGGTCGTCGAGCACGACGTTCTCCAGCACGGTGCCGAAGCGCTTGCTCGCGGCATAGATCGCAGGCTCCGCCTCGCCGGACAGCCGGATGCACTTGGCGTAGCAGCCGCCCTCGAAATTGAACACGCCGTCCTCGCTCCAGCCGTGCTCGTCGTCGCCGATCAGGGTGCGGTGGGGGTCGGCCGACAGCGTGGTCTTGCCGGTGCCCGACAGGCCGAAGAAGATGGCGCTGTCGTTATCGCTGCCGACATTGGCCGAGCAGTGCATCGGCATCACGCCCTTGCCGGGCAGGTAGAAGTTGAGCGTGGTGAACACCGACTTCTTCATCTCGCCGGCGTAGCGCGTGCCGCCGATCAGCACGATCTTGCGGGTGAAGTCGATGGCGACGACGGTTTCGGAGCGGACGCCGTGGCGCTTGGGATCGGCCTTGAAGCTCGGCAGATCGATGACGGTCAGTTCGGGGACGAAATCGGCAAGCTCGGCGAGGTCGGGACGGATCAGCAGGGTGCGGATGAACAGGGAGTGCCAGGCGAATTCGGTGAAGACCCGCGTCTTTATCCGGTGTTTGGGGTCGGCGCCGCCGTACAGGTCCTGGGCGAACAGCGTCTTGCCTTCGGCGTGCCTGATAAAATCGTCGAGGAGAACCTTGAACTGCTCGGAGGTGATCGACTGGTTGGCCTTCCACCATACGGTGTCTTCGGTGGTGGCATCGCGGACGGTGAACTTGTCTTTCGGCGAGCGGCCGGTGAATTCGCCGGTCTCGGCGCACAGCGCGCCATCGGCGGTCAGTTCGGCCTCGCCCGCCGCCAGCGCGTGCTCGTAAAGCTGGGGCGCGCCAAAATTCCAGTTGATCGCTTTGAGATTTTTGAAGCCGAATTTATCGGCGCCGAACGCACCGTTGCGCACACCCGTCTCTTGCACGAAAAGTCCTCCTCGAACCTGCAACACCTGCCGCCCGAAGGCCGCTGGCTGCGGTCTGTCACGGCGTGCCCCCGCGGGGCCGTCCCGGCCGGCTCCGATGGGCGATGTCATAGTCGCGTCATTGAACGTTGCCAAGCCGATGCGGAATTTTTCGGGCGCGGGTGCGGCGGAGCGTCGTTAAGACGCGCGGCATCGTCAGGCGGCGCGAGCCTGGTCGGCAAGTTTCTTCAGTATTTGCCGCAGTGCGGCAGGCGTTTTGATGCGACGCGGAAAGTCGAGCCGCAGCACGCTCGTCCCGCTTTGCAGGTCGAGGCCGTCCGGGTCGCAACCGGTACAGCGCCACCGCGCCGCCTTGACGCCCGCTTTGGCGCCGGCGAGGCGCGTGGCGTAGAGCGCTAGGGTGTCGCGGTGCTCGGCATTCAGATGGGCGCAGATGTCGGCTTCCGCCGCGACCAGCGCCGCGGCGCCAGTTAAGTCGGTCAACACCTGGTCGGGCGCGAGGTCGATGATGCGGCCGAAGCCGGCAACCAGGTGGACCTGCCGGACGGCGATGGCGAAGATCGAGAAATCCTTGAATTTCAAGAATCCTTCCGCCGCCGGATGGGCCGCGAGGTAGCGCCTGCGCAGGATCGCGGCCTGCTCGCCGGTTGCCTCCGACGCGCGGCCGGCGACCATGATGCGGGCGCCCTGCAGCGGGTCCTTCGGCCCGCGCTCGTCGAGCATCAGCGACACGCGGGGATCGGCGAGGATGTTCTGCGTGTGCAGGGCGAGACGCGAAATCAGCAGGATCGGCGCGCCGTCCGGTTGCGAGGCCAGGTTGACCAGCGAGCAGTAGGGGTCGCCGCCATCTGCCATCAGGGTTGCCAGCGCCCCCTCGCGGCGGCGGCGCAGCAGCGAACGGGCCAGCTTCGCGGCGTCGAAATGCTCCACCGGCTTCATGGTAAACCCCGGTACGATTTGCACTATTTCCGTTTTTGGCAGGTCGCGGACAAAACGCAAGGGCCGCTGTTTGGAAAAGATTGCAACCGCAAGGGGGTTTTGCGGCGGTTTTTGGCCTCTATATAGGCAAAAAGCGGAACCGGGCGCCGCCCGGCACGTTCAAGGAACTTGAAGGTCACACTTGCGCCCAGCTTTGCGTTGCTGGTGGCCGATGCAATGCGCGGTGCTTCGGCGCGACCCGCCGAGGTTGCCGCGCCACACCGCCCGTCCTTTGACGTCATTTCGGAAAGCAGGCTCATGCCCACAATCGCTTTGGTCGACGACGATCGCAATATTCTCACCTCGGTGTCGATCGCGCTGGAAGCCGAAGGCTATCGCATCATGACCTATACCGACGGTGCCTCCGCGCTCGACGGCTTCCGTACCTCCTCGCCCGACCTCGCCATCCTCGATATCAAGATGCCGCGCATGGACGGTATGGAGACCTTGCGCCGGCTGCGCCAGAAATCCGATCTGCCGGTGATTTTCCTGACCTCCAAGGATGAGGAGATCGACGAACTGTTCGGCCTCAAGATGGGCGCCGACGATTTCATCCGCAAACCGTTCTCGCAGCGGTTGCTGGTGGAGCGCGTCAAGGCGGTGCTGCGCCGCGCCGCGCCGAGGGATCCGGCTGCCGCGCCAAAGGAGAGCGATGCCAAGGCGCTCGACCGCGGCCAGTTGCGCATGGACCCGGAGCGCCACACCTGCACCTGGAAGGGCGAGCCGGTGACGCTGACCGTGACCGAGTTTCTCATCCTGCAGGCGCTGGCGACCCGGCCCGGCGTGGTCAAGAGCCGCAACGCGCTGATGGATGCCGCCTATGACGATCAGGTCTATGTCGACGACCGCACCATCGACAGCCACATCAAGCGGCTGCGCAAGAAGTTCAAGGTGGTCGACGACGAGTTCGACATGATCGAGACGCTGTATGGCGTCGGCTATCGCTTCAAGGAGGTTTGACGCGGCGCGGCGGCCCGCAAGGCCCCGCGGCCCTGTTCGAGCCGGCCGCCCGATGCGCTACAATGAGGTGGGCGGCATTGGCGGCGAGTGCCCGGTTCGGCGGGCGGCGCCGCGTCGGACGGGGCGGATCGGAAACCAGGCAGTAGCGATCGTTGCTGGATCGAAGCAAAGCTGACCACGAGGGACCCGTCGCGCCGGCTGCGGCGCCGGCGGAGCGCGAGGCACGCTACAGCGCGGCCACGACCGATCCGGCGCGGCCGGCGCTCGCGCGCCCGCTCGGCTGGCTCAAGCGCGCCTGGCAGTATTTCTTCTCGCTCAGCTTTTCCAGCCTGACGCGGCGCATCGTTTCGCTCAACCTGGCCGGCTTGATCGCGCTGGTCGCCAGCATCCTCTATTTGTCGCAGTTCCGCGCCGGCCTGATCGACGCCCGCGCTCAGAGCCTTTTGGTGCAGGCCGAGATCATCGCCGGCGCCATCGCTGCCTCGGCGACGGTGGAAACCAACGCCATCACCATCGATCCCGATCGCCTGCTCGACTTGAAGCCCGGCGAATCCTACGGCGCGCCGGACGACCTTTCGATCCTCGATTTTCCCATCAATCCCGAGCGCGTCGCCCCGGTGTTGCGGCGGCTGATCTCGCCGACCAATACCCGCGCCCGCATCTATGATCGCGACGGCGTGCTGATCCTCGACAGCCGCAGCCTGTACGGCCGCGGCGACATCATGCGGTTCGAACTGGCGCCGCCGGAAGCCGAGAAGCCGGGATTGGCCGAACGCGGCATGATCGCGGTGCGCACCTGGCTCAATCGCGGCGATCTGCCGCTTTACCGCGAACTCGGGCCGGAGAACGGCAGCGGCTATAACGAGGTCGCCGCCGCCATGGCCGGGCAGAAGGCCAGCATGGTGCGCATCAACGACCGTGGCGAGGTGATCGTTTCGGTGGCGGTGCCGGTGCAGCGCTTCCGTGCCGTGCACGGCGCCTTGATGCTCTCCACCCAAGGCGGCGACATCGACGAGATGGTGACAGCCGAGCGGCTCGCCATTCTCAAGGTATTCGCGGTCGCCGCGCTGGTGATGATCGTGCTGTCGCTGTTGCTCGCCAGCACCATCGCCGGGCCGGTGCGGCGGCTCGCCGCCAGCGCCGAGGGCGTGCGCCGGCGTATCAAGACCCGCGTCGAAATTCCCGACTTCACCGCGCGCGGCGACGAGATCGGCCATCTGTCCGGCGCACTGCGCGATATGACGGACGCGCTGTACAACCGCATGGAGGCGATCGAGCGTTTCGCCGCCGACGTCGCGCACGAACTGAAGAACCCGCTGACCTCGCTGCGCTCGGCGGTCGAGACGCTGCCGCTGGCAAAGTCCGACGACAGCCGCGCCCGCCTGCTCGCGGTGATCCAGCACGACGTGCGCCGGCTCGACCGGCTGATTTCCGACATCTCCGATGCCAGCCGGCTCGATGCCGAATTGCAGCGTCAGGACGTGGCGCGGGTCGACATGCGTCGGTTGTTGTCCACCACCGCGACGATCGCCAACGAGACCCGCCACGGCAACGATGTTACCGCGGAGGTGCGCTTCGAGGGGGCGCCAGGCGATACGTTTGCGGTCGCCGGCCACGACCTGCGCATCGGCCAGGTGATCGCCAACCTGCTCGGCAACGCGCAGTCGTTCTCCGAGCCGGGCGGCAAGGTGCGCATGGTGTGCCGCCGCCGCAAGGCGGAGATCGAGGTGGTGATCGATGACGACGGCCCCGGCATCCGCGAGGACGCGCTGGACAAGATCTTCGAGCGCTTCTACACCGACCGGCCGCATCAGGGTTTTGGCCAGAATTCCGGTCTCGGCCTGTCGATCTCCAAGCAGATCATCGAGGCCCATGGCGGGCGCATCTGGGCCGAGAACCGCGTCCGGCAGAAAGGCGACGACGAGGAGCCGGAGGTGCTGGGCGCGCGCTTCGTGGTGCGGCTGCCGGCGACGACATGAGGGGCGCGAGCGTCCACGCCTCGGCGGTGAAAGTCGGCGCGCGCGCGGTACTGATCCGCGGCCCCTCCGGCAGCGGCAAGTCGCATCTCGCGTTCGACCTGATCATGGCCGGCCGCGCCGGCGTCGTTGCCAAAGCGGAATTGATCGGCGACGACCGCGTGATGCTTGAGGCTGCAAGCGGCCGCCTGACCGCCCGCCCGGTGCCGGAGCTGGCCGGGCTGATCGAGGTGCGAGGGCTTGGCGTGCGCCGCTGCGCCTTTGCCGCGCAAGGCGAGGTGGCCGTCGTGGTCGATCTCGCCGCATCCGACGCGATGCGGCTGCCGCCGCCCGAGGCCGCACGCGCCGTGATCGAGGGCGTCACGCTGCCGCGCATCGCGGTGGCGCCGGGCTGGGACGCGCTGCCGCTGATCGTGGCGTTCCTCACCACCGAGGATGCGGTCGGCACATAAGATAGCATTTTCGAGCGAAGCGTCGCCCCCCATCCTCCCTCCCCGCAAGCGGGGGAGGGATTAAGGGAGGGGGTGCTGAGACGCGAATGCCCGCGACTTCGATTCGAACGCACTCCATCCCCGAATGCCGTCAGGCATAGACGACGAGCAGGTCCTTGGCGTCGATCTGGTCGCTGGCACGCACCAGCACCTCGGCCACGGTGCCGTCGCGATCCGCATGCAGCACCGTTTCCATCTTCATGGCTTCGATCGACAACAGCACGTCGCCGGCTTTGACCGGCAGGCCGGCCGCGACCGCGACCGTGGAGACGACACCTGGCATCGGCGCGCCGACATGGCTGGCGTTGCCCGGCTCCGCCTTGCGCCGCAGTTTCGCGGCGGCGGCGCGGCTGCGATCCGGTGCCCGGGCGCGGCGCGGCTGGCCGTTGAGTTCGAAGAACACCGTCACCATCCCGGTGTCGTCGGCCTCGCCGATCGACGTGCAGCGCACCACCAGCGTCTTGCCCTGTTCGATATCGACGAGGATCTCGTCCTCGACCTGCATGCCGTAGAAGTAAACCGGGGTCGGCAGCCGGCTGACCGGGCCGTAGTCGGCCTGGGCGGCGGCATAATCGGTAAACACCTTCGGATACATCAGCCAGGATGCGAACTCGAACTCGGTGAGGTCGCGGCCGACCTTCCCCTCGGCTTCGTTCCGGAGTTGGGAGAGATCGACGTCCTGCAGCAGCGAGCCGGGCCGCACGGTGATCGGCGTTTCGCCTTTCAGCGCCTTGCGTTGCAGGGCTTGCGGCCAGCCGCCGGGCGACTGGCCGAGATCGCCGCGCAGCATCGCGACGACGGAGTCCGGGAAGGCGATGTCCTTGGCCGGATTTTCCACGTCCGCCACGGTCAGGTCCTGGCTCACCATCATCAGCGCCATGTCGCCCACCACCTTGGACGATGGCGTCACCTTGACGATATCGCCGAACATCAGGTTGGCGTCGTGGTAGGCTTGCGCCACTTCGTGCCAGCGCGTCTCCAGCCCGAGCGAGCGCGCCTGCTCCTTGAGGTTGGTGAACTGGCCGCCCGGCATTTCGTGCAGATAGACTTCCGAGGCCGGCCCCTTCAGGTCGTTCTCGAAGGCGGCGTACTGATTGCGCACCGCCTCCCAATAGAACGACAGGCGGCGGATCCATTCCGAATTCAGCCCCGGATCGCGCGCGTCACCTTTGAGTGCCGCGACGATCGAGCCGAGACAGGGCTGCGAGGTGTTGCCGGACAGCGCGTCCATCGCCGCATCGATGGCGTCGACGCCGGCGTCGATCGCCGCCAGTACGGTGGCGGCGGCGATGCCGGAGGTGTCGTGGGTGTGGAAGTGCAGCGGCAGGTCGGTCGCCTCGCGCAACGCCTTGAACAGCACCTTGGCAGCCGCGGGCTTCAACAGCCCGCTCATGTCCTTGACCGCGATGATATGGGCGCCGGCCGCCTCAAGCTCCTCCGCCAGCGCGACGTAGTAATTGAGGTCGTATTTCGCCCGCCCAGGATCGAGGATGTCGCCGGTGTAGCAGATCGCCGCTTCGCACAGCTTGCCTTCGGCCGCGACCGCATCCATCGCAACGCGCATGTTCTCAACCCAGTTGAGGCAGTCGAACACGCGGAACAGGTCGATGCCGCCGGCGGCGGCCTGCTTGACGAAGTACCGCACCACGTTGTCGGGATAGTTGGTGTAGCCGACGCCGTTGGCGCCGCGCAGCAGCATCTGCAACAACAGGTTGGGCGCCGCCTCGCGGATCATCGCGAGCCGTTCCCACGGGTCTTCGGTGAGGAAGCGCATGGCGACGTCGAAGGTCGCCCCGCCCCAGCATTCGAGCGACAACAGTTGCGGCAGCGCGCGCGCATAGGTGCCGGCGATGCGGGCGATATCGTGGGTGCGCACGCGGGTGGCGAGCAGCGACTGATGGGCGTCGCGCATGGTGGTGTCGGTCACCAGCACGCGCTGCTCTGCACGCATCCAGGCGGCGAACCCCTTCGGCCCGAGCGCATCGAGCTTCTGCTTCGTGCCGTCCGGGATCGGCGCATCGATATGCGGCACGCGCGGGCTGGCCGCGTCGGCTTTCGGCCGTGGTCGCCCGCGCGCTTCGGGATGGCCGTTGACGGTGACGTCGGCGAGATAGTTCAGCAGTTTGGTGGCGCGGTCCTGGCGCCGCACATGGCTGAACAGTTCCGGCGTCGTATCGATGAAGCGGGTGGTGTAGGAGTTGTCGCGAAATTTGTCGTGGCCGATGATGGCTTCAAGGAAGGTCAGGTTGGTGGCCACGCCGCGAATGCGGAATTCGCGCAGCGCCCGCCCCATACGGGCGATCGCCTCATCGGCGGTCGGCGCCCAGGCCGTCACCTTTTCCAGCAGCGGATCGTAGAACCGCGTGATCACCGCGCCGGAATAGGCGGTGCCGCCGTCGAGCCGGATGCCGAAGCCGGTCGCGCCGCGATAGGCGGTGATGCGCCCGTAATCGGGAATGAAATTCTGCTCGGGATCCTCGGTGGTGATCCGGCATTGCAGCGCGTGACCGTTGAGGCGGATCGCGCTTTGCGCCGGCACACCGGAGTCCGGCGTGCCGATCGCCTGTCCCTCGATGATGCGAATCTGCGCCTTGACGATATCGATTCCGGTCACCTGCTCGGTGACGGTGTGTTCGACCTGGATGCGCGGGTTGACCTCGATGAAGTAGAATTTTCCGGTAGTGGCATCCTGAAGAAATTCAACGGTGCCGGCGCCGATATAGCCAGTCGCTTCCGCGATGGCCCGTGCATAGCCGCACAGTTCGTCGCGCAAATCCTGCGACAGGTATGGCGCGGGCGCCCGCTCCACCACTTTCTGATTTCGCCGCTGGATCGAGCAATCGCGCTCGAACAGATGGACGACGTTGCCGTGGCGGTCGCCAAGCACCTGCACCTCGACGTGGCGCGCCCGCTCGATCAGCTTCTCCAGATAGACCTCGTCCTTGCCGAAGGCGGCGCGCGCCTCGCGCTTGCCCTCCATCACCTCGCGGGCGAGGTCGGCCGCGGCGCGGATGACGCGCATGCCGCGCCCGCCGCCGCCCCACGACGCCTTCAGCATCAACGGATAGCCGACCTCCGCCGCCAGTGCGCTGACGGCCTCCATGTCGTCCGGCAGCGGATCGGTCGCCGGGATCACCGGCACGCCGACCTCGATCGCGAGATTGCGCGCGGCCACCTTGTTGCCGAGCCGGCGCATCGTCTCGGGCTTCGGGCCGATAAAGGTGATGCCGGCGGCGGCGCAGGCGTCGGCAAACTCCGGGCTTTCGGACAAAAGGCCATAGCCGGGGTGGATCGCATCGGCGCCGGACAGTTTTGCGACCCGGATCACCTCGTCGATCGCGAGATAGCTCTCGATCGGCCCCAGCTCGCGGTCGAGATGCGGGCCGCGGCCGACCTGATAGCTCTCGTCGGCCTTGAAGCGATGCAGGGAATATTTGTCTTCCTCCGCCCAGATCGCGACGGTGCGGATTCCCAGTTCATTGGCCGCGCGGAAAACCCGGATGGCGATCTCCGAGCGGTTGGCGACGAGAAGTTTTGCGATGCTCAAAGTCGGCTCCGCCGATGTGCGGTCCGGCGAGACAAGCCTGAGCCTGCCGCGCCGGAGCCGGAAACGAGCCACGCAGATAACCGACCGCCGCGGCGAACACAATTCCGCGTCGTTGTGGCCCTGCCGGCGTGGGGGTGCGCCAGCGCCTCCCGCTATGACGCCGCGATGGCGGCGGGGTCGGCGCCGACGATCTCCCGGTAGCGGGCCTGGTCGGTTGCCCCCTCGGTGTTGATGAGCAGCACGCGGGAGTGGGCGTCGAGGCCGAACGCCTCGCGGCTCGCCGGGTCGGCCAGCACATGACGCAGCCCGGCAAGGCTCGCGGCGCCGCTTTCGCCGGCTACGATCGGGGCGTCGCCGGCCGCCGGCCGCGCCAGTATGCGCATCGCCTCGGCCGCCTCGTCCTCGCTGACGGTGACGAAGGCGTCGGCCGTGCGGACCAGAATGCGCCAGGCGACCAGCGACGGCTCGTAGCATTCCAGCATCGCCATGATCGTCGGCTCGCCATGGGCGATCCGCGTCGGCGCGCCCTTGACCGCGCTCTGGTAGAGGCAGTCGGCGCGGTCCGGCTCGACCACGGCGAAGCGCGGCCGTTTGTCGCCGTAGATCACGTCGAAATAGCCGGCGACCGCGGCGGCCAGCCCGCCGACGCCGGCCTGCACCAGCACATGGGTCGGCGGTTCCGGCAATTCGCGCACGGCTTCGGCCAGCATCGCGGTGTAGCCCTGCATCACCAGACCCGGAATGCGCTCATAGCCCGGCCACGACGTGTCGGACACCACCTGCCAATTGTTCTCGGCGCAGACCCTGGTCGCCTCGGCGACGGAATCGTCGTAGGTGCCGTCGACGCGCACCATCCGCGCCCCGAACTTGGCGATGGCGTCGACGCGCTCGTCGGTGACGCCGGAGTGGACGAAGATCACCGCCTTGCCGCCGACCAGCCGGGCGCCGGCGGCGACCGACTTGCCGTGGTTGCCGTCGGTGGCGCAGCCGAATGTCATGCCTGAGGTGATGCGGCGGACCTCGTCGGAGGCCAGTTCGTCGGTGCCGATGGCGCGCCCGAGCTGCCGCCCGGCTTCCTCCAGCGCCAGCCGGATCACCGCGTAGGAGCCGCCCAGCGCCTTGAAGCTGCCGAGGCCGAGACGAAAGCTCTCGTCCTTGACGTGAAGGCTGCCGATGCCGAGCGTTCCGGCGAGGCCACGCAACGCGCGCAACGGTGTGGGCGCGTGATTGTCGCGCTGCGCCAGCAGCCGTTCGACCTCCGCGACCTGGTCGGGGGCGAAGATCGCGGCGTCATCAACGTCAAGCGGGCGGCCGTGGTCGGGGCTGGAATTGAGCAGGAACATGGGAACGCTTTGGCCTCGCAGGTGGCGGGATCAGACTATTGTCTATTGTTATCATCATCAGTATTATAGCTCAATAGAACGTCACCGGGCCGTCGGTGCGCTTATGCACCGTGCAGTTGCGCGTGGCAGCCCTTGTGGATTGTGTTGGCGCGGTGGATCGCTATGATCCGGCCACGATCCCCCGCCAGATAACCAAGAAGAGAAAAGGTGTCTAAGCTACTCAGGGCATATGACCGAAGCCGGGTGCCGCTCTATATCCAGGTGGCGTCCGTGCTGCGGACCCGGATCCAGTCGGGGCAATGGGGGGCGGGAGACAAGATATCCACGCTTGAGGAGCTTGAGCGCGAGTTTCAGGTGGCGCGCGTCACCGTGCGCCAGGCTGTCGATCTGCTGCGGGAAGAAGGTCTGCTGCAGGCGCGCCAGGGGCTTGGCACGTTCGTTTCCAAGAAGGCGCACGACCGGCATGCCGTCAAGCTCGCCACCAACTGGAAAAGCCTGATCGAATCGCTCAAGGGCAACGTGCCGCGGCGCCTGTCGATCGACGAGCAGGCGGCCACGCCAATGCTCGGTGCTGACGACGGCACGGCGGCGGACGGCTATGTCAAGCTGCAAAGCGTGCAATACCGCAACGACGATCCTTATTCGGTCGCCAATATTTTTCTGGCGCGCGATGTATTCGCGCTCGATCCCGCGCACTTCAGGGAGCGGGCGGCGCTGGTGGCGATCGACGACCTCAGCGCGGTCACGCTGCGCGATGCGCACCAGACCCTGACCATCGGCAGCGCCGACCCGGATATCGCCGATCTTCTCAAGATACCGCTCGGCGCGCCCACCGTCGAAGCGCACTGCGTCGTCATCGACGACCGCGACGTCACCATCTATGTCGGCGATATCATCTATCGCAGCGACGCCATCAAGCTGCAGATCGATCTGCTCGACGGCCGGCCCGCGACGAAGGTGCGGGCGCCGGCGCAGCCTAAAGTGACGGTCCGGCAGCGCAAGGTCGCACGCGCCAAGTAGGGCGGGTCAAGCAGCGCGCCGCGTCCGGGACAACGCTGCTACATCACACGCCGATTTCCATCCGGCTTTCGCAGTTTGTGGCGGTCTCTTCGCAGTTTGCGGTGGTCTCGGTGTGCTTTGCGCCGGCGAGGAACGACCGCTCCCGCTGCCGCTCGTTCGGTTCGCCATAAAGCGTGGTGCGCTGGCGCGGCACGCGGCCAGCGGAGCGGATCAGGCTTTCCATGGACTGCGGGGTCATCTCCTGACCATAGGATGCGCCGGCGGCGCGTGAGATGCTTTCGTCCATCAAGGTGCCGCCGAGATCGTTGACGCCGGCCTCAAGGCAGCGGCGGATACCCTCGGGGCCGAGCTTGACCCAGGACGCCTGCACGTTGCGGATCAGCGGATTGAGCGTGAGCCGCGCCACCGCGTGCATCAGGATCGCCTCGCGGAAAGTGGGGCCGGGCCGGGCGCGGCCCTTGAGGTAGATCGGCGCTTCCATGTGAACGAACGGCAGCGGCACGAACTCGGTGAAGCCGCCGGTCTCCGCCTGCAGGTCGCGGATGCGCAACAGGTGGCGCGCCCAGTGCCGGTAGCCATCGATGTGGCCGAACATGATGGTGGCGGTCGAGCGGAACCCGATCCCGTGGGCGGTGCGCATGACATCGAGCCATTGCCCGGTACGGATCTTGTCGGCGCAGAGAATCTCCCGCACCTCATCGTCGAGGATTTCCGCCGCCGTGCCGGGCAAGGTGCCCAGCCCCGCCGCTTTCAACTCGCGCAGGAAATCGGCGACCGGGCGCTTCATCGTCGCCGCGCCTTGGAAGATTTCCAGCGGCGAGAAGGCGTGAATGTGCATCTCGGGCACGGCGGTTTTCACCGCCTCGCAGATGTCGAGGTATTTCTGGCCGCGATAGGAGGGATGAATCCCGCCCTGCATGCACACTTCCGATGCGCCGCGCTGCCAGGCCTCCTCGACGCGCCCGGCGATCTCGGCCATGTCGAGATCATAGGGCCGGCCGCGCAGGTTCTCGCTCATCTTGCCTTTCGAGAACGCGCAGAACTGGCACTTGAAGGAACAGATGTTGGTGTAGTTGATGTTGCGCGTCACGACGTAGCTGACCACGTTGCCGTTGACGCTGTCGCGCAATTCGTCGGCGGCGCGGCAGACGGCGGCGAAATTCTCGTCGCGGGCGTCGAACAGCCGCACGATGTCGCCTTCCTCAAGCCGCGCGCCGCGTTGTGCCTTGTCCAGAATCCGGCCGATGCCGGTCGATGGCGCGGGCGCGGCCGGCTGCGACAGCCATGCCACCTCGCGCGCCGGCAACTGTTCGAGGTCGCCGGGATGCCAGTCGTCGGTGCGCGGCGCGCCGTGACCGTCGATCAGGTGAAGCACGGCGGTGCGTAAGCCGGCGTCGACCCAGCGCGTGGGTGCACGGGCGAAGGCCGGATAGATCGCGAGCCGTTCGTTGAGCGTTTTGCCGGCCGCCTTGGTTGCCGCCTCAAGCAGGCGCAGATGCGGCCACGGCGCCTCCGGGTTGACGTGATCCGGTGTCACCGGCGACACCCCGCCCCAATCGTTGATGCCGGCGGCGACAAGACGGCCAAGCGCGCCGGGGCTGAGGTTCGGCGGCGCCTGGATGTTCATCTCCGGCTCGAAGATCAGGCGGGCGACGGCGATGGTCCACAGATGATCGTCAATATCGGGGGCGGCGGCGTTTGCCATCCGCGTGCCCGGCTTGGGACGGAAATTCTGGACGATGATTTCCTGGATGTGGCCGTGGGCGTCGTTGAGATCGCGCAGCGCCAGCAGCGAATCGATGCGTTCCTCGCGCGTTTCGCCGATGCCGATCAGGATGCCGCTGGTGAACGGCACGGCCTGTTCGCCGGCGAGCCGGATCGTTTCCAGCCGCCGTGCCGGCTCCTTGTCGGGCGAGCCGTGATGGGCCTGTCCCTTCTCCAGCAGCCGCTCCGACACACTCTCAAGCATGATGCCCTGCGACACTGACACCTTGCGCAGGTCCGCGATGTCGTCGGCGGTGAGCAGGCCGGGATTGACGTGCGGCAACAGGCCGGTCGCGCGAAACACCTCGCGTGCGGCCTCGGCGAGGTAGGACAGCGTGGTCGGGTGGCCGAGCCGGTCAAGCGCCTCGCGGGCGACGCGGTAGCGCAGTTCGGGCTTGTCGCCGAGGGTGAACAGCGCTTCCTTGCAGCCGGCGCGCTGGCCGGCCTCGGCGATCGCGACCATCTGGTCGATCGACAGGAAGGGCTGGTCGATGTCGCGCGGCGCCTGGGCGAAGGTGCAGTAGTGGCAGACGTCGCGGCAGAGCTGGGTCAGCGGAATGAACACCTTGCGCGAATAGGTCACGCTGCGGCCGTGCGCCATGTCGCGCCGCGCCGCCGCCGCCTTCAGAAGCGGCGTCAGGTCGTCGAGACTGGCGAGCGCAAGCGCCTCCTGCCGGTTGAGCCGGCGGTCATGGGGAAAGTTCTGCACCTGCGCACTGATCATGATGGACATCCTGAAGACTGGGGAGAGCGGCATCGCCGCGCGATCGCGAGATCCGCCAGCAGCCTGGCGGTGGCGGTGGCCGGCGCCCGGCCGAGCGCGGCCACGAGATCCTCCGGGCGGTCGATGTCGCGCCCGAGGCCGTCGCCTTGCACGATGCCGCAGGCAAGGCCGGCCGCGGCCGCCTCCGTCTGGTGGCGGCGGAAACTGTCGGCGCCGAACTGCGGCGCGATAGTGTCGGGCCGGCGCATTGCCAGCGCGTTGGTGCCGCCGTCGGCGACCGCCGGTGACAGCACCACGGGATAGTGGCGCAGCGCCGCAACGACCGCCGCGAATTCGGCGGCGGTCGCGAACGGGATGTCGGCGGGCACGATCATGACGCTGTCCGTGCCTGCGTCGAGCCGGGCGAGGCCGCGCCGGATCGCCTCGTTGAGGTGCGGCGCGTCATCGTCCGGCAGCGTGCGGACGGCAAAGGGGCGGGCGAGCCGCGCGGCCAGCGGATCGTCGGTGACGAGCACGGTCGCGGCGATGCCCGGCGTCGCCGCGAGCGCGGCGAGAACGTCGCTCAGCATGGCGCTGGCGAGTTCGAGCCGCTCGCTGTCGGACAACAGCGGCGCGAGCCGCTGCTTGGCCAGCTTCAGCCGCTTGACCGGAACGAGGGCCAGGCATCGCATTACATCGGAACCGGACATGGCAACCTCCACGTCTGCGGCGGCGATCGCCGGCTGCGGCCGCGTCAGGACAGCCCGGTGATCGAGATGCCGGCGCCCGGCACCTTATAACGCCGGTTGATGCCGATCAGCACCGAGGTCAGCGCCTCCGCCGCTGCCGAATTGGCGAGCACGCCGCCGTCGATGCCGCGGCTCGCCACCGCACCCGCCAGCTCGATCACCGCCGCGCGCGCGTCCTTGTCGTCGCCGAATACCAGCACGTCGCAGTTGGCACGCTCGCCGCCATGCAACTTGGCGGCGCCGACATTGTGAAACGCCGAGACCACCCGCACGCCTTCGCCGAGCAGCGCCTGGGCGATCTGGGCGGCGGAACCCTCCTTGGGAAGCTGCACGGTCGCCACCTTCGGCGGCACCAGTGGCACGACGGCATCGACGACGATCTTGCCCTGCACCGCATCCTTGACGTCGCGCAGGGTGCTGTCGTGGCTGGCGAACGGAACGGCCACCACCACGATGTCGGCGGCCCGTGCCGCTTCGATGTTGCCGTCGCCGCGCACGCTGCCGCCGAGCGTGGCGGCGGCCTCTTTTGCTTTCTCGGCCGAGCGGGAGCCGATGGTGACGTCGTATCCCGCCGCGGCCCAGCATCGGGCCAGCCCCGATCCGAGGTCGCCGGTGCCGCCGAGAATGGCAATACGAGGCTTGCTGCTCATCAACAGTGTCCTTTCAACGTACGATGCGGGTCAATCGAGTGGCATGTCGGTCAACGGCACCAGCCGGATGCCGGCCTGTTCGAGGCCATCGCGCACTTTGCGCGCTAATGCAACCGCGGTCGGCTCGTCGCCGTGGACGCAGAGCGAATGCACCTTGCAGGGAATCGCCTTGCCGTGGCGCGAGGTGATGGTGTTGTTCAGCACCATGTCGAGCACCTGGCGGGTGGCGATCGCCGGGTCGGTGATGACGGCGCCCGGAATCTTGCGCGAGGTCAGGTTGCCGTCGTCCTCGTACTGCCTGTCGCAGAAGCCTTCGAGCGCGACGCGCAGTCCGAGGTCGCGCCCCGCCCGCTCCATTTCCGAGCCGGCCAGCGCCAGATAGATGATGCTCGCATCGACGGTCTTGATGGCGCGGCCGATGGCCAGCGCATAGTCGGCGTTCTCGGCGGCCATGTTGTTCAGCGCGCCGTGCGGCTTGAGGTGGGTGACACGGATGCCGGCATAGGCCGCGAGCGCCTGCAGCGCGCCGATCTGATAGGCCACCATGTATTCGAGATCGTCGGGGCGCATATCGATGCGGCGGCGGCCAAAGCCCCATAGATCATTGAAACCGGGATGGGCGCCGATCGAGACGCCGCGCCGCGTGGCCTCGTCCACCACCCGGTGCATGGTGCGCGGATCGCCGGCATGGAAGCCGCAGGCGATGTTGGCCGAGCCGACGATCTCCAGGATGCCGGCGTCGTTGCCGATGTCGTAGGCGCCGAAGCCTTCCGCCATGTCGGCATTGAGATTGATCGCGGGCGTCATCGCGAGATCCTTCCCATCATTGTCGAAACAATAAAGTACTATCATTAGAAAGACAATATCTTTCTCCCGTAACCCACGGCCCGGCATCGCCGCAAGACCACCGAGCCGGATGCGACATCGGCGCGCAAGCCGGCGCTCGGGCGCGGAGCATTTCACCCTACCATGCCCACCTGCCGGCGCCGCACGGCATCGGGGGAAACCCGCGCGCCATCAGGCGAGCTGCCTAAAAGTTGTGCTGCGCTGCGTCACCAATCCGCTTGAGCGGGGCCAGCCCGTCCATGATGATTTGCGCATTCACGCGCAAAAAAAGCGCTTGACGATGGGAATGACCGGTCTCAATATACTAAAAACGGTAAGACCATATCAATTTAAGATGGTAACTTGTGTCCGGCGGCTCAACCTCGCAGCGATGTGCCGGCCGGTCGCTAAACAGTTTCAATCGGAGACGCCGAGGGGAGTTAAGATGGAAAAATCTCTGAACAAGTTGGCCACTATTGCCGCGGCAGCCGTGCTGGCTGCGGGGTGGAGCGCGTCGGCCGGCGCGCAGACGGTCAAGATCGGCGTCAACGAGCCGCTGACCGGACCGTTCGCCGCTTCCGGCACCTATGTCGTGAACGGCGCGAAGATCGCGGCGGACCAGATCAACGCCGCCGGCGGCCTGCTCGGCAAGAAGCTTGAACTGGTCATCGAGGACAACAAGAGCAACCCGACCGAAGCCGCGGCCGTTGCCGAAAAGCTCATCACTGCCGACAAGGTGCCGGTGATCATGGGCGCCTGGGGGTCCAGCCTGACGCTGGCGGTGATGCCGAAGCTGATGGAATACAAGGTGCCGATGCTGGTCGAGACCTCGTCGTCCGGCAAGATCACCACCTCTGGCAACCCGTATGTGTTCCGCACCTCGCCGCCGTCGTCGCTTGAGGCGGCCGCGTTCAAGGACATTTTCCCGAAGCTGAACATCAAGAAGGTTGACTTCCTGGTCATCAACAACGACTGGGGACGTGGCGCCGCCGAGGACTTCGGCAAGATGCTGAAGGAGAACGGCGTCAAGGTCGGTTATGTCGAGACGATGGATCAGGCCGCTCAGGACATGAGCGCGCAGCTCTCGAAGATCCGGGGATCGGATTCCGACACCATCATCGTGACCACCGCGGTCGAGCAGCTCACCCTGGTATTGAAGCAGGCCGCCGCGCTCGGCATCAAGAAGCAGATCGTCACCACCGGCGGTTCGCAGAATCCCGACCAGCTGATCGATCAGGCCGGCGCCGCGGCGAACGGGTCGTACCATCTGACCACGTTTGCGCCCTGGGTCCCCGATGCGACGCCCGATCCGGCGGCGACCAAGTACTTCCTCGGCGAGTGGAAGAAGCGCGGCTACCATTTCGCCGGCGCGACCGAGAGCTTCCGTGGCTATGACGGCATCCGCACGATCGCCGAGGCGATCAAGAAGGCCGGCAAGGCCGAGCCGGAAGCGATCACCAAGGCGTTCTGGGAAGTCGACTTCACCGGGCTCAACGGCAAGATCAAGTTCAACAAGCAGGGACCTGCCGGCAAGGAAAGCGGCCAGAGCCGGCCCGAGGTCTACTTGATCCACATCGAGAACGGTAAGGTCACGCTTCCCAAGCTGTAAGTACGCCATCGATCGGGGGCGCGCGCCGCGCGAGCGGTGCACGCCCCCGGCCGGCGGTTTTCCCGCCGTCTAGCGCCCATTGCGGATGGACGCCGGCCGCGCCGTTCGTCGAGCGTCGCAGGGCAGCGAACCCAGAGCGAACCCAGAGCGAACCGAGGTGATCTTTCGTGGTCGAATTCGGACAACATATCATCAATATGCTGATCCTCGGCAGCACCTATGCGCTGCTCGGCATCGGCCTCACGCTGATCTTCGGCATCATGCGCATCGTCAACTTCGCGCATGGTGAACTTTACGCCTTCGGCGCCTATTTCGTGTACCTCGCGTCGATGATGCTCGGCATCAACTTCTTCGTCGCGCTGCTGCTCGCCATCGTCGCCGGCTGCCTGATGGGGGCGCTGATCGAAGTGACCCTGCTGCGGCCGATGCGCAATGCCGACATCGACACGACCATGCTGGTGATGATCGGCGCGATGATCATCATGCAGAACACCGAACAGTTCATCTGGGGCGGCGTCGGCAAGTCGGTGAACACGCCCTTTCCCCAGACGCCGCTCCAGGTCGGCCCGTTCTTCGTGTCGTGGCTCAGCCTGTTCGTATTCTTCGCCGCGCTGGGGCTGATCGGCGCGACTTACCTGCTGATCAACCGCACCAAGCTCGGCAAGGCGATGCGCGCCACCTTCCAGGACCGCGATACCGCGTCGCTGATGGGCGTCAACGTCCAGGCCATCTACATGGCGACCTTCGCGATCGGTTCGGCGCTGGCCGCCGCGGCCGGCGCGCTGTTGGGCGCGGTCTATGTCATCACGCCGCAGATGGGCAATCTCGCCGCGCTGAAATCGTTCGCCATCGTCATCCTCGGCGGCCTCGGCAGCATCGGTGGCGCCACCATCGGCGGCTTCATTCTGGCGCTCGCCGAGGAAATGGGCGCCGGCTACGTCTCGTCGGGCTATCGCGACGCGATGGGCTTCCTCATCATCATCGCCGTATTGCTGTTCCGGCCCACCGGACTGTTCGCGCGCAAGGAGCGAATCGGATGAAGCGGCTTTTTCCCTGGGCCGTTCTGCTCGTCTTCGCGTCGGTCCCGCTGTGGCTCAACGATCCCTATCTGTTGAACGCCTTCATCACCACCGGCGTGTTCATCATCGCCGCGATGAGCCTCAATCTGCTGCTCGGCTATACCGGGCAGCTCAGCCTCGGCCATGTCGCCTTCTTCGGCATCGGCGCCTATACCAGCGCGCTGGTGTCGCTCGGCTTCGATGTCGAACTATTGTTCGGCATCCGTGTCGTGCATGAGCCGTGGCCGGTATGGTCCGGCTTCATCATCGGCACGCTGGTTGCCGGCCTGTTCGGCTATCTGGTCGGTAAGCTGTCGTTCCGGGTGCGCGATGCTTACTTCGTGATCGTCTCGATCAGCTTCGCCGAGGTGACGCGGCTCGTCGCGCTGAACTGGGTCGAGCTGACGCAGGGGCCGCTAGCCCTGACCTCGATCCCGCCGCTGACGCTGGGCCTGCCAGGCGTCGGCTACTTCGACTTCTACAGCAAGCAGTCGAACTACTATCTGGTGCTCGGTGTTCTGGTGATTTCGTATGTCATCATCAGCCGGCTGGTGAAGTCGCGGATCGGCCGGGCGATGGTGGCGCTCAAGGAAAACGAGTCGCTGGCGGTGTCGGTCGGCATCGACGTCACCCGTTACCTGGTGCTGGCCGCGGTGATCTCCGCCGGCATGGCGGGCGCCGCCGGCAGCCTCTACGCGCACTATCTGAAGATCATCGACCCCGACGTGTTTCTGTTCCTCTACACCATCACCATGGTCATCATGGTGGTGACCGGGGGCAAGGGAACACTCGCCGGCCCGATCGTCGGCGGGCTGATCTTCGGCTTCATCCCGGTCATCGCGCGCTCGTTCGCCGCGCCGGAGGTGCAGTGGATCCTGTACGGAGCCTTCATGATCCTGATCCTGTTCGTGCTGCCGCAGGGAATCGTTCCGGCCATCGAAAAGTGGTTCGGGGTTCCGAACGAGAGTGACGAAGCCCGGCAGAGTGCTCCGGCCAGCGCCAAGACACAGGACGCATCGTGACGAACAGCAGCCAGACTTCCAAGCAGCCGGTGCTGACGCTCGAGCACATCGCGGTTCATTTCGGCGGCCTCGTTGCGATCTCCGATTTGAACTTCGTGGTCAACGAGGGCGAAGTGGTCAGCCTGATCGGCCCGAACGGCGCCGGCAAGACCACGGCGTTCAACGTCGTCACCGGCTTCATGCGCCCGACCAAGGGCGAGGTGCGCTACAAGGGCACCTCGCTCAACAACCTCAAGCCGCATCAGATCGCCGAACTCGGCCTGGTGCGGACGTTCCAGCGCACCAGCGTGTTCCAGAACGTCAGCGTGTTCGACAACGTGATGATCGGGCTGCATCGCCGCGGCCGCTCGCATCTGTGGGATACGCTGTTGGCGCTGCCGCGCGAGCGGCAGTCGGAACGCGAGTTGCGGGACAAGGCGCGGGAGATCCTCGGCGCCGTCGGCATCGAGCACCGTGCCTATGAACTGGCCGGGGCGCTGCCCTATGGCGATCAGCGGCTGCTCGGGGTGGCGATGGCGCTTGCGGCCGAGCCGTCGATGCTGCTGCTCGACGAGCCGGTCTCGGGCATGAACCCGACCGAAACCATGCGTTTCATGGAGTTGCTGACGCGGGTTCGCGCGTTGGGCGTCACCATTCTGCTGGTCGAACACGACATGCCGATGGTGATGGGAATCTCCGACCGGATCGTCGTCCTCAACTATGGCCGGATCATCGCGGAGGGGCCGCCGGCGGCCATTCAGGGCAACCCGGAAGTCATCAAGGCCTATCTCGGTCAGGGAGCGAAACAACGTGCTCGAAATTAGCGACCTGGTCTGCCGTTACGGCAAGGTGGAAGCGGTCAAGGGTATCACGCTGTCCGTCAAGGAAGGGCAGTTCGTCGTGCTGATCGGTGCCAACGGCGCCGGCAAGAGCACGACGCTGCGCTCGATTTCCGGCGTGCTGCCGCCGGCCGGCGGGCGGATGGTGTTCGAGGGCGAGGACATCACCCGGTGTTCGGCGCGGGATATCCTGGCGCGCGGCATCGCGCATTGTCCCGAAGGCCGCCGCGTCTTTCCCGCCATGACGGTCGACGAGAATCTCGATATGGGCGCCTATCTGCGCTCCGACCGGGCCGAGATCGAAAGCGATCGGCAGCGCATCTTCACCATGTTTCCGCGGCTCGCCGAGCGGCGGGCGCAGGTGGCGGGCACGCTGTCCGGCGGCGAGCAGCAGATGCTCGCCATCAGCCGTGCGATCATGGCCAAGCCCAAGCTGATCATGTTCGACGAACCGTCGCTGGGGCTTGCACCCAATATCGTCGAACAGGTGTTCGAGATCATCGAGGACATCCGCAAAGGCGGCACCACGGTCTTGATGGTCGAGCAGAACGCCTATTCCGCGCTGCAGATGTGCGACTACGCCTATCTGATCGAGGCTGGCAATATCGTGCTGTCGGGCACCGGCGATGATCTGATCGACAACGAGCATATTCGTAAAGCCTATCTGGGGGGATGACCGCTCGCTCCGGCATCGTGAGGGCTGCCGCCGCGCGGCAGCGATGGCATCGGCTTGGCGGGCAGCAACACACATGAAGATATCAATCTTGCGAGAGTGTGAGGGTGGAGAGCCGCGTGTTGGCGGGACGCCAGACACGGTGAAGCGGTTTGTCGGGCTTGGGGCGCGGGTTGCGGTTGAGCCTGGGGCGGGGCTGCGCTCTGGGATCCTGGACGCCGACTATGCGGCGGCGGGCG
>JBARWE010000137.1:0-4622 GCA_049646625.1 Xanthobacteraceae bacterium
GTTGCCGGCTCGTCGCTCGCAGCGGCGCGCGGTGTGGTGTCGAGCTTGAAGTCGGCGGCGGTCGGCGGCGGCACGTTGGCCGGCTCCGGCATCGGAATGGCGGCGTTGATGTCAATGGCCGGGGCGCTTGCGGTGCTGGCCGGGGTCTCGGACGGCTCTGCGAAGGCCGGCGCGCCGGCAACCGCCAGGAAGGTCGCGGCGACGGCGATCAGCACGCGGTCGTATCCAAAACGGTCTCTGACTGGGCCACGCATTCTCAATTCCTCTTGGTGGGCTGCCGCAAACGCGCCGGCACTCCATCACGGATGTGTTTAACGTTTACAAACGCACCACGGATGGCTGAAGACCATGGCTGAAGACCAATGGGACGGCACCGGAAATGGTTCCGCTTCGTGCGCCGGATCGCGTCGCCCGCAGAATCCGGTTCCATGATCCGGTTCCATGCCGGCCGGCACCGCCGTTGTGCCGCAGCAACGCGCCCCGGCGCAACATGCCAGGGTCGCCCCGCGGCATTTTCCGTTGGTCTGTCGCAGTGCCGCAACGGTTCAAGCGCTTGGTGTCGTCGTTAGATCGTATCCAGCTTGCGGTAGAGGGTGGAGCGGCCGATCTTCAGCCGCCGCGCCACCTCCGACATCTGGCCGCGATAGCGGGTGACGGCGAAGCGGATGATGGCGTCCTCCAGTTCATGCAGCGGGCGCATCTCGCCGTCGTCATCGAGCAGGGCGAGCATGCCGGGCGGCGGCAGCGCGGCGGCGGTCGCCTCGGGCACCAGATCGGGCGCGGCAATCGGCGGCGCGAGCCGCAACGCCTCGGCCGGTGCGGCGGCAGGGTCCGGCGCCGCATCCGGCAGGACGAAATCGCCGCGATCGAGTTCGCTGCCGGTGGCGACGATCACCGCCCGGTGCAGCGCTGCTTGCAGTGCGCGCACATTGCCCGGCCAGTCCGCCCGCATCAGCGCCGCCATGGCGCCGGCGCTGATGCCGCTGATGGTGCGGCCCTCCTCGGCGGCGAGCCGGGCCAGCAGGCGGCGGACCAGAGGGGGAATGTCGTTGCGCCGCGCCCTGAGCGGCGGCAGCGTCAGCGGCAGCACCTGCAGCCGGTAGAACAGGTCCTCGCGGAATGTGCCGGCCTTGACCCGCTGCAGCAGGCTGCCGGTGGTCGCCGACATCACGCGCACATCGATCCGTATCGGCCGGCGCGTCTCCGGTGGGGCGATCTCGCCCCGTTGCAGGACGGCGAGGAGTTGTTCCTGCGTGGCGTCGGGCAGCGCCGTGACGTTGGCAAGGAACAGGGTGCCGGTGGTGGCTTGCGCGAACCGTCCGGTGCTGCCGAACAGTTCCGCCTCGATCTGGTGCGGCGGCACCTGCGCGCAGTCGAGCACGACGAACGGTCGTCCGCTGCGTTCGCCGGCGCCGTGCAGGACGCGCGCCAGGAATTCCTTGCCGGTGCCGGGTTCGCCTTCGATCAGTACCGGCGCGTGCGAGGCGGCCGCCTTGCGGGCGTTGCGCAGCACGCCGGCCATCGCCTCGCTTTCGGCGACAATGTCGGCAAACCCCAGCCGCCCCTCGCGGCGATGCCGGATGCGGCGCAGTTCATGGGCCAGCGCCTCGGTCTCGATGGCGTTGCGCAAGGCCACCGCGAGCCGTTCGAAGGAGACCGGCGTGGTCAGAACGTCGCGGGCGCCGGCCTTGAGCGCCGCCGCCACGGCGTCGGGCCGGTCGGGGCCGGTCTGCACGATGACGGGCACATGAAGGCCTGTCTCAGTGAGGCGCCGCAACACGCCGATGCCGTCGAGACCAGGCAGCACGAGATTGACCAGCGCCACCTCGAACGGCCGCTCGGCCAGCGCCGCCACGACGGCGTCGCCGTTGCCGACGGCGACGGGATCGTAACCGCACCCCCGCACCATGGCCTCGATCGTCTCGCGTCGCGCGAGGTCGTTGTCGGCAATCAAAACCCGCGTCATTGGCCTCTTGTCCTGTCCCGATTTGGGGCAATGTCGCGGCAGAATGTTAAGACGCTGTTAAGCCGGGGCCGGCGCTGGCGGCGGTTGATCGGCGGTGCCCTCCCGCCCTATGGTCGAACCGCCCCCGCGCCGTTCCGGCGCTTCCTCGAACAGGACCGTTGCCGCGCTATGTCCGCGAAACCAGCCGCTCGCCGCTCCGCCGCCTCTGCCTCTGCCTCCGCCCGCAAGCGTGCCGCCCGGCCGGGAACGAAAGCCGCCGGCAAAGCGGCTGCCAAATCCTCCGGCAAGGCGGCCGCGCTGCCGGAGTGGAACCTGGCCGACCTTTACCCGTCCATCCGTGCGCCCGAGGTGACGCGCGATCTCGACCGGCTCGATGCCGACTGCATCGCCTTCGAGCAAGCCTACAAGGGTAAGCTCGCCGAACAGACGGCGGCAGAGGGCGGCGGCGCCTGGCTTGCCGAAGCGGTGCGGCGCTATGAGGCGATCGACGATCTCGCCGGCCGGCTGATCTCGTTCGCGGGGCTGGTGCATGCCGGCGACAGCGTCGATCCCGATATCTCGAAGTTCTATGGCGACGTCTCCGAGCGCCTCACCACCGCCTCGACGCACCTGTTGTTCTTCACGCTGGAATTGAACCGCATCGACGATGCCGTACTGGAGCGCGCGCTCGCGGTGCCGGCGCTGGCGCATTACCGGCCGTGGATCGAGGACACCCGCAAGGACAAGCCCTATCAGTTGGAAGATCGCGTCGAACAGCTGTTTCATGAGAAGTCGGTGAGTGGCTATGCGGCGTGGAACAGGCTGTTCGACCAGACCATCTCGGGTTTGCGTTTCAAGGTGGCTGGCCGCGATCTGGCGATCGAGCCGACGCTGACGCTGTTGCAGGATCGCGCGCCGGCCAAGCGCCGCGCCGCCGCGCAGGCGCTGGCAAAAACCTTCAAGGCCAACGAGCGCACCTTCGCGCTCATCACCAACACGCTCGCCAAGGACAAGGAAATCTCCGACCGCTGGCGCGGCTTCAAGGACGTCGCCGATTCGCGTCACCTCGCCAACCGCGTCGAGGGCGAGGTGGTGGACGCGCTGGTCGGCTCGGTGCGCGCCGCCTATCCGCGGCTGTCGCATCGTTACTACGCGCTGAAGGCGCGCTGGTTCGGCAAGAAGCGGCTCGCTTATTGGGACCGCAACGCGCCGCTGCCGTTTGCCGCCACCGGGCGCATCCCGTGGGACGAGGCGCAGAGTACGGTGCTCGCCGCCTATGGCGAGTTCGCGCCGGAAATGGCGGCGATCGCCGAACGCTTCTTCACCGAGCGCTGGATCGACGCGCCGGTGCGGCCGGGCAAGGCGCCGGGCGCCTTTTCGCACCCGACCACGCCGTCGGCGCACCCTTATGTGCTGCTCAACTATCAAGGCAAGCCGCGCGACGTGATGACGCTCGCGCACGAACTGGGCCACGGCGTGCATCAGGTGCTGGCGGCCAAGAACGGCGCCTTGATGGCGCCGACGCCGCTGACGCTGGCCGAGACGGCGAGCGTGTTCGGCGAGATGCTGACCTTCAAGCGGCTATTGGCCACCACGCGCAGCGCGAAACAGCGCCAGGCGCTGCTCGCCGGCAAGGTCGAGGACATGATCAACACGGTGGTGCGGCAGATTGCGTTCTATACCTTCGAGCGCGCCGTCCACACCGAGCGCCGCTCCGGCGAACTGACCGCCGAGCGGCTCGGTGAGATCTGGCTGTCAGTGCAGGGAGAAAGCCTAGGCCCCGCGATCGAGATCAAGCCGGGCTACGAGACGTTCTGGATGTATATCCCGCACTTCATCCATTCGCCGTTCTACGTTTATGCCTATGCCTTCGGCGATTGCCTGGTGAACTCGCTCTACGCCGTCTATGAGCGCGCCGCGGGAGGGTTCGCCGAGCGCTACCTCGCGATGCTGGCCGCCGGCGGCACCAGGCACTACGCCGAGCTTTTGGCGCCGTTCGGGCTGGACGCCCGGAATCCGTCGTTCTGGGACGGCGGGTTGTCGGTAATCGAAGGCATGATCGCCGAACTGGAGGCGATGGGATAGCGCCGGCTCCGCCGTTGCCCTTGCCGGCAAGTTCGGGTAATCCCGTTACACTTCCCCCTGCACGAGGGCGCGGGTGCGATGCCGCCCCGGTCATGCCGGTTGCGGTTTTGTTCTGCGCGGGGGCGGGGCAGATGGCTGGAGGACCCGATGGCCGAACACGGCGACACGACTTACGACACCGCAAGCGGCAACGACTATGCCGCGCACGAAGCGGCCTATCGCAGCTTCGTCAACCTGGCGAAGTACGGCACCGGCACGGCGATCGTGGTGCTGGTCCTGATGGCACTGTTCCTCGTCTGACCGCACGCACTGAAATCGTCTTTGAGATAGCTTGCGCCGGCATAAAGCTGCGCACGCGCCATTGCCGTCGCGGTGCGACGGCCCTTGCGGCGGATCGGCTGATGCGATGCCGGCCTCGCGGGAGGACACATGAAGATATCGATCTTGCGAGAGTGTGAGGGTGGGGAGCCGCGTGTTGGCGGGACGCCAGACACGGTGAAGCGGTTTGTCGGGCTTGGGGCGCGGGTTGCGGTTGAGCCTGGGGCGGGGCTGCGCTCTGGGATCCTGGACGCCGACTATGCGGCGGCGGGCG
>JBARWE010000138.1:0-11849 GCA_049646625.1 Xanthobacteraceae bacterium
CCCAGCCGACAGCGCCGGCAGGCGAAGACTTTACCCCCGGCGAGTAAGCGCCACCCTGATCGGCCACCCTTGCCAACGACCCCGCCCCGGTCACGACCGGGGCCGGCCATCGATAAGACGGCGCTCATCCTCGCGGAGCGCGCCACGGTGCCGCACCGACGACGGCACCAGCACGGGATCGAGCGAGGGAATAAGCCGGGTGCGCTCGCGGGTGATCGGAATGCCGCGATAGACCTGCTTGGTGGCCTCAACGATATGAACCCCGGCAAACGGCAGCGACACCGCCGAGCCGACCCGTTCCCAGGCGATGGCCGAGCGCAGAAACCAGCCGGCGCTGACCGGCGGCACGAACAGTGCTTCCCCCCATTCGGTCGGCGTGAACCAGGTCTCGCGCAGCAACTGGGTGATCTGCGCCCGCGAATAGGGCCGGCCCTGACCGAACGGGGTGCGGTCGGTGCGGGTCCATACCCCGCGCCGGTTGGGCACCACGATCAGCATCCGCCCGGACGGCGCCAGCGTGCGCCACACCTCGCGCAGCAGCCGCGCCGGATCGTCGGACATCTCCAGCGCATGCACCAGCAGAACACGGTCGACGCCGGAATCCGGCACCGGCAGCGCGAACTCATCGACCAGCGCCGACAGTGCCGGCCGCGCCGTCGGCCATTTCAGCACGCCTTGCGCCGCCGGCATGAAGGCGACGCAGCGTTCGGCATCTTCGCGGAACAGGCCGAGATAAGGCGTCGTATAGCCAAGACCGACGACACGCATGCCCTGCGCCTCCCGCCAGCGCGCGCGGATGCCGCGATTGATCAGCCGCCGCGCCACCACGCCGAGCCGTCGCGAATAGAAATCACGCAGGTCGATCACATCGAGTGCCATCGGTGATTTGTATCACGCCACCGCGCGCGGATGGAGTCCGGGCGGTGAACCGGTTTCGTTGCGATCGTCTCCTGTGATAAGCCTTGCCGCCAATCCATGCCGCCCGCAGCGCCGCTGCGCGATTTCGACGGAGGTGACATGACTGCCGAGATTCGCCTGTTCCCGTGCCTCGCCGACAACTTCGGCGCGCTCATTCACGATCCCGCCACAAAGGCGACGGCGGCGATCGATGCGCCGGAGGCCGCGCCGATCATTGCCGCGCTCGCGCGCGAAGGCTGGACGCTCAGCGACATTCTCGTCACCCATCACCATGCCGACCACACGCAAGGGATCGCTGAGCTGAAGGCAAAATACGGCTGCCGCGTCACCGCGCCGCATGACAAGCTGACGCCGATCGCCGATGTCGATGTGCGGGTCAAGGAGGGCGACACGGTGAATGTCGGCAGCCTCGTTGCGCGCGTGCTGGAGACGCCGGGGCACACGCTTGAGCACATCAGCTATATGTTCGACGAAGAGCGCGCGCTGTTCTGCGCCGATACGCTGTTCTCGATCGGCTGCGGCCGGGTGATCGAAGGCACGCCGGCGCAGATGTGGGCCTCGCTCCTGAAGCTGCGCGCGCTGCCCGACGACACCCGCGTCTATTGCGGCCACGAATACACGCTGGCCAACATCAAGTTCGCACTGACCATCGAGCCGGGCAACGCCGCACTGAAAGCACGCGCCGCCGAGGCCGAACGCCAGCGCGCCGACGGCAAGCCGACGGTGCCGACGCTGCTCGGCGAGGAGAAGCGCGCCAACGTCTTCCTGCGCGCCGACATGGCCGAAGTGGCCGCAGCCGTCGGCCTCGCCGGCAAGAGCGCGGCGGAAGTGTTCGCCGAGGTGCGCGAGCGCAAGAACAAGTTCTGACGGCCGGCGGCGACGTGCTGGCCGGCGAGACGCGGCAAGGCGTGGTTCCGGCGCATGCCTGGCGGGCGGCGCAGAACCATCGGGAGCGGACGCCGAGCTAGCCGCGCTTTGTCAGCATCTCCTTCGCCGCGACGAGACCGCCGCCCGCGATCAACAGCGCCGCCACCGCCAGCGACAGGCTCGGCGCTGCAAAGCCGGCGACGACCAGCAGCACGGTGGACAAGACCGGCGTGGCATAGGCGGCCGCACCGAGCACGCGGATGTCGCCGTGCTTCATGCCGATGTCCCAGGCATAGAACGCCAGCCCCACCGGCCCGGCGCCGAGCGCCAGCACCGCCAGCCATTGTGCAGCGCCGGCCGGCCATACCGTTTCCTCGACGGCAAGATGCGCGAGCAGCGCAAGCAGCGCGGTGACGAGGCAGAAGCCGGCCACGGCATCGGTCGGCACCGCCTTCAATCGTCGCGACAGCACCGAATAACCGGCCCATACGAACGCCGCCGCCAGCGCCGCGGCAAAACCAGGCGCGAAGGCAGCGGAGAAGTTGGCCCCGCCCTGCCCGGCGAACAGCACCACCGTGCCGACAAGGCCAAGCGCCACGCCGATGACGTGATGGGATTTCAGCGTCTCGCCCGGCAACAGCGCCGAGAACAGCACGATCAGCAGCGGCCAGAAGTAATTGAGCAGCCCCGCCTCCGCCGGCGGCGCGAGCCGCAGCGCGATGAAGTAGAGCGCGTGATAGCCGAACAGCCCGCCGACGCCGACGAGCCATGCCACGAACGGCACGCGCGGCAGGCGCGGCCAGTGGCCGGTCCGCGCCCGGATCAACAGCGGGCCGCTACCGGCCCCGATGGCGAAGGTCATGGCCGCCAGTTGGAACGGCGGAATGCGCCCGGTCGCAACCGCCAGCACCGACAGCCACGACCACATCGCGATCGCCGCCGCCCCGATCAGCGTGGCGGCGCGCGGCGGCCGCGAGGCGCTCATGCGGTCCCGCTCACTGCGCGCCGGCTCATTCTGGGCGCGAGCGCGCGATCAGATCCGCCGCCCCCCTGTCGAGCAGGTCGAGCGCGACGGCACGGCCAAGCTCGCGTGGATGCGTCGCCGGCCCCTGCCGCCTGGTCTCGATGAAAACGTCGCCCGTCTCGTCGAGCACCGAGGCGATCAGCGTCATCTCGCCGCCCGCAATCACGGCATGGCCGGCGATCGGCGAATTGCAGTGGCCGTTGAGCAGCCACAGCACCTCGCGCTCGGCTTCGGCGCAGGCCCGCGAGCAACAATCGTCGATCCGGGCAAGGCGCGCCCGCGTCTCCCAATCGTCGGCGACGCATTCGACCGCGATGATGCCCTGCCCTACCGCCGGCAGCATTTCCTCCGCCGTGAAGCGATAGGCGATCCGCGCGGCCTGCCCGACCCGTTCCAGCCCTGCGCATGCCATTACCAGCGCGTCCGCCGGGCCGACCTCGCCGCCGGTGGCGAGGCGCTGCTTGTCGCCGCGGTCGAGCTTGGCAATGCGGGTATCGGCGGCGCCGCGGAAATGGATGATGTCGGCGCGCGGGTAGAGCCGGCGCAGACAGGCGGCGCGGCGCACCGCATTGGTGCCGATCTTGAAGCCCGCGCCGCCATTGCGGCTGAGATCGTCGAGCGTGACGCCCGGCCGCAGCACCAGCGCGTCCTGTGCGGAATCGCGCTTCAGCGTCGCGCCGATCACGAGGCGCGGCGTCTCCTCGTTGCCGGGCATGTCCTTCAGCGAATGCATCGCCGCCTCAAGCCGGCCGTCCAGCATCGCGGCGCGGATTTCGGCCACGAAGGCGCCGCCCTTGCCGCCGTGCCGCAAGAGCTTGCTGGCCTGATCGCGGTCGCCGCGGGTGTCGAAGGTGTCCATCGCCACCTCCAGACCGGGCCAGGCGGCGCTGAGCTGGCGCATGATTTCCTCGGTCTGGGCCAACGCCATGGTGCTTTTGCGCGTGCCGATGCGGATCGCTTTCAACGTCGCTCGTCTCCGTGGATGGACATGCGGCAGCGCCGGCCGCGCGGCCCCCTACATAGGCCGGCGCGCGGCGGTCTTGCAAACGGCCGCAGCCGCAGAATCGGACCGGTCCAGTGATCGGACACCGGGTGCAGGCCGGTGAAAATATCGCTCCCCCCGCATCGGTTATGATTCCATCGGAGCCGAAAAGGCTCTAAAGGCTGGCAACGGGCACAACAGGGGCTGACATCACTGATGAGCGCGGCGGTTTCCATCGGCGACAGCGGAGCGGCGCGGCTACAGCCACACCCCTTGCGCACGGCCGTGCTCGGCGAGGTCCACGCCCGGCCGGTGACGGCGATCGCCGCGCCGGCGCGCATCCTGCATTTCGCCTTCGACACCACCGGCGAGCGGGCCGCCGCCGACCGCGCCAAGCTTGCCGCGTTCTGCGCCGCGCGCGGGCTTGGCCCACCCAAACCCACGGAAAAGCAGCTCCGCGTCGCACTCGGCACCACGATCCTGCGCTGGGAGCAGCATTCGGAATTCACCACCTACACCTGGGAAACGCCGTCGCAAGGCGATACCCCGGCGTTCCATCCCCCTGCCGAGAGCCTTGCTTCCCCGATGCGGCAGGTCAACCAGCCGGGGCCGCTCCTGGTCGCCATCGACCTGCATCTGCTGCCGGAACAAGCGGCGCGCATCCCGCCGGAGCAACTGTTCGATCGCGCCAGCCTCGCCGCCGCCGAGACCAGCGACGGACTTGCCACCTACGCCACCGACTTCCAGCTCGACGCCGGTGGCTTCGTCCGCATTCTCGTCACCGATCGCGGCATGAGCGGCGAGCGGGCCGGCACGCTGATCCAGCACATCATCGACATCGAGACCTACCGCAGTTTCGCGCTGCTCGGCCTGCCCGAGGCGCACCGGCTGATGCCCTCGATTGCCGCCGCCGAAAGGCGGCTGACCGAAGTGACCGAGACGATGCGCAGCGCCCGCGACCTGTCCGACAACCACCATCTGCTCGACGGGCTGATGGCGCTGGCCGCCGAGGTGGAAGCCGGCGGTGCCGCCAGTTCGTTCCGCTTCGGCGCCAGCCGCGCCTACAACGAGATCGTCACCGAGCGGCTGCACGGTATCGGCGAGCGCGCCCTCGGCAGCCTGCCGACGTGGTCGTCTTTCCTGGCCCGCCGCATGGCGCCGGCGATCCGCACCTGCACGGCGACCGAGGCGCGGCAGGCGGCGCTGTCGGAGAAACTGACGCGCGCCGCCAACCTGCTGCGCACCCGCGTCGATGTCGAGCGCCAGCAGCAGAACCAGGAGCTTCTGAAATCGATGAACGCCCGGACGCGGCTGCAACTGCGGTTGCAGACCACGGTGGAAGGGCTGTCGGTCGCCGCCATCACCTATTACGTCGTCGGCCTGTTCGGCTACCTCGCCAAGGCTGCGCACGAGGCCGGGCTGGTGCGGATCGAGCCGACCTATCTCAGCGCGGCATTCGTGCCGGTGGCGGCAGCGGCGATCTGGTGGGTGGTGCGCAGCATCCGCCGCAAGCACATCAGCGAGCGGCATTGAGGCGGTTATCGTTCCGAATCGTGCACCACCGCGCGCAAGCCTTCGAGGGCGCGTGCGATCAGGCCGTCGTCGCCGCGCGCCGAGCACACAGCATAGATCGGGTAGGAGAAGCTCGGCGCCCCCGGCACCAGATTAAGCCGCCCGTCGGCGAGCTGCGCGGCAACCGCGCGGCGGCGGAAATAGCCAGAGCCGCCGGCGGCCAGAATGTAGCTCAAGGCGAGCGGCCCAAGCCCGACCGACAGGCCGGAATCGATCGCCTCGGGAAAGTTCAGCCCGTGATGCAGAGCAAAGTCCGGCCCCCAATCGACGAACACATAGTCGTTCGGGGTGGCCTCATGCGGCGCCGCGTGGGTGGTGACGAGCACGAGTTGCTCTTCCAGCAACAGTTCGATCCGGGCACCGGGCCGCTGCTGCGGCGCATACATCACAGCGATGTCGAGCACGCCCTCGGCCACCTGCCGGGCCAGGCTGTCGGACACGTCCACCTGCACCCGCAGCGCGATATCGGCGGCCTCGCGCCGCATCCAGTGCAGCCAGTCGAGCAGCCAGGGCTGCCACAGGCTCGGTTCGCCGCCGATCGCCAGCACCGCGCGGTGGCCGCGCGGCACCGCCACCTGGTGGCGGGCGCGCTCCCAGAGTTGCACGAATGCCGGCGCATAACGCAAAAACTGCTCGCCTGCCGGCGTCAGGCTGGCCCCGCTCTTGTTGCGCAGGAACAGCGAGCGGCCGAGGCGGCTCTCCAGCGTGCGGACGCGGGCGGACACCGCCGTCTGGCTCAGACCAAGCCGTTCGGCGGCGCGGACGAAGCTGCGGGTGCGGACGATCTCCAGAAACGTCCGGGCAAGCTCGATGTCCACGGCAAGACCTCCAGCCTGCTAATAGCAGAAATATTGCTTCAACCTGTCAATATTATTCATTTGCCTGCACGTTATATCGGGACAATAATAACGCCAAGGCGCCCGGCGAGCAGCCGGATCCAAGTCCGGCGGCCACCATTTGGCGGCAACGACGGCGATAGACATGACCACGAACACGCCACGCACAGCCCCCGATCCCCTCGCACTCGCCCTCGATCTGAAGGCGCGCAAGGAGCCGTTCGCCATCGCCACCGTGATCGAGACGCGCGGCTCGACCTCGGCCCGGCTCTCGGCCAAGGCGATCTTCGACCGCGAGGGCGGCGTCGTCTCCGGTTGGGTCGGTGGCGGCTGCGCCGAATCCACCGTGGCCCATGCCGCGATCGAGTGCATCGAGAGCGGCGAGCCGCAGACCATCGATATCGACCTTGACGACGAGGTGCTTGGCGCCGGCATGCCGTGCGGCGGCGCGATGCGCGTCTATGTCGAGCCGGTGCTGCCGCAGCCGGTGCTGTGGGTGCTGGGCCATGGCCGGGTCGCCGAGACCTTGAGCCAGCTCGGCGCCATGATGGGTTTCGAGATCGTGGTGGACGACCCGATGGCGGACGCCACCCGCTTCCCCGATGCGGCCCGTATTCTGACCGACGATCCCGACTATGCGGCGCTGACGCCTGCGCAAAACGATTTCGTCGTGGTCGCCACCCAGCACAAGGGCGATCACCAGTCGATGCAGCAGGTGCTCAGATCGAAGGTCCGCTATATCGCGCTGATTGCCAGCCGCAAGCGCACCGGCCTGGTGCTCGACTATCTGCGCGCCGAAGGGTTCGACCGCGAGGCGCTGGCCTGCGTGCGGGCGCCGGCCGGCCTCGACCTCAATGCGCGCACGCCGGAAGAAATCGCCCTCTCGGTGATCAGCGAGATCGTCATGGAGCGGCGCGGCGGCAGCGGCATGGCCGCGTCCCGCGTCAAGGCCGCCGCGATCCAGCCGCCTACGATGAAGGTGGTGCGGTCATGACCGGCCTCGAACACGAGGCGGACGGCTCCTGGCTGGTGCCCTTGCTGCTGCTCGTGGCGATCTGCTGGCAGCTTTGGGTTTGGTTGCGCTATGCCAAGCCGACCGATGGCGACACCGAAGCCAAGGTCGACAACAAGGCCGAGAGCAAAATCGACAACAAGCCCGCCGGCCCCGCCTGGCTGTTCCTTGCCGAGGTGACCGGGCTATACCGCGAGCGGCAGCCGGTCGCGCCGATAGCGCAAGACAACGCCCCGCCGCCAGAATCCCCGTTCGCGGCCGCCGTGCACGACATCCGCCGCCACGACCATGGCTTCGCCATCGATCGCTTCCTGGACGACGCGCAAACGGCTTATGAGACGATCGCGACCGCGTTCGCCATGGGCGACAAGGACGCGCTTGCTGCACTGGTGACACCCGAGGTCCACGCCACTTATGCGGCGGCGATCGCGACGCGCGAGGACGGCGACAAGCGGACGAAGACGGCACTGGTGCGGCTCGCCAAGCCGCAGCTTCTCGATATCGCTATCCATGACGGCGCTGCCGATATTCGCGTCCGTTTCGTCGCGACCTGGCTGAGCGTGCGCGCCGGCAGCGAGCACGCAGTCGAAAATATCGCGATCGCCAACGCCGCAAGCGACACTGTCGACGAATGGACATTCACGCGGCGGCTTGGCGCGCACGACGCCAACTGGTGGCTCGCGGCGTCGAACTAGCCACTCATTTCTCTTTCTCGGCCATCAGGAAGGCGATATCGGCCCCGACGACCATGTCGTCCTCGGCGCCAAAGCTGTGCTTGCGCAGCCGCCCCTGCCGATCGATCAGGATCAGGGTCGGGGTGCCGCGCATGCCGTAGGCCGCCATGGTGCACGGCAGCGGCCCCTCATCACCCGGCCGATCCACCGCGATCGGAAATGTCAGCCGATACTCGTGAATGAACGCCTTCAGCGCCACCGGCGTCATCGCCGCATGATGCTCGAACACGGTATGGATGCCGATCACGGCGACATCGTCCGGCGAAAACAGTTTTGAAACCTTCTGCGCCTGCGGCAGGCCACTCTGCACGCAGCCCGGACACAGCATCTGGAAGGCATGAAGCACGACGATCCTGCCGCGCAGGCCGGCAAGACTGAGTGGCGCCGGCGTGTTGAACCATTCCGTGACATCGAGTTCGGGCGCAAGACGCGGCGAAGCGGCGGCGATATCGGTCATGGCAGGCCTTTCGAGAGGGGCCATTTGCGAGAGGAGATCTTGGCGCCAGCCCTATCATTCAGCCGGCAACGGTCTTAGGTCCAGCCGCCGACAGTTCGGCCAGCCGGCGGCGCAGCGTGCGCAATTCCTGAAAGCGCTCGGTGACGTCGCGCAGGATCGCGGCGATGCCCGACACTTGGCCGTCGTCGCCATGCAGCAGCACAATGGTAAACTCGACCGAGATGCGACGGCCATCGTGGGTCAGCGCCGGCACCGCGAGGATGTCGCCGGAGCCATAGCGGGTTTCGCCCGTCGCCATGGTCTTGGCATAGCCGTCGTTATGGCGCGCGCGCAGGTTCTCGGGAATGATGATATCGAGCGGCTGGCCGATTGCCTCCTCGGTGGAAAAGCCGAAGATGCGCTCAGCGCCCGGATTCCAGAACCGGATGATGCCGTCGGGGTCGGCGAGCAGGATGGCGTCGGCGGCCGTGGCGAGGATGGCGTCGGCCAGCGTCTGTCGCATCGTACTCTCCTTATGGACTACACCCCTGCCGCGGCCAGCCCCCGTTCGATGCCGGCCAGCAGATCGGCTTCGGCTTCGAGTCCGACCGACAGCCGCAGCAGGCCGTCGTGGATGCCGGCCACGCGCTGCGCCTCGGCGTCCATCGAAGCATGAGTCATCGTCGTGGGATGCGCAACGAGACTTTCGACGCCCCCGAGCGATTCCGCCAGGATAAAAATTCCCGTCGCCCCGACGAAGCGCCGCGCCGCCTCGACCCCGCCGCGCAGTTCGAAACTCAGCATCGCGCCGAACCCGGCCTGCTGCGCCTTGGCGACGGCATGGCCGGGATGATCGGGCAGGCCCGGATAATGCACGGCGGTGACGCCGGCATGGCCCTGAAGCCGCGTGGCGATCGCCGCCGCGCTGGCCTGCTGGCGCTCGATGCGCGCAAACAGGGTGCGCACGCCGCGCAGCGTCATATAGGCGTCGAACGGCGCGCCGGCGGTGCCGACGATATTGGCCCAGGCGGCCAGCGCCTCGACATCACGCTGGTCGGCGGCGATCACCGCGCCACCGACGACGTCGGAATGACCGTTGAGATATTTCGTGGTGGAATGCACCACGAAATCGGCGCCAAGCAGGATCGGCCGCTGCAGCGCCGGCGACAGAAACGTATTGTCGACGATCACCCGGGCGCCGGCGGCATGGGCCTCGGCCGCCATTTTACGGACATCGACGATGCGCATCAGGGGATTGCTCGGGGTCTCGATCAACACCAGCGCCGGCTTGTCGGCCAGCGCCGCCGCGAGCGCCGCCGCATCGCCGAAATCGACCAGCGCGAGGCGGAATTGCCCCTTGTCGCGCCGCGCCAGCAACAGCCGGTAGGTGCCGCCGTAGCAATCGTGCGGCGCCACCACCAGATCGTCGGAGCCAAGCTGTGCCAGCACCAGATCGACCGCCGCCATGCCGGAGGCGGTGACGACGGCTCCGGCGCCGCCTTCGAGCTGAGCCAGCGTGTCCGCCAGCATGCTGCGGGTCGGATTGCTGGTGCGGGTGTATTCGTGGGCGCGCGGCTGTTCCAACCCGCCGAAGGCAAAGTTGCTGGACAGATAGATCGGCGGTGTGACCGCACCGAAGCTCGTATCGGTCGCAATGCCGTTCACCGCGGCAATCGTCGGCGGCGTTCTCGGTATGGCCATCGAAGGCTCCTCGTTGCGGCGCCCATATGACGCGGCCGGGCTGTTTTCGCAAGCCTCGCGGGGCCGCCGGCCGCGCGGCAAGCGTTGCCAGCCAGTCCCTTTCCTCCTAATCAGATGCTGGCGCAGGATCGGCCGGACGGCCCGCCGAACGGCGCCGACCGCCGGAGAACAGCCCCCAATGTCCAACGACAGCGAACTTCTCGCCGCGCTGCGTAGCGTCGCCACTGCCACCATCACCACCGTGCTGCTGAAGAAAGGCTTGCGCAATGTCTGGATGCGCGGGCCGAAGCCGCTTCGCGAAGGCACGCCGCGCCTCGTCGGACGCGCCTTCACGCTGCGCTTCGTGCCGGCGCGCGAAGACCTTGCGACGCCGGAATCGTGGTCGTCACCGGTCTCGACACGCGCGGCGATCGAGGCCATGCCCGAGAACTGCATCACCGTGGTCGATGCCATGGGCGTGACCAGCGCCGGCATCTTCGGCGACATCCTGTGCGCCCGCATGCACAAGCGCCGCGTCATGGCCCTCGTCACCGATGGCGTGGTGCGCGATCTCGCCGGCGTCGAGGCGACCGGCCTGCCTGTCTGGTGCCGCGGCGCGGCGGCGCCGCCGTCGGTGGCCGGCCTCACCTTCGTCAACTGGCAGGAGCCGATCGGCTGCGGCGGCGTCGCGGTGTTTCCCAACGACGTCATCGTCGCCGACCGCGACGGCGCGGTGGTGATTCCGCAGGCGCTACTCGAAGAGGTGACGGCGGCGTGCGTCGAGCAGGAGCGGCTCGAACACTGGATCATGCAGGAAGTCGAGCGCGGCGTGCCGCTGCCCGGCCTCTATCCGCCCAACGCCGACGCCAAGGCGCGCTACGAGAAGGCGCGCAACGAGCAGAGCAAGTGACGACGCGCGCGCCTATTCGATGACGATGCGCGGCGCCGGCCGCACCACGCCGCCGGACATCAGCGCCGCCCACACCTGTCCTGCAATGCCGATGAAGGCTTGCGCGTGATGGCTGTCCGGCGCGGTGGCGACGATCGGCCGGCCGCCGTCGGAGGTCTCGCGGATCGTCATGTCGAGCGGCACCTCGCCGAGGAACGGCACGCCGAGTTGCTCCGCCTCGGCGCGCGCGCCGCCATGGCCGAAAATCATCGAGACGTGATTGCAGGACGGGCAGCAGAAGCTCGACATATTCTCGATGACGCCGAGCAGCGGCACGTTGACCTTCTCCAGCATGGCGATGCCGCGCCGTGCGTCGATCAGCGCGATATCCTGCGGCGTCGAGACGACGACCGCGCCGGACAGCGGCGTCTGCTGCGCCATGCTGAGCTGGATATCGCCGGTGCCGGGCGGAAAATCGACCACCAGCACGTCAAGCTCGCCCCATGCCACGTTACGCAGCATCTGGGTGATGGCCGAGATCACCATCGGCCCGCGCCAGATCATCGCCAGGTCTTCCTCGACCAGAAAGCCGATCGACATCACCTTGATGCCGAAGGCTTGCATCGGCTCGAGTGTCTGCGCATCAAGCTGCCGCGGCTTGCCGCTGAGACCGAACAGCTTCGGCTGCGACGGGCCGTAGATATCGGCGTCGAGCATGCCGACCTTGAGGCCCTGCGCGGCAAAGCCGAGCGCCAGGTTGCACGACACCGTGGATTTGCCGACGCCGCCCTTGCCGGACGACACCGCGACGATGTGCTTGACGCCAGTCAGCGCCACCGGCGCGGTTGTGGCACGGCCCCTGGGCGCGGCGCGCGGCGCGGCCTGCGCGGTGCCGGATG